>DASVCT010000293.1:0-3879 GCA_036381475.1 Cyclobacteriaceae bacterium
GAAGCATCTGACTAGTGAAGCATTTAAGAATATTGGTGATACCGTGGTTGAACGATTTCTTTAGGCAAACCCTATTGTCACTAAAAACGGACTCTAAATATGAAACAAATCAATCTACTCCTCGCCTTCGTGTTGACAACAGTCTCTGTTCTTGCGCAGAAGAAAATCGAAGATCTTGATCAATATGTTGCATCCAACGGAGTCACCTACAAGGTTGGTGACGAGATCAAACTGCAAAGAGGATCCGACACCAACGGAAAATTCGTTTACGTTACAATTGGTGGATGGGCAGTTTCAATGGACGCTGAAGCAAACAGGCTACCAGCGTCAAATGCTGGGTTGATTGTAACTATTAAGAAAATTAAGAAATATAACTACAAAAGGTATCAGGGAGTCTATTTCACCGTGGGGGGTGGCAACATCACAAACTATACTATTGACATCGAGAATGCAATTGCTACCTGCGAGGTTGAAAATTGTAAGTCCACAGATCAAGAGCAAGCCCAAAATGACGACAAATATGACAAGCTTTCAAAGCTAAAAGAGCTACTCGATGGTGGAGTACTCACAGAAGAGGAATATCAAGCTGAGAAGGCAAAAATCTGAACGAGCAATGAAAGGGCAAGGATTGTCATCCCTGCATACCACTTAGATTCTGCCAACTCTACGGGGATCCTTCGTCCCTCCTGCGTCGGGTTTCAGGATCACAATCTTTAAGGGCGATGGTGCCGGATATTCATAAATTGCATCACGTGAAAACAGATGTAATCCATGGAACATTTCCCGTTCTACCTGGCACTTATTGTGCTCATTATTCTGCTCATTATGGTGGCAGACAGGATAAAGGTCGCCTATCCCGTAATGCTCGTTGTCGCAGGTTTGGCGTTAAGCTTCATTCCGGGCATTCCTGTATTGCACATAGAGCCTGAGCTCATCTTTGTGATCTTTCTTCCGCCCTTACTGTATGAAGCCGCATTCGCAATTTCGTGGAAGGAGCTCTGGAGATGGAGGCGCATAATCACGAGCTTTGCATTTATCGTTGTGTTTCTTACTGCGTCGTCGGTAGCAGTTGTCGCCAACTTGTTCATACCGGGCTTGACGCTGGCACTGGGCTTTTTGCTGGGAGGCATCGTATCTCCTCCGGATGCCGTAAGCGCGGGCGCTATACTGAAGTTCGTGAAGGTACCCAGGCGCATGTCTTCCATACTCGAAGGCGAAAGCCTCCTTAATGACGCCTCGTCACTTATTATTTTCCGTTTTGCTCTGGTGGCCGTCGCTACCGGACAATTCATTTGGTCGGATGCTGCATTAAGTTTCTGCTGGATGGTGGCCGGCGGCGCGGGTATAGGATTGCTGGTCGGATGGTTGTTCATGAAGATTCACCGGTTGTTGCCAACCGATGCCAACATGGATATAGCTCTCAGCCTGGTCGCACCCTACGTCATGTATATCGCCGCGGAAAAAGTACACAGTTCAGGAATACTGTCTGTAGTCTGTGGCGCTTTGCTCCTCTCCAGCAGGATAAATCACTTTATGAATAGCTCCTCGCGCTTGCGGGGACACAATGTATGGCAAAGCCTTGTTTTCATTCTTAACGGATTGGTATTCCTGCTGATCGGACTGGATTTACCGGAGATTAGCGCGGGTCTGAAACAGGAAGGCATCCCCCTGTCGACGGCAATAGGGTACGGATTGCTGGTTGCTGGCACGTTGATCATCGTAAGGTTCGTGGCAACATTTGGCGCGTCGGTCGTAACACGTATAGCAAGAAACTTTATTACTGTCGCGAATAGAAACCCGGGCTACCGTGCGCCGCTGATCATGGGATGGACGGGCATGCGGGGTGTCGTCTCTTTGGCGGCCGCACTCTCCATACCCGTTCAGTTAGGTGATGGTGTGCCATTTCCGCACCGGAATCTCATCCTGTTTATCACCTTCATTGCCATAATAACCACACTTCTTTTGCAGGGCTTAACGCTCCCATATCTGATCAGGAAAGTAAAACCGCCCGAGTACCGCGACTATATTCCGGAACATGAAGCGGTGCAGGTTGTTAAAGAAGGACTGGCCCAACACACGCTCGACCATCTGCAAACCAATTACAGCGAACACCTTAGTAACAAGCACTTGCTACAACTCGTCGACCGGTGGAAAGGCAGCAAAAGTAGTCCCGAGCCGGGTGTAACAAAAGAAACGACAAGAATACAGCTCGACATCCTTGATCAGGAGAGGCGATGGCTGCTGGCCAAAAACAAGAAAGACGACCAGATCGACGATGAAGTCATTAGAAAATTCCTTCACCGGATCGATTTAGAGGAAGAGAAATTAAGAGCTATTTAGCCGCCCTGATCTGGTATCTTTCCTGTGATTCTTTCATCGTCCATGAATTCTGCACACATCCCCTACATGCAAAGATGCCTCGTTCTGGCGCGACAGGCGAAAGCTAGTGGAAAACCGGGCGTCGGTTCCGTGCTGGTCCGAAATGGTGAGATTATCGGCGAAGGCATTGAAGGATCTCCCGATCTTCCCCCTGTCCTCGCGCACGCGGAAATACTGGCCATCACAAGCGGGATTGCGAAAATACAGACGAAGGATTTGACAGATTGCATCCTATACACAACAGTCGAACCTTGTGTTATGTGCTCGTACGTCATACGAAGCACCGGCGTCGGACACGTGGTTGTCGGCACAGCAACCTCCGGCGTCGGAGGCGTGACTTCCAACTACCCCGTCCTCACAGCGCAGGATATCGAAAAATGGAAGATCCCTCCCACCGTCACCACCGGAGTGATGGAGCAAGAATGCAAGGAGGCACTGTGAATTTCAGCATACGCGATTATATTTACAGGAAACGCCTTTACCCTATGAGAGTCCTGATCACCTCCCTGTCCGTAATCCTAAACGTAGCGGTCTTATTTGCCCAGCAAAGACCCACAACTTACGTCATCGTTCACGGCGCATGGGGCGGAAGTTGGGCCTTCAAGGAAGTGGATTCCATCATGACCGCCCATGGGGATGTCGTCTACCGCCCTTCATTGACAGGTCAGGGTGAACGTGTTCACCTGGCCTCACCCGACGTAACGCTATCGACGCACATCAACGATGTTGTGAACATGATCCTGTTCGAAAAACTTACCGATATCGTGCTTGTGGGCCATAGCTACGGTGGCATGGTGATCACCGGCGTCGCCGACCGCATACCGGAACGGATTCGGAAGCTCGTGTACCTCGACGCGCTTTTGCCCGTCGACGGAGAAAGCCTGGTGTCCGCAATGCCCCTCGGTCGCGACTGGCTCAAAAGCATGGAAAAAGACGGCATGATCGTCCCGTCATGGGTAAGGCCAGAACAACCTTATCCAAAGGACGTCCCGCAGTCGGTCAAGACGTTCACCGAGCCGTTGTCACTCAAGAATCCCGCCGCTAAGTCTTTGCCAGGTGTATACATCCTCACCATCGATCCAGGAAAAACGGCAGAAGAAGACGACTTCGCCGCCTTTGCCAAACGCGCCCGGGAACGCGGCTACAAATACCTCGAATTGACTGCCGACCACAACCCGCAATGGTCGAAACCTTATGAGCTTGCAGAAATGCTTGAGGAAATAGGGAAATAGGGAAATAGGGAAATAAGGAAATAGGGAAATAGGGAAATAAGGAAATAAGGGTATAGGGGGGCGCACTGAAACCCATTGCATCATAACTGATCGCTTCCTCACTTTCACTCTCACACTCACACTGACTCTCACTCGCCTTCCTTGGCGCGCCTGTGCCCTCCATGCAATACCGGGTCTTGCACACTAGTAGCCACTCCACGCGATCGCTGTTAACGCACCAAAAAAAAAAGAGCCTCTGTGATTTTCCCTGCGCGCCTTGGCGCGCCTG
>DASVCT010000294.1:0-12222 GCA_036381475.1 Cyclobacteriaceae bacterium
ATTTCAGCAGAAACATACTCACAACAAACAGCAACGCCGAGCCGACAAAAGAGGCGACAGCGATGTTGAGGTTTTCCTCGAGCGCATTGTTGAGCGCGCTATAGAGCAACCAGACCTGTATGCCGACGATACATATGAGCATGAATATGATGCCCGACATCAGCGTGTTGGTCTTGTTTGGGTGTGCCCGATTTTGAGATTCCCTGAAGTCAGTCATATTCTGGCAATATTTTCCGTTGGGGTTGCATATACGTAAACCTTACCTCCGCGCACGACCACCTTAAGCGCGGGAAGTGGTCGCGGTGGCGGCCCCTGAAGGGGCTCACCCGTTCTCGAGTCAAAAAATCCCTTGTGGCATGGACATTCAATCTGATCGAGGTCACTGCGATACCGCACGGCGCATGACAGATGCGTACATTTCTGTTCGAAAGACCGCCACTCATTGTCATCGAGGTGTATGAGAATGTAGGGTATTGTCTTGTTGCCCCGCTCAAGGACGAACTGCCGCATTTCCCCTACGGGCACCTGTGCTTCTTCGCAGACGTAGTGTTCACCCTCAGGCGCCTCTCCGGGAAACGCGATAGACTTCACTACGATCGCCCCATTGCCGAGTGCCAGGGATCCCGACAATAAACCCAAAAATTTCGCGAACTCCCGCCGTGAAATGTGCGTCGCCTCATCCTGTCGCACCGGAAAGTCCCTTTTCCAACCCGGCACTTTGTTGTCCTCCAGATTTTCCATATTAGTCAATCACAAGTTCTTTGCTGCCCTTCGGCATCATGATATTGACCTTGGTCTTAACCGTCTGGCCTCCAAATTTGAATGTCTGTACCGGGTCGCTATCCGGGCGCATCAGCCTGATCTCGTCGCGCGTCCCATAATACAACGCGCCACTGGGACACACCGTAGCGCACATCGGTTTCTTTCCCGCGCTCGTCCGGTCGTAACACATATTACACTTCATCATAAGTTCGGCCGCTTCCATCTTCTTAGGTACCCCAAAAGGGCATGCATAGACACAGTTTGAGCACCCTATACACCGGGCTGTATTGGCCGAATGCACAACGCCGAAGCTGTCTTTTGTTATAGCGTCCGCCGGGCAAACAGCAGCGCACGCCGGGTCTTCGCAGTGCATGCAAACCTGCACGGTGGTCTGCACAGAGACAGCGCGCTCCACATAGTTGACGTGAATCATGCTCTCCTGTCCGTTCGTTTCGCATTCGGCACAAGCCATTTCGCAGGCATGACAACCAATACACCGTTGCATGTCCACGAAAAACTCCATTTGCATGTCATACTCAGTTGCTACCATGGGAAGGGGGGATTAAGGGAAGGGAAATATGGAAATAAGGAAATAGGGAAATAAGGGGTATAGGGCACATAGGGGTATAAGGGTATAAGGGTATAAGGGTATAGGGTATAGAGGTATAGAGGTATAGGGTACAAAGGGATATTGGGATATAGGTATACAGGGTATAGGGTGGACAGGGTTTAAAGGGTGTAAAGGGATATCTGATAATATTAAGTGCATGGTGATGTCAGGTGTGGTTGTTGTTCATAGGGCTTTGGTAGGCGTTGGAGGCGGCGGAGGGAGGGGCTTTGTGGCCGGTATGAACAAGCTTGCACGCGCATACCTTGAACTCAGGTATTTTTGAGATCGGATCCAGCGTTCCCGGCGTAAGCTGGTTCACGGACTTGCTTCCACCCCAATGATACGGAATGAAGACAGTGTCTTCGCGGATCGTCTCTACCAACTGTGCGGGAAATGCTGCCTCTCCCCTGCGAGTCACCACGCGGATTAGATCGCGATCCTGGATGCCATATGTTGCAGCCAGCTTTGGATGAATTTCTAACAGAGGCTCAGGGTATTGATCCAGGAGCTTGCCGATGCGTCGCGTTTGCGAACCGCTGAGATACTGTGATACTACCCGTCCCGTCGTAAGCGTTACCGGAAATTCTTCATCGGTCACCTCGCCGGGGTCACGATAGGGCGCGGGATTGAAATGAGCCTTACCATCGGCTGTTCTGAACTTACGGTCTTCCCACAGCCGCGGCGTGCCGGGATGATCTAATTCCGGACAAGGCCAGAATACGCCCATGTTCTTTTCAATTTTTTCATAGGTGATGCCGTAATAATCGGCCGTACCTCCCTTCGACGCTACGCGAAGTTCATTGAAGATCGCCTCGCTGTTTTCAAATGAAAACTTGTCGCCGACACCAAGCCGGTGCGCCAGGTCCATGATGATGTCACCGTCGCGTCGCGCATTGGCCGGCGGACTCACTGCGGCGTTGATCTTGACGACCCTTCCTTCTGCCGTTGTTACGGTTCCCTCCTCTTCCTCGTGAAGCGATCCCGGCAGAACAACATCTGCATAACGGGCCGTTTCGGAAAGAAAGAAGTCAATAGCAACATAGAACTCCAGCTTCTGAAAGGCTTCCCTAACCAAATTATTGTTGGGTAAAGACACCAGCGGGTTGAAGCAAATGCTGATCAATCCCTTGATCTCACCGCGATGTATCGCCTCCACGAGTTCGTATGCTGTCAAACCCTTTCCGGGCATATCTTTCTCTTCAATGCCCCAGACACCGGCAATGTATTTCCGATGCTCGGGGTTTGTGATATCGCGGTTGCCTGGAAGCTGATCGCATTTGTGACCGTGCTCACGTCCACCCTGCCCGTTACCCTGACCTGTTATTGTACCGTACCCGCAATAGGGTTTTCCTATTCGGCCGGTAGCCAGGACGAGGTTAATGCATCCGATAACATTGTCGACGCCTTTGGAATGGTGTTCGATTCCACGGGCGTGCATCAGAAAGCTCGTCGCGGCCTTGCCCCACATCGTTGCAGCCTGAATTATCTTTTCGGCGGGAATTCCGGTAACTCGTTCAGCCCACTCCGGCGTATAGTCCTTTACAGCGTCGATCGTTTCCTGGAATCCGCTCGTGTACTGATTGATAAAGTCGTGGTCGAGCCAGTCATTGTCAACAAGGATCTTCAACATACAACCGTACAACGCCGAATCCGTCCCCGGCCTTACAGGGAGATGCAAGTCTGCAGTACGGGCAATGGGTGTCACGCGTGGGTCTACTACGATCAGTTTGGCACCGTTGTCGCGTGCCTCCCAGATATAGTAAGTCAGGGTGGGAAAGGTTTCGCTCACATTCGAACCACAGATCATGATCACCTCCGAGTGCGCGAGGTCTTCCCATGTGTTGGATATTCTGTCGACACCAAATGCTTTTTTGTTGCCGGCGCCGGCGCTAACCATACACAAGCGTCCATTGTAGTCGAGGTTCGCTGTCTTGAGCGCAACGCGGGCAAACTTGCCGATCATATAGCTCTTTTCGTTGGTGATTGACACCCCCGACAGCATCGCGAAAGCATCGTTGCCGTACTTGCCCTGGATTCTTCGAATTTCCGATACGGTTCGGTCCAGCGCCGTGTCCCAGTCGATGGGCAAAAACCCTTTTCCCTCAACGCGTTGAAGCGGCGAGAGCAGCCGGTCCGGGTGATTGTTTTGCAGATAGCGTTGGACGCCCTTCGGACACAACCTTCCCTTGTTGTAGGGAAATTCCATCCACGGTTCGAATCCGACGATCGCATTGTCTTTCACCTTCAGTAGCATCCCGCATTGCATCCCACAAAAGCAGCAATGGGTTTTCACGAGTTTGTCCGGTTCATGGGCGCCGGGAAAACCTTCTTTGGGCGGATAATTTTTATGCGGGCCAAATCGCTCGATTATTTTCTCAACATCTACCGGTAGGGTCGCCATGCTTTTCTGTGTTCTACTACTTCATCCAAAGAACTTGCCCGATGCCTGTCTGGCCTTAAAATGTGCGCGGGCAAGCGCCGACCGCTTGCCTTCTGGCGACAGGTCTAAATGATTCGTTCCATCTTTCTTCGAAAAATCGAAACCTAATTCCCGCGTAACTTGCTTAAGATCGTCAATCTGGACCTTTGTCGCGAACGGCTGTCCTGTATGAGGACACACCGCCTTCTCTCCTTTGCTGCCCTCCATCCTGTAAACGTGGGCGCCCAGTTGTGCTGGCCGTTGGAAAATGTGGAAGAACTTTCCAAAGGGTAGCCATACCAGCCACAGGATAACCGTAATGGCATGTGTGACGGACATGAACTGGTGCGTTCTTCCTTCCAGGAACGAATAATCATAAGAGATGCCCAGCCCTGTGACGGACACCGCGATCAGCAAGATCAGCGGCAGCCAGTCGCCTTCAAAGGATTGTGTGGCGATAAGTCCGCCCTTCGTAAGCCTCCTCCTCATCATGATGACCGCCCCGATGATCACCAACCATGAGCACCATACGAGCACATGGAAGATGATAAAGGCCAGCGGTGATCCAAGATTAAATGTCGCCGTCGGGAATCCGAACACGTAAGCAACGTACACGGTGTCGGAACCCTGCGACAAGGCAAAGTGAATCCAGCCGAAAGTCAGGGGTATGGTTACAGCGAAGGCAAGGAGACATCCGGTGGCAAGCAGAAAATGACCGATCCAACGTGCGCGTCCCCTGGGATAAATAAATCGCTGAAACAGAATATTCCGGAAAAACAGGTACAACGAGCGGCCGAGATAGGGAAAAAAATTCCGGCTCAAAAGAAATTCCCACGATCGCCTCCAGTACATCCGTGTCGGAGGACGCTGAATCCAGACCGAGTATCGATAGGCGATGCCAAAAACCGCAAACACCGTTCCGAACAGGTACGCGATAAGAGCAGCATCGAAGTTCTGAAGTTTGCGGGATCCCGCAAAAACCAGAATGACAACCACAACGGTGGCTATTACCGCCTTAATAAATGCCTTCCTGTCAAGTGTGGTGAACAGTCTGAACATAGCGACCGAGTGGATTGATACCAGCAGTCTCATCCATCGGACTAAAGATAGCCACAGAACGAATTTATGACTACTCCGAATACAAATTTGTTAGCTATTCCCCGGTACACATTTCCACACTGTCTGTCACCTAAAAAAAATAATCAGATCACAAAGCGTTTGCAGCCGCTTCACTACGTGTTGCCCGATTGCAAACGGGACAGCATCTGGCGGAGCATCCCTATTATGACAAAAATCCACACTGCCAGGGCGACATAAATAAAATACTCCGGTATCTTCATGAGGAAGCTGGCTTGCAATGCCTCCGACAACCGATAGGTACAAACGGTATACATTCCGAGTGGAAAGACCATGCCCCAATAACCTGGATTGTATCCCTTCGCCGTGGTTGGGAGTGCTACTCTTACGATTACATGCCGCCACGTGCCCAGGATGACGAGCAAGGGTATCCACCACGTACCGGCGAACCAGAAAAACAATGTGAAGCCCTTAAGAAAGGGCAACATCTCCCCGAGCAACGACCATTCGTGGGCGTTGAGGATGAGCATCGAACCCGCCAGGGTCGTTATCGCCGTGGCACCCATACTGATCCAGTACGGAGCGCCCAGTTCGTTGGCGGTAAGGTCAAAGAACGACAGCCGGTAGACAATCAGTGACATAATGTAGATATAAAGGATGCCACCCACGAGGTGAAGACCAAGCGCAAGAAAAAGCATTACGTCGCGGTGATCGGAAACCGTAGGGGCAATCAGAACAATGAGAACCGCAACCGCCTCGGTGGAGACGATGGACAGGAGCCACGACCCACTGATACCGCGTTCGAGGGGTGGCTTGTTTTTCCGTATCGTAATGGACGTAAAAAAAGCGTAAATGAAAATCAACCAGCATAATGCCCCAAAGACCAGCAGTGTCGTTGCAAGCAGTACCTGATTGAAAATCAAAATTACCTGGTTTCCCAGAATACAGGTTCCGGCAACCAGAGTAAAGTGCGCGGGACCATTCTGATGATCCGTAAACTCCCCGGCTACGCGCGGTAAAAATAAAGACACGCGAAGAACAAAAATCGTCAGCAGTATGGAATAGAAAATGGCATTCAGCCAGAGTAGGCCCTCGGCGACCAGGTCCATATGCAACAAGTGTGCGCCAATAGAGATGATACCGGTTGCCATCACCAGCGCAAAGTATCCGGGAAAAAAGTTTTCAATATGTTCTTTGAATCTGGACATGACACGCTGGCCTGTTGGATTGGTTACGCCCTGAAATAATGCGCCACACCTTTTTTAAACCTTCGGGAAAATCGTTATCGGCGCGCGGATAGCCGGCGTGCGTTATTATTATAGAGTTGGAAGGAAAAGAAAACAAATGGCCGGCCACGCTGGGACTTTGTCTAAATATAAGGCCAGGGAAACTAAAATCATACTACCCAACATCCTCCACTATTGAAAAAAAAGGACGTTGCGTAACAACGTCCTCGGTGGGTGGACTGTGATGGTAATCCGGTGGTAGGTGATCGGTAGTCTGTGGCCGGGATAGATGGGACGCACGGCCGTGCGTCCCTACACAGTCACTTCACCTTATGTACCTGTACCGATTACCTTTTCGTTCTCACTTCTTACAGGTTCCCACTTGCCTACTGCCTACTGCCCTACCCTCCTGCATAGCAGTAAGCAAATCCGTGCTCCTGCGCGCGGTTAACAGCCCATACGCCGGAAGGCACAACCTGCACCCCTGGAAGGAGGCCGCTTACCCAATCCTTCTTTACGTCCTCCGGATTGAGTCCGCGCGGCTGGGCGGCCATCTGGCTGAAGACTGTCAGGGCCATGTCGCAGATACAAAACATCGCGCCACGTTCCTGTAGTCTTTTGATCCCGTCGATGCCCGGCAATGGAAAATCGCCCTCACGCGGCACGTAGTACGGGTTTCGTATCGCGGGTGCCTTGGTGGTATTGTCGTTGATACCAAACATCTCACCGAGCTTGTATTTCTCCCACAGTGAGTCCTGCATTCCAAATGGAATAGCATTGTGACGAAGTATAACCATCGCGGTCATATCCGAATCAGGCGTACCGCTATTGTTGCTGGAGACATAAAATACCCACGACCATATAAGGGCCCATCCGTTGTGGGGTTCGGGTGCGTCGTACACAATACGGTGGGCGCCTTTTGCTTTCTTAAACCAATCCTCTGCATCGCTGCCTCCGCCTGCAGCAACGGTTGCCTTTGACATCAGGGGTACGGACAGGGTGGTCAGGCCGGCTGCTGTTCCTGCCACGATCTTGCCGAGGAATTCCCTCCTCGACTTTTCTTTTACTGGGTTGTTCATCATTGTAATAGTTAGTTTGACGATTTGGAATTCTTATTTATATGTAGTGATCACTGAATGCGTTTGCGCTCATCCTCGGATCCTGATTTGACGTCTACGTCCTTCAGCTTCCGGTTGCCGAAGGTGTAGCTGTATGTGAATTTGATGAGTCGGGTATCCCAATCGTAGCGGGTGTACGACTGAAAATTTATTTCGGGAACATCTGCAGTGAAACGCCATTGCATTCCGTTGAACATGTCGCTGTATACCAAAGCCAGCACGCTATTGCCGATCTGTTTTTTCAAACCCAGATTGAGTTGAGACCGCGATTTGAATTGAGATACGCCCATTGGTGTAGCCGACTGATACGATCCTGACAGTTCAATGGAAAAGTCCGAAGGAATAAGGAAGATGTTGGTCATTGTAAGCTCTGCGCGATTCACATAGCGACGCACGTTTATTCCCACGTAATCCAGTTCATACCACTGACGGTAGAACGAGACATCGACCTGGGCCTCCCACCACGACCATGGGCGCCAGGGTGTACTGACGCTCGCACCAAGTGAACGGCTAAGCGTCATGTTCTCAGAATGAATCACCAGCGCCCCGGCCGCTTCATCGTAGGAAGGTTGAAACTGAGTTATCTCATCGGTGACGCTAGTGTACCGTGCTGCGAGCCAGAGGTCGCCTAAACGCAGGCTCGCTTCGAGGGCATCGGCAATAGAGGGACGGAGGGATAAGTTGCCGGAGACGAATGTCGTCGGACCAATGTAGAACACAAAAGGCGCCATGTCATTGAAGGTCGGCCGCGTGATTCGTCGGCTGTAGGCCAGCTGCGCCTTTCCAGACACTCCAAGCGTTCGCGAGAGCGTCAGATCCGGAAACAGGTTCCCGAAGGATCGATCCACAAGCACACCATCAGAAGGACTTGTCAGATAGCTGTTGGTGTGCTCATAGCGAAGTCCACCTTGAATCTGCCATTCAGGCGCCGGCTCCCAATGCACTGACGCGTAAGCTGCCATGATCCTTTCGTCCAAAGTTGCCGCATTCAGGTCCGTATCGCCTTCAACGGGACGGTCTACGCGCACGGTATTCGTAAAACGCGACAGCGTTGCCTTTCCCCCGGTCTCCAGACTCACGCCCGGACTCAGCTGGTTCTTATAATCGAAACTCGCAACCTTGAAACTGATTGGAGTAGTCTTGTTTACAAGGATGACGTCCTCGACACCGTGATCCATGGTTGTATTGTGATAGGAAGAAGGGTTGTCGTTATCATACCGGAGGTAATCGAAGGAAAAACTGATATCCTGACCTTCCCCGAGGCGGTGGTGAATACCCAGACTCGCGGTACCGCTTTGCCACAGGTTCATCTCCCAAATGGCCATATCGGTATTGACGACCGGATCACCGCCTTGCTGATAGGTGTCGATGGTTCGGGCCTCCATGTCCCAGTTTCTACGGTATCCGGTAAGCAGCATCGTTGCTGACGTTCGCTCACTGAACCGGTATTCGGCGCCGAGGTTGAGGTTTTGCACGGTAGTGAGTGGTATTCTCCTGCTGTCACTCACGTCGGATATCGCGACACCCTCCGGTATGACCGTATATTCATTTACCCAATAGTGTACGTTGCGCGTGCGATCCCATGAATATCCCAGCGAGGAACTGAAGGCGCCTTTCCTGTGATTGATGCCGATGCTGCCGGACATCGTTTCCCGTCGCGTCAGTCCGGCTCCGACCGTGATGGTCCCGTTTGTTCCCTCGTCAGCATTTGCTACCGTTACGATGTTGATGATTCCCGCGCTTCCCTCAGCTTCATAGCGGGCTGGCGGGGTGGTGATCAATTCTATCTTGTCAATGCCCGCTGAATTGAGACCATCCAGCATCTGTATCAACGCTGCCGGTGGCATCCGGCTGGGTTTGCCGTTTATCATGACCTGAACGCCGGTCCGCCCGTTCATGCTAACCGTTCCGCTCTGCCTGTTAACGACGATTCCGGGACTCCGCTCAAGGATAGACAGGACGCTTGTCCCGGTTCCTGCAACGCTGTTGGCAACGTTTACTATAGTTCTATCCGGCAGTTTTTCTACCCGCGACTTCAAGGCAGTCACTTCAACGGCCTGCAGCTCGGTAATATCCTCTTTAAGGTGCAGGTCGCCCAGAAGCAATTCACCCTGCGCGTTCATCGTTACGAGAAAATGTTCTGTCCGATACCCTGTCATGGAAATGTCCAGAAGAAATTCTCCCTCAGTAGCCGTCAATCTGAATGTTCCGTCTGGCCCGGTAAGTGTCCCCTCCACCATTGTGGAGTCTGACGTTTGTCGGAGCACAACATGGGCAAAAGGGACCGCCTCGCCATTGTCGTCCTTTACCGTGCCTTGGATGGACACCTGAGCGAACGACATGAAGGGAGCGAGTCCAAAAACGAGAAGCGCCGTTACCGCGGGTCGGTGCCTCCCTGAAAATGAGTACTTGAAACGTGAGAAGAAGGATAGTAGGGGTGCTTGTCGCATCGTCGTAGTTAACCCTTAATTGATCGTCACGATTGAATCGACAAAACAAGCAGCCAGGTTGCGAGAGACGCTATCCGAAATGTTGCAAACGCATTAAAGTTTGTTGAAGCCGGAACGGAATGTTGCCCTTAATACAATATTTGTTGCAGGGGCTGTCGGTAGGCAATAAGCGTCAGTACCCCAGGTAGCACAATGACGTAATGGTGAGACGTACGTCCCGACATGATATCCATGATAATATCACGCGATAACGATCAACAATTACCGATCACCCGGAAACTTCATCCTGGCGACCAGCTCCTGAAACTCGGGCTCCTCACGGAGTGATTCGAATTGAGGCTCAGAAGTAAGCCACGGCATCTCCATCTCGTGTCCGATGTAGGCTTCCTTTAGCCAGTGCAAGGCTGCGTTGGTATCATTAAGGGCCGCGTATACGACAGCCGTAAAGAATGCAAGCGATCCTGCCTTCGTCTGCTGGCGTTTCTTTGTAAGTTCTTCAATAATCTTTCGTGCTTCATCGGGTTTGCCCGCGTGTGCGTAGGCAGCGCCCATCCATCCCAGCATTCGGGGATACCGCATGCCTATCCTTTTCATGTAACGATTAAAAACTGAAATTGCTTCTTCGTAATGACCTGTGTTCAGCAAAAGGAATCCGTAGGAATCAAGCATCAAATAGTTGTTAAGTAACTTCATTCGCGTCTGGGCCTCCTCGAACGCTTCTTTCTCCATCCCATTGTAATACAAACTCAATACGAGCCGGCTGCCTGGATAGAAAGGATCCGTTTCATTTAATTTTCTGGCCATCGCCAGGGCTTCCTCGTGACGACCGGTAAAGTTCAGCAGGTCGGCATACAAACCGATCGCATCGGGATTCCCTGTTGTAATAGCCTTTTTGTATTCGGATTCGGCTCCTGAAAAGTCCCAGTCATTATATAATAGATAAAATCCCTTCCATGTATGCGCTTCCGGGAGTTCAGGGTCGAGTGAAAGCGCCTTATCCAGCAACGGCCGGGCCATGGCCATTGCCTGCAGGGCGTCCAGTTCGGCACCGAAGATACTTGCCTTAAGGCTATAACATGCTGCCATACCCGAGTATGCGAGTGCGAAAGCGGAGTCAAGTCGGATCGCCTGCTGAAAATATTCGAGGGCCTTTTGTTGTCCGCTCGTGGTATACGTGCGATACTCATACAAACCTTTGAGATACAGGTCGTAGGCAGCGGGATTTATCGTATTGTGGCGGCCCAGATCAGCGATTGCCGCAGGCGAGAGGGTTGCCTTGAGTGTGGTCGCAACGCGTTCTGCAATTTCACTCTGGGTCTTGAAGATATCTTTTAACTCGCGGTCAAAATTCTCTGCCCAGACCTGGCTCTCCGTTGCACCGTCAATGAGACGGACTTCAATTCGGACCATATTGCCGGAACGCTGTACGCTCCCGTCAAGGAGGTTCGACACGCCCAGCTCCCGCGCAATCTCTCCGGCGGTTTTGCTACTCTCCCTGTACTTATCGGTAGAAAGCAGCGAAACCACGCGAAGGTCGGAGATCCCGGAAAGGTCTCTGTTGATCGCCTCCACAACGCCGTCGCTGAAATAGGAATTTGTGGCATCGTCGTTGAGGTTCCGAAAAGGAATTACGGCAATGGATTTTTCCGGCGTGGCGTTCTTACTCTTGTCGCCGAACAGCCGCACGTAAATGACCAGCATCAGGGCGAAAACCGGAAGCAGAATTCCTGCGAGGGCGAGCCGGCTGATACGCATACGTGCAGGAGGTTTCGCATCTTCTTCAACACTACGGGAAGCCTCTTCAATCTCCCCGGCCCGTTTCCTCACCTCCCCTGGAGGGTAGCCGAAGTGATCAGCAAAGCAGGCAGAAAAATAGCTGGGACTCCCGAACCCAACGGCCTCTGACACTTCGGAGACAGGCATATCTTCCGTTTGGAGCAGGTGCATCGCGCGGGTAAGCCGGTATTCGCGGATGTACTGGTTCGCCGATTTACCCGTAACCTGTTTAAGTTTTCGATGAAGCTGGGAGCGGCTTATGCCGAGGTTTTCGGCGAGCATCTCGACCCCAAATTGTTGATTCCGGAGGTTGGCCTCTACCTCCGTGTGGATTTTCCGGATCAGGGGGTTGTCTTTGACTTGTTGGTCGGCAGACTGCGCTTCGGATACCATCATTAAAGTGGATGAAACGGAATCGGGCAGAAACGGTTTTGCCGGGGCACCCGTTTTCTGAAACCTCAATATTTCCAACTGTCATGGCAATTTCGGCATCCCGGCGAAGTAGGACAAGACATTATAGGTATATATGGAATCCGGGCTGCGTCGGATTTAGATGGTCAAACATGCGTCTGGCACGTGCGATTACCCCTGCCTGCGCCTCAAGGGCATCAAGAGTCGTAAAGAAGGGTCGCGTAAATACAATCCGCCCCAGATCAGAATGGCAAGATACGCGGGGAAAAGAACGTGGGAGAACAGCGGGTTACCCACCCGCACGTGGGTAGCAATTGCGCCCCCAAGGTATCCCGTTAGGTGAATGGCGACAAGCATGGCGGTAGTTGGAATT
>DASVCT010000295.1:0-4495 GCA_036381475.1 Cyclobacteriaceae bacterium
CCTCCCCGTCTGGCGGAGGAGATTAAAGGCGACATGGCAGAACTCTTTGCAAAGGAGTTGGTCGAAAGCGGGCATCGTACTGCGCGCTGGCGCTATGTGTTACGCAGTATCGGCTTCCTCACCAAACGCTTCTTCTGGAGAAGACCACTTCACCCTTCGCTTCATATAACCATGCTTGGAAGTTACTTTAAGATGGCGAAACGCAGCTTGCTGGCGCACAAGGCCACTTCATTCATTAACATCGCCGGCCTGGTGACCGGCATCGCCGCGGCTCTTGCGTTGATCGCCGTCGTTCGTTATGAGATGAGTTTTGATATGTTTCACAGCAATCCGGAACAGATCTACCGTCTCGTGCGGGTGAGTGGCGACGACATGTCCGAATTCCGGCCCGGAGTTTCCTTTCCCGTGCACCAGGCGTTGCGGGAGGAAATTCCCGGATTGAAGGACATCGTCGCTATCGAATATGCGGGCGGCGCCCCGGTCGACGTACTAGACGCTAACGGCGAAACCGAGAAAAAATTCATCGAGGATTCCGGATTTGGCATTGTAGAACCCTCCTTTTTCAAGGTCTTTGATTTTGCCGACACCGACTTTAAATGGCTGGCCGGCAATCCTGAAACGGCCCTGGACGAGCCCTTCAGCATGGTCCTTACCCGGAGCATGGCCAAAAAATATTTCGGCGACGATGATCCGGTCAACAAAATTGTCAAAGTGCAACAAAGGTTCGATTGCAAGATCACCGGTGTCGTCGAGGACTTTCCCCCCAATACGGATTTCCCGTTCACCGTGCTCGTGTCATACTCCTCCATGAGGTCATTGGCGCCTGAAGGCGCCCTTGACAACTGGTATGGTGTAGATGACAGCCATCAAGTATACCTTCGCCTTCCCGAAGGGATGTCCAAGGAGGATTTAGAGAGGCAAATCGCCATGGTACACAGTGCTCATACGCCGAAAGAATTGCACACCTCGCGGCACTACCTCCTGCAGGAACTCAGCGCGCTTCACCACGATGCGCGCTTCGGCAATTTCAGCGGCCGCACCATCAGTCGCGAGACGATTCTTGGCTTGTCGGCCGTGGCGCTCTTTCTGTTGGTTGTGGCAAGTATCAACTATATCAATCTTGCAACCGCACAATCATCTCTGCGATCAAGGGAGATCGGCCTCCGCAAAGTGATGGGGAGCAGCGCTAGGAATATCATGCTCCAGTTTCTCACGGAGACATTCGTGATTGTACTGCTCTCGGCAGTGGCTGCCCTTATCGTGGCGGATGTCCTGCTGCTGAAGTTCCAGTCCCTGCTGAACGTGACGTTCACGCAACACATCTTTTTCGACCCTGGCGTGCTCGCATACCTCCTGCTGATCGTCCTTTGCGTCACCATTGTCTCCGGGTTCTATCCATCTCTTGTCGTGTCGCGTTTCAATCCGGTAACGGCGTTGAAAAATAGATTGCTTATAGATCAATCTTCCACGTTCAGCATGCGCAAGGTGCTCGTGGTTGCTCAGTTCACCATCACGCAGGGTCTTGTCGTCGGCACTTTCATCGTAGTGAGCCAAATGCAATACTTTCGCCATGCGAACATGGGCTTTATCAGGGAGGGCATCGTTAGTGCCCGCGTTTACACGCGCAATCTGAGTACCCTGGAGGCGCTGCGAAACAAGCTAATGGCGCAGCCCTATGTGGACAAGGTCAGCTATAGCTTTACCTTGCCATCCGGGGTGGAACGCAACCGCTCCTATCTCGATGTAGGGTTGCCCGGCGCGAGCGAATCGAAGGACTACGTGGTCTACGAACGCGTTCCTGTTGACCCCTACTTCATCGATCTGTACGAGATCCCGCTCCTGGCCGGAAGAAACCTGACCATGGCCGATTCAATGGGAAACGTGCTGATCAATGAAAGGTTGGTGAAGACACTTCAACTCGGCACACCGGAAGAGGCCCTTGGGAGGGAGCTTACACGACGAGGGGGTGAGAAACTGACCGTCGTCGGGGTCATCGCCGACTACTACGGCAATTCTCTGAAAGAAGGTTCTGACAACGTGATCATGACCATCGAGCGGGAAGCCTATGCGTTCATGAGTGTTAAGCTGAATTCAAAAGGTGGAAAGTCATTGCACGATGCGGTAGAGGGAGTTGGTAAGATCTGGTCAGAAAGCTTTCCCGCGTATCTGTTCAGTTACCGCTTCATTGACGAGAACATTGCGGCCTTCTATGCCCAGGAAGAAAAGTATGCCAAACTATTTCAGTTTTTTTCCATCGCCTTCCTTCTCATCGGTTCGCTGGGATTGTATGGGCTGATCACCTTTATGGTTAACCAAAAAAGCAAAGAAGTTGCTGTCCGTAAGGTGCTCGGCGCCACACTCACGAGCATCCTGGTTTTGTTTTCGAAGGACTACATCCGGCTTATCACGCTGTCCTTCCTCCTTGCTGTCCCCGTGGCGTGGTATCTGGCAAACGATTGGCTCAGCAATTTCGCCCACCGTATCCAACTCAGTTGGTGGCTGTTCATGGTGCCCGGAATCGGGGTACTTCTCATTACCATGCTGGTGATAGGAACCAAAATGCTGAAGACTGCCCGGATGAATCCCGTGGAGAAGTTGAAGTATGAGTGAGGGCCTGAGCCTGTCTAAGGTTTACTCCTCCTTCAACGTCTTCACCGGATTTGCCGACGCGGCCTGATATGATCTAACTCCCACAGTCAACGCCCCCAGTGTAAATGCGAGGAATCCCGCAACAACAAAATAGAAAGGATCAAGATCCATCCTGTAAGTCATATTACTCATCGCGCATTTTTCCATGCGGTTGAGCATATAAGTCCTAAATGTAATCTAAATATCGGCAATTGCAAGTGGTGCGTCGTTCTCAGCGTCTGCCGATTTTTGTCTGCAGCGAGAACTCGCAATAAATCGGCACCCTGGGATTGTCCTCAAAGTCCTGACCGTATTGCTTTCCGACCGTGACAAAGCTTGTCCATCTGCCGGTGCTATACTGCATCCGCGCGCCGAACCTGAAATTGCCTCCAGTAGGTAGAAACCACCCATCCTGTATGTCCGGGTAATAATCCCGCAAGAGGCCATGCTTAAAGTGCGTAACGACAGCTTTGTCGAAGCCCGCCACGGCAACGGCACCCCACCGCGGCCGTACGTACCCAATGTTGAGCGCGATGTCGACGCCGAAATTGTACAGGCGCACCAACGGCGACTCATAGCGTCGCGCTATAACGGAAGGTTTGAACGTTACCGAAAGCGCACCATGTTGCAGCAGAGCTGCTTCGACACCGGTCTTCCATTTCCAGTCGTCAGTAACATCATTACCGAAAGGAACAGTAAGCTCAGATCCGATCACCATGGGTAGAACTGTATTATTCAGGACATAACCATATGACAAACCATAGTAAGATCCATGGTCGAAGCCGCCCTGCACCGATACGAGATGCCGGGCATCACCCAGACCGGGGAAACTTACTTGCTGTGCGGAGACACCGTGCACAACCAGCGCGGAAAGAACCGCAACCATCATGTACGTTGTTTTCATCGCAATTGATTTAGATAGTTCAATACCCTGGGATACATTCCGGCCCAGCCGAAATAGATCATTTCGTGGCCACAGCCCGGCACCATGCTGACCTCAGCGTTGACCAGTGGCGATGCCACTTCTTCCACCCACGCCGCTCCATACGCCCTGTTATTCTCGCTATACAGAAACAGTACCTTCTTAGCGTATCGGTCCAGCTGCGTAGTGAAGTCGAAGCCATACTTTTCTGCGTTATCGTTGAGCTCCTGGAATGACACGGCGCCGTTTCGCCAGAACGGATAAGGTCCTGGGTTACCCAACACATTGCCCGGCGCGTTTTCATACACTGAAAAAAAGGACGCCTTGTAATCAAGGATCTCGTGCGTCGACCTGCCAGCGATGAATTGTTCCGGCACCAGGGCGTCGTTGAGGGCCTCGGAAAACAGGTGCACCTTGTTGGATCGCGACAAGTAGGTTTTCGTCTGTGGCCAGGTGAGTCCCCCGGGTTCCGCCAAAACGGCTCCGCTGATCTCCTGCGGATGTTGATTGATATAAGCCACGGCCAACATGGCGCCCCAGGAATGACCCAGCAGGAAGACTTTTTGCTCGGGTCCTGTCTTGAAGTGACCGATCAACGCATCCAGGTCGTCGATAAACAGTTGAACGGCATCCGGTCCCTGGTATTGGCTCTTGTCTTCTCTCCTGGAAAGCCCAGTACCGCGTTGATCGTAAAACATCACGTGAAATCCGTCGTCCGCGAGGTCGCGGACGTTTAACAGTGAGCGAAAGTCGCCACCAGGTCCGCCATGGATAACAATAAGGAGCGGGTTATCAGGATTTCCGTAGGTCTCGACATGAAGCAGGGTGCCATTGATGGCAAGCGACGGGATGGCGTCATCCTGATCAACTGTGGGTGGAACCAGCGCTGCGGGTTCCGACCATTCCTCCAGGGTGCATCCCGCCAGCAAGCCCGCGAGGAGGATA
>DASVCT010000296.1:0-23938 GCA_036381475.1 Cyclobacteriaceae bacterium
TTTTCACATTGGGCTTTGCGGTTTCCCTCGCGGCGCAGGACATTGACACCACGCTGCTTTGCCGGGGAAACTATTGGACGGAAGAAGAAGGAAAGGCTGCGCTGGCCCAGTTCGCCACCACCTATCACGATCGGCAGGGATGGGAAGCGCGGGCCGAACGTATCAGAAGAGGGATTCTGGAGGGTTCCGGCGTCGATAAACTACCGCGCAACACGCCCTTGAACCCGGTCGTGCACAGCAAGAGAATTCACGACGGCTACTCCGTAGAAAATGTATACTTCGAAAGTCTGCCCGGCTTTTTTGTGACGGCAAATCTGTACCGCCCGACAACAGTACACGAATCGTACCCCGTCGTGCTTGCTCCGCATGGACATGGTCACGACGCGAAGTTCGCCGAGTACGTTCAACGTCGCTGTGCCACCCTGGCGCGGATGGGATGCCTGGTGCTGGCCTACGACATGGTCGGCATGGGCGACTCCAAACAGTGCGATCACAAATTTTCCCACGCCCTCATGCTCCAGCTTCACAACAGCCGACGCGCACTCGATTTTATGCTGAGCCTCCCCGGGGCTGACCCCGAGCGTGTGGCTGTCTCAGGAGAATCGGGCGGAGGGACGCAGACATTTCTTCTTACGGCGATCGACCCGAGGGTAAAAGTTTCAGTGCCTGTCGTGATGGTCTCAGCGCACTTCTTCGGAGGTTGTGTCTGCGAGAGCGGAATGCCCATACACAGGAGCCGGGATCATCAAACCAACAACGTGGAGATCGCAGCGCTCGCTGCGCCGCGACCGATGCTGTTGATTTCCGATGGCAAGGACTGGACCCGCAATACGCCAAACGTCGAATACCCATACATCAAGCACATCTACGAACTATATGGTGCTGCGGAAAGCGTGGAAAACCTCCACCTGCCCGACGAGGGCCACGACTACGGATTCAATAAACGCAAAGGAGCCTACCGATTCCTTGCAAAGCATCTTAACCTTTCCCTGGATGCCGTTACGAATGATCGCGGCGAGATTGATGAAGGCTTCGTGACCGTGGAAGACCAGGCAACGTTATCCGTGTTCAACGCCGACCATCCACGACCCGGTTATGCCGTAATGGGCGACGAGGCGCTGCTGAGAAAGATTGAAGAGTTGAAGAATTGAATAATTGAATAGGTTACCACTTCTCACCAATAGTTGGACCATCTGATTCAGGTGGTGGTACTCATTCAACTCTTCAATTATTCAACTCTTCAATTCTTATTCCGTTCTCAACACCGTTGCCGGGTTGGCGCGGGCGCCCCGGATGATCTGAAGGCTCACCGTGCCAAGTGCAAGGAACGAAAGGATCGCCACGGGTACGACAAAAAGATCCCAGGCCAGTTTTGTTCGGAATGCAAAGTTGTCAAGCCACGAATCGATACCATACCAGGTGAGCGGAATGGCCATGACACTGGCGATGAGAACAAGCCGGAAGAATTGCCACGAAAGCAGCGACACAATGCTGGCCGCGCTTGCTCCGAGCACTTTCCTGATGCCGATTTCTTTCAGCTTTAACGCGGTCGTGAAAGACGCCAGTCCCCACAACCCAAGACAGGCAATGAAAATGGCAAGCACGGCGAAAAAGCTGAAGATTTGCCCAAACTGTTGCTCGGCCTTGTATTGTGAATTAAAGAAGTCGTCAAGGAACTGATAGTCGAACGGGTTGCCGGGAAACGCTTCCTTGTATGTTGCTTCCACCCTTCGCACAACCTCGTTAACAGGCGCTCCGCTGCCCAGCAGGATAGAAAAGTCATGACCGGAGATTGTGTCTGCCCTGAAAAGCCAGGGTGTATGTTCCGTTTTGAGGGAATTCCAGTGATAGTTCTTCAGGACACCGAGAATGTTTACCGTGTCGCCTCCGCCAAGGATGAGGCGCTGCGATAGGGCGGCCTCGGCGTCACCCAAACCGAAGGCCTTCAGCGACGCTTCGTTGATGAGCACCGACTCCATGTCCGACCGGATGGCCGGATTGAAGTTTCTTCCCGCGAGCACGGTGATGCCGTAGGTTGGGACAAAGTCGGGATCAACCCATACGATGCTGCCGGTCTGATCTTCCTCACGGGCCGCGCCGTCCCTACGGATGCCGGTCCCCCAATTGTAGCCACCTCCCGGTATCGCCCCGGACGTAGCGACGCCCTGCACGCCGGGAATTTCCGACAGCGCACGCTTCAGGGTGATCAGTCGTTCCTTTCGACCTTCCCCTTCCACGACCTTTGGCCCTTTGACGATAAGCATCTGTTCCATGGTCAAACCCTTGTCGTGATTCTGCATATACATCACTTGCCGGTAGATGGCGAATGTTCCGGCGATGAGAATAAGCGACGCGGCAAACTGGAATACCACCAATACCTTGCGTAGGGAAAAACCCCCGGTTACACTTTCGACCTTACCCTTTATCACTTCGACAGTCTTGAACGACGACAATACGAAGGCAGGGTATGCGCCCGATACCAACGAACCCACGACAAACATGGTCAGGAGGATCAGCCAGAGCCGGTAGTCAGAAAAATCGAAAGGCAACTCCTTGCCTACAATTCCTTCCAGCACGGGAAGCAAGCCGATTGCCACAAGAACCGCGATTGCAACCCCAATGAAATTGACAAGGATCGATTCAAATATAAACTGCGTGATCAGTTGTTTCCGGAATACACCCAGTGCCTTTTTGATGCCAACTTCCCGGGCCCTTTCCATAGCCCTTGCAGTAGAAAGATTGATGTAGTTGATCCAGGCTATTGCGAGAATGAAGATCGATATGATGATGAAGAAGTAGATCGCACTGGGACTAATGGTAGCGCTCGACTCATAGTCAAGTCCAGGACTAAGGTGAATATCGAGGATTGGTTGCAACTTAATCTCAAGTCTGCCATTTGATTCGGCCAGATCCTTGCCCCGATATTTTTCGACGAAGGCGGCAAGTTTGGTCTCCAATCCCTTCACATCCACCCCGGGATGCAGTTCGACATACGTGACAAAGTTGTTCCAACCCCATCCGTCATCCTGTGTATACTGTGGCTGTTGCAGCAGGTTGTGGATGGGAAACATCATGTCAAAAACAAAGTGCGAGTTTTTGGGAACCTCCTTCAGCACAGCCGTAACGGTGTAATTTCCGTTGGCCCAGCCGCCTGAGACCAGTATTGTCTTACCAATGGCATCTGCATTCGGGCCGAAGTATTTGTCCGCCATTTCCCTTGTGATGACCACCGAATTCGGATCATCGAGCGCACTACCCAGATCGCCGGCCTCGACAGGATAGGTAAAGACATCAAAAAAGGTGGAGTCCGCGAATTGGAGATTTTCTTCGAAGAATACGACCGGCTCACCGTCCCCCTGATAGGTCACCACTGCTCCACCGTACATGGGGTGGGTTCGGACATAGGCTTTTACTTCCGGCAAATCGGCCTGTAGTAAAGGACCTTCGGCATAACCCGAGATGATCCCGGTGCCGCGGTATTCTCCGTTCTGATAATAGGATTTGGTAGCCCGGTAGATATGTTCGGCGTTCTTGTGAAACCGGTCATAGCTCAACTCAAAGTCGACATACCTGAGGATTACGAGGCATACGGCCATTCCAATGGAGAGTCCGGCAATATTGATAAAGGAGTAAACTTTCCTTTTGCGAAGGTTCCGCAAGGCAAGGGTGAAATAACTTTTGAGCATGGGGGTGGAAGCTTATGCCTATTAGTCTCAATTCTACGATGGGATGTTACACCGGGAGCGAAAGATTCAAGATCCCGAGCGAACTTCAGAACTAACGCGGCCAGCGTGATTTTATTACTGCGCCTAGGCCACCTTTCTGTACCCCATTACGGCCAGGCCGTTCATGACCAGGGCATAGATGAGGAGACGGGAAAGCTGGGGAAGAATTTCGTGAAGTCCGGCACCTTTCAACATAACCATTCGCATAACCTCCACAAAGTAACGAACGGGATTGAACTCCGTAATAGATTGCGCCCATTGAGGCATGCTGTCAATCGGTGTAAACAGGCCGCTCATCAGGATGAAGATGACCATGAAGAACCACGAGAGGAACATGGCCTGTTGTTGGGTGTTGGCAAAATTGGATATGAAGAAACCGATGCCGAGCACGACAAGCAGGTAAACTGCAGCAAAGAGAAAGATGACCCAAATGCTGCCAGCGACGCCAATGCCGAATATGATCCAACACATCAGCAATCCGACCCCTAACTCTACGAGCGCCAGCAGCCAGAAGGGGAGAAGCTTGCCGATGATAAACTGATGCTTTTTGATCGGGGTAACGTTAATCTGCTCCAAGGTGCCAATTTCTTTTTCCCGCACGATGTTCATACCCGCAAGGAATATGGCGATCATCGTGACAAGCAGCACAAGAATGCCCGGCACCATGAAGGTCTTGTAATCCAGCTCAGGGTTAAACCAAAACGATTGGGTCACGGAAAAGACTTTCGGTCGATTGGCAAAGGAAATTTCGTCTGCTTTCCGGATGCGAATGTTCTCGTTGAAATCGTGAATTATCGAGGACGCGTACACGTTCTCTACCGCTGCTGCTGCCCCGTCAATCGCATTGATGGACAACATAAGCTGGCCCTTCTGGTCGCGTACCAGGTCACGTTCAAAGTGCGCTGGGATTTGCAGAATGACGTCGGTGTTGTGGCGCTGCATGTCGTCGACGGCGACCTTATCGGAAAACGACACGCCGCTGAGTTTGAAGTGGTCGGAAACAAGAAACTTGCGCGTCAGCTCTCTTGAGAAGGCCGACTGATCGTTGTCCACGATATGAAGGCGGATGTTCTTTACTTCAAACGTCGCTGCGAAGGACAGCACGAGCAATTGCACCGCCGGCATGACAAAGAGTATGGGTAACATCGCCTTGTTGCGAAAAATCTGGCGGAATTCTTTTTTGAGCAGGTGATAGATCGTTTTCATACCGATTCAGGCAAGTCGGGTTGCATAGTTCTTTACACTCAGACCAATCAGCGCGAGGGTCATCAGCAAGAGAATGAGAACCTCTTTCCAGAGGTACGTGATGCTTACTCCCTTCAGCAGCAGGCCTTTCAGGATCAGGATAAACCATTTGGCCGGGATCAGGTTGCTGAGAAACCGAAGCGGCCACGGCATGCTGTCAACCGGGAACACGAAACCCGACAGCATGATGGTCGGGAGCATAAGCCCCATGAGCGATATCATCATAGCCATCTGTTGTGTGTGCGCCACGGTGGAAATCATTATTCCGAGAGACAAAGTCGTGATGATGAACAGGAGGGTCGCCCCCATCAGCGCTAGCAAGCTCCCCTGCATGGGCATCTTAAAGACGAAGTAACCGAGGAGAAGAATGACCGCGGCGTTTATTGAGGAAAGGAGGATGTAGGGGAGCACCTTGCCGGCTACAACCTGTACCGGCTTGAGTGGAGATACAAGGAGTACTTCCATCGTGCCGGACTCCTTTTCACGGGCTATCGAAATAGACGTCATCATCGCGGAAACCAGCATAAGGATCACCGTCATCGTACCGGGGATGAACATGAATACGCCCTTCAACTCCGGATTGTAAAACATCCTGACTTCCGTTACGATTTGAAGGGGTAAAGTCGCGTGCGGGTTGATAGCCGCCTGGTAGTCCCTTACAATGGACGCTGCATAGTTGGCGACGGTATTCGCTGTGTTAGGGTCGGTTGCGTCCGCGATGATTTGAACTGACCCTGTGCCACCTGCGCCCAGGTTCCGCTCCAGATCGGACTCAAAGACGATGACAGCCTTGATCTTGCCCTGCCGGAAGATGGATTCAATTTCATTTTCGGATGCCAGGTACCCGTTCATAACGAAGTATCCGGACGCAAGCATCTTTTCTATGATCCGTTCGGAGGCAGCGTCATGCGCCTTATCGAGGATGGCGATGTTGACGTTGCGGATTTCGTTCGTGATGGCAAAGCCGAAAAGCAGGATCTGCACGATGGGCATGCCGAAGAGAATGATCAGCGACCTTCGGTCGCGGAAGATGTGGAAGAACTCCTTGATGATAAAGCCTTTCATGCGCTGGTTGTTCCGTTTTGATTCCGGGCGAGTTTCAGAAATACATCATTCATTGAATTCACCCCGTAGGTTTCTTTCAACCGTGCGGGAGAATCCAGCGCCTCGAGCCTGCCGTCGACCATCATCGAGACTCGATTGCAATATTCCGCTTCATCCATGTAGTGCGTCGTGACAAAGATGGTGACACCGCGGTGGGCGGCCTCATAGATCATGTTCCAGAACATGCGCCGCGTTACAGGATCGACCCCCCCCGTTGGTTCGTCAAGGAAGATGATCTGCGGATCGTGCAGCAGCGCGACGGAGAACGCCAGCTTCTGTTTCCAGCCCAGGGGAAGGTCGCTGATGGGCTGGTTGAATTTGTCCTGCAAGCCGAGCTTTTCGACAAGCGCTTCACCTTTGTCGCGAATCTGCCGGGCGGTCAGACCGTAGATGCCTCCGAAGAATTCGATGTTTTCCCTGATGGTAAGGTCGTTGTACAGGGAGAAACGCTGACTCATGTAGCCAATGCTTTTCTTGATCTGTTCCGTTTGCTTATAGATATCGAAGCCAGCGACGGTGGCTTTCCCCGACGTCGGGCGGCTGATGCCGATGAGGATCTTCATGGCCGTGGTCTTGCCCGCGCCGTTTGCACCAAGGAAGCCAAATATCTCACCCTTCATCACCTCGAAACTGATGGCGTTGACGGCGGTAAAAGCGCCGAACTTCTTCGTAAGGCGTTCCACAGAAATTATCGGTTCAGATGGCAGCATTGTGCGCGGGTTTAGTGTTGTTTTCGGCCAGTTCCATAAAGGCGTCTTCGATCGTCGGCTCGATCACCGACAATTCTACATCGCCGTGTCCCTTGTCCCGGAGAAAGGCGCCGACTTCATCCGGGTCGGGCGTCTCGCGCTTGTCTGTGTAGTGCAGATATTCTCCGAATGGATAAATACTTCGGGTGAATGTGTACGACTGCAGGTCGAGCGTTACCTCGTATATATTGCTTGTCCGGATGGCGAACAGCGGCCGACCGAACGTCGCGGTGATATGAGCCGTCGTGTTTGTCGTAAGAATTCTTCCATCTTGTATCAACGCCACCCGATCGCAAAGCGAGGCCTCGTCCATGTAGGCCGTGGAGACGAGTATCGCCATTCCGCCCTGCCGAAGGCGTCCGAGCATTTCCCAGAATTCCCGCCGCGACACGGGGTCTACTCCGGTCGTGGGTTCGTCGAGAAACAGCACACGCGGTCTGTGGATAAGTGCGCAGCACAGCGCAAGCTTTTGTTTCATTCCGCCGGAAAGGGCGCCCGCGCGCCGGTTGCGAAAGCGTTCAATCTGGACGTAGATGTCGCGTATCAGTTCGTAGTTTTCATCTACCGTTGTGCCGAATATCGAAGCAAAGAACTTCAGGTTTTCTTCTACGGTGAGGTCCTGATACAGAGAGAATCGCCCGGGCATATATCCCACCGAACGCCGTATCGCCTTGTAATCCGTAAGCGGATGCCCTGCAACGATCGCATGCCCTGAATCGGGAAGCACTAAAGTCGTCAGGATACGAAACAAAGTCGTCTTCCCGCCTCCATCCGGTCCAATCAATCCAAACAATTCGCCCGGTTTCACCTCAAACGAGACATCATCCAGTGCCCGCACATCGCCAAATAATTTTGAAATGCTTTCAACCTTGATTTCCATGATCACCTGCTTTCAGACCGTGTTTAATAAATCACAAATCGTAGATCGTAAATCGTAGATCGCTAATCCCCCGATCATGCGAACTTCCCGGGGATCCTTCGCTCGCGCACGCCGCAAAGCACAGCCCCCGCTCAGGAGGATCCGCCGCGCACGTACACCCCATGACCCTATCTCCATCATCAACTCTATATTCAATGAGACGTCCGTTCATCCTGCACGCATCCACTTCAACCCGCCTGCCCGGCTAACGTACACTAAGATATCAGAGCAAGTATTTGGGCAGTCGGGCAGGCACATCAACACCTCAACACTTATCTAACCCACATCTCTCCCGGCATTCCGATCTTCAGCGCGCCGTCATTCTTCACAGACACCTTGACGGCATACACGAGGTTCACGCGTTCTTCTTTGGTTTGGATCACTTTGGGCGTGAATTCCGCGGCGGATGATATCCAGGTGATCGTGCCGGGCAACGTCCGCACACCTTCAGCATCGTCGATGTGTACTTCGACCTGTTTTCCAATGGCGAGCGATGGCAGCTGTACTTCACTGACATATACTCTCAGGATCATGTCGTCGAGCTTTCCGATCTTGTACAACGGCTTGCCGAACGATGTAACCTCTCCAGGTTCGGCGTACTTGATCAGCACCGTGCCCGCCTGCGGGTTGGTGATGACGCTTTTCCGGATCTGGTCGTCGACTTGCGCGAGTTGCGCTTCGAGCGTTTCAAGTTCGGACAGGACGGAAGCGTTTTGTGCACGCACGCTGGCGATCTGTCGTTGCAGGACGCTCAGCCTGCCTTCCACGTCATCGAGTTGTTTTTGTGTGGCCGCGCTGTCTTTCATCAGGTTGAGGATGCGGTTTTTCTCTACCGTAAGCGTTCGTTCCTGTTCACGGTACACGCCGATCTGGGATAGTACGCTGGAAGAGTTCGCCGTAATTTTTTGGCGCGAAGCCTGGAGTTGTGCCTTCTTGAGGGAGAGCTGGACGGTGTCGATGTAGCCGACGACCTGGCCTTCCTCGAGGCGGTCTCCCTCTTCCACATTGAAGGCCATCAGCTTGCCGGTCCCTTCCGCGGAGACGGTGATTTCAGTGGCTTCAAAGTTGCCGTAGCCGTCGGCCTTGCCGTTGTCGTTCGAGCAGTAGGACAGGAACAAGGCCAGTGCGATCAGGCCGGTCGTGAAGTTTCTTTGGGTAGTCATAGCAATGGTTGAAAGTCTAGAATTCAGTAATGCCCTGGGTGATACTATAGTCTGCATGGGCCTGAAGCAGCCGTATCTCGTGTACCGAGTGGTTGATCAGGCTTTCGTTCAATGCGTTCTCTTCGATGAGATATTCAGACGCGGTAAGCGTGCCGTTTTGTAGCTGGGTGCGTGCGGTACGCGCTACCTTATTGCGAAGCGAGATGATTTCTTCGTCGGTACGCAGCAACTGAACGAGTTTCTCGATTTCCGCGCGCTGTTTGTTCAACTCCGCATTGGTGTTCACTTCGAAAGCTTGCCGTTCCGTGTCGATGAGATCCTTTCGGATAAGGAGCGCCTGTTGTTGATTCTGCGCCATGTTCCAGTCAAGGATCGTCCATGAAAGGCGAACCCCACCCATGAAGAAGGGTTGAAACGTGTTGTCGAGCAGGTTTAACCCCGGGTTGCCGTATCCGCCCTGGGCGAAGAGGGATATTTTTGGCGAATTGGTGGTAGCGATGATACGGGAAGCCGCGTCAACGTGTTGCTGTTGAATATCGTAAAGGCTTAGTTCAGGCCTTGCCAGGCCGTTCGCGAAGTGGGCTTCAACCTTCGGACGCTTAAGAGTGACCGACGTGTCCATACGGACGCCAATGAGATCGCTGAGCGTTTGCAGCGCCGCTTCCCGGTCGGCCCGGCTTTCAAACCGCTTTTGTCGGGTTTGCAAAATGCCGGCCTGGAGGACGTCCGCGGTCGAAGGAATGGCGGTTCCATTGCGGATCGCCGACCGCACTTCCTTCAACTGGGTTAACAGATTCTGTTCCGCCAGGGCGAGCAGTCTGTCCGTTTCCTGCAGGAGAAGCACACTGAAGTAGGCCTGGTTAATGCGACGCCTTACCTGGTACACCGCGACTTCGACTTGCTGTTGTTCCGCCTGACCCTTCAGGTTTTCCGCTTCGATAGAATTTCGGACGGCGCCGCCGTCGTAAAGTAGCTGGTTAACATCCAGCGTTGCGCGGTACTGATCTTTGTTCGGCATGGGCAGGTCGCTGCCCGGGGGTGATATCGGTACGTGGGGCACGTCAGATTGCCACGTAGCCTGCGCATTCAGGCTTGCCCGGGGGAGGAACGTTTTCTGGATGGATTCCTGTGTCAACCCGGATCGTTGTGCAAGCAAGCCTTTTTGCCTCACGAGAGGGTAGTTCTGCTCAAGGAGCTGGTAACACTCCTGCAGTCCCAGCGAATCCTGTCCGCTTGAAGGAACTGAGGCGGCCATAAAGGTCACGACCAGCAGAAGAAGGGCGGGGCGGTGGAGCATATTTTTCACGGTCTTAGGGCGTTAATGACGAATTCGGGAATGTGTTTTTGTCTTTGTGCGAGGAAGCGCTGGTATTGCTCCTTCGAAAGTCCGGTAACATGCCGGATCATTTCCGCACCGATGAAGGGAAAGAGGCATAAGCCCAGCAGGCTTACCACCAATTGTAGCGGGTCAATGGGGACGATCGTTCCGGATGCCACCTCCTGCTGAATTTGGTGGAGCAGCTTTTGGGGGTTGGGCCGCCGCTCGGGCGTAAGGTATTCCGACGCGAAGTTGGGGTTGCTGTTGAGTTCCTGGATGATGAAACCCGGGAGGTAGTGGTTCTCCATCAGTAGGGCCGTATAGCGCTCTGTGAAGGTTCGAATCTTGTCGAACAGCGGTTCGTCTGCATCGAATATTTCGTTGATCTGCGGGATGAGCCGGGCGAAGGCTTCCGTGAACACCGCCTTGAAGAGCTGTTGCTTGTTGCGGAAGTAGTAGTGGAGTAGGGCCTTGTTGATGCCCGCCTCGTCTGCGATCTGTTGCATCCGCGCTCCGGCCAGTCCCCTCTCATGAAAAACCCGCTTTGCAGCTTCCAGGATCACTTTTTCGGTACCATTATCCTCTTTAACCATTTGATTTAACCGTTTGGTTAACAAACGTACAAAACAGTCACAAGGTTTGAAAGCGGGAGCAAAAAAAATTATTGGGGGTGGGGGAAGGGGAAACAAAAAACCCCGACATCGTCGGGGTCTTGCAAACTCAATGTTCTGATATGTCAACTAAGATAGTTTAACATTAACCGCATTTAATCCCTTTTTGCCTTCTCTTACTTCGAAGGTGACCTCGTCATTTTCCTTGATCGGATTAATAAGGCCGGAAGCGTGTACAAAGTACTCTTTTCCTGTTTGGTCGTCCTTAATAAATCCGAATCCTTTGGATTCATTAAAGAATTTTACTGTTCCTGTGTTCATTAAAATGTGATAGTGTTATGATAATAGACAAAGGTAGGACGAATAATTGAACCGGCTATCAAAAATTGAGATAAAGTTGATCGGCCGGTTGTTTTACCTTACGAATCGTCAAAACGACTAAATCAGCCGGCAACCACAAATTCTGGGTGTGTCCAACTGCTTTTTAAGCATCGGGTTGTGTCTGCCCCACCCTAAAGAGCCGAATAGAAGAACTCCTTTCGCGATTCCTTGATCGCACCCTTAGGGTCGTAATGTGTTATCGCCAGTTTGGGATAGCCATCCGAATTGTACTCATATTCATATGCGATGGGCATCAGCGTGGGGAATGCGCAGTTGAGGTAATTCACGTCTTCGGTGAGCCGATTGTTCATGGAAATGTTAGTCAGGTTATAGTCAATGAATCCAAGATTCCTGAAAGGATTTTGGTGTACGTCGTACGTGTATTCCCCGTTGCTGCATACCTGCGTGCCCCTGGTTGTCTTGTCACTTCGGACATTGTCCCCCGTATAGTCGAATTCGTACAGGAAGCTCCCACCGTTGGAGAATGTATAGGTGACCCGGACGACGCCGTTCGGAGCGTATGCAAAACTGACGTCTGAGTTTACCCCCGAGGCCCGATCGATTCGCGCAATGTTGGAAACCCTGCCATCGGGCAGATAGTCATACGTCGTCTCCTCGTAGGGAATTTCAACGCCCGGCTGGAAACCGTTGATACGATTCACTTTTGTCCCCGCGTAGGACAAAACAAAGTACCGCTGCAATTCGGGAGCGCCCGTGTCAGGATTGAAACCTGATTCCGTGTAGCCGGTCAGTTTTCCAGTGCTGTCATAGGCGTACATTACCTCCAATTGGGGGGTAAATTCAACATCATCCAGTTCAAAAGACTCGATATAGCGCTCGAGCCGTATAGGTTTTGCCGGCGTTTCATTCGGATCCTCCTTTTCCCTCATGACTTCTTCGGAGCAGGCCAGCCCTATTATTAACAGGGTCAGGATCCAGGTAAGCATTTTCATAGGAGGCGGGTTTGGGGCCAGAAAGAATAACCTGGGTAACGAAGAACCTTCTTCCAAGGTTTCGCCCACTTCTTACATCTTACTTCTTACTAAATCGGCACACTTTTTCCAACTTGGGAGTGAATTAAGGTAACTATGGCCGAGCGGATCGATAAAGTCTTGCGCCCCTTTCAAAACTTCATTCGGGAGGAGTCTTCTTCCGGCATCGTGTTGTTCGTCTGCACGATCGCCGCACTGGTCCTCTCGAACTCGCCATTAAGTGAGGCCTATCACCGCTTTTGGGAGTTGGAGTTTTCCATTTCGCTGGCCGGGCACGAAGTTTCGGAATCGCTTCACGACTGGATCAACGACGGTCTGATGGCGATGTTCTTTTTCGTTGTCGGCCTGGAATTGAAACGAGAGATCATTGGCGGCGAATTGTCGAATCTCCGCAATGCCCTGCTGCCCCTGGGTGCCGCGCTCGGCGGGATGGTCTTACCCGCCTTGATTTATTTAGCCTTCAACTACAACTCGCCGGGCACGGTAGGATGGGGTATTCCTATGGCAACAGACATTGCCTTTGCCCTGGCCGTGCTGTCGATCCTCGGCAACCGGATTCCTTATGCGGCCCGTATCTTCCTGACCACGCTGGCCATAGCGGACGACCTGGGTGCGGTGCTTGTGATCGCCATCAAATATTCTTCGGACATTTCCATAAACAACCTGGCAATCGGTGCAGGTTTTATGGCCGTTCTCCTTGCCGCCAACTACCTCGGCATTCGCAGCACCATTCTTTATGGTGTCGTGGGTATCGGAGGGCTTTGGCTGGCCTTCCTTTTATCGGGCGTCCACGCGACTGTGGCAGGTGTTCTGGGGGCGCTGGCGATACCTGCCCGTACCAAGATCGATGAGGCAAGTTTTGCTTCACGGCTCCGGCGCTATGTCAGCCAATTCGAAAGCGTGCGGCCCAACGATGTGTCCATTCTTGAACCGGGTCAGGTGGACGCGATAGAAAAGATAAAGAGCCTGACCCGATCGGCCGATACGCCCCTCCAGCGCCTGGAGCACACCCTGCGTCCAATAGCCCTTTTTGTTGTAATGCCCATCTTTGCGCTTGCTAATGCGGGCATTTCCCTCCGCGGCATTTCATCGGATGACCTGGTAATGCCGGTTACGCTGGGCGTCTTTCTCGGGTTGATGCTCGGCAAAATGACTGGCATCTTCGGTGCATCGTGGTTGTTGCTGAAATTAAAATGGGCGGCCCTTCCCCGGGGCGTAAGCCTCAGCACTATACTGGGGCTCGGCATGCTCGGCGGTATTGGCTTCACCATGTCGTTGTTTATCACCACACTCGCGTTCGGAACATCCTCAGATCATATCGCCCACGCGAAGATCGGCATCCTCACCGCCTCGCTGTTGGCAGGGGTGTGCGGATATGGGTTTTTGAGGAGAAAGGTTGAAGATGCGTGACATAATCCCCTCACACGTACACCGGTCCTTACCCCGATCTCAACTCATCTCGTTGCGCGCCAAGAAAAGAAGTACCCCGATCCGGTTCTTCTGTGGCGCGCGACCGATCGTTTGACCTCATTCCCGGGGCCGCGCCCCGACTCTACTCCACATACGCGTTCACCGTCTCGATCGATCCATCCGGACGATACTTGAGTTCGGTAACCTTTACGCACCGCAAGTGGGTCTTACCGCCGGAGAGACTGCTGTCGTGATAAAAGAGATACCACTTCCCGTTGAACTCGACGATGGAGTGGTGGTTCGTCCACCCGATTACGGGATTCAACACGACCCCGCGGTACGTGAAGGGCCCGTAAGGGTTATCACCCGTGGCATAGACGATGTAGTGGGTGTCACCCGTAGAGTACGACAGGTAATACGTGCCGTTGTATTTATGCATCCACGGCGCCTCGAAATATCGCCGGTCGTGGTCGCCGCCCAATATCGGATTGCCATTCTCATCCAGGATGCGGATCTCTTTTACCGGTTCCGCGAAACTGACCATATCATCACTTAACATCGCTACGCGGGGACCGATGGCAGGAGCGTCATCCTGTTGCAGGTCGGTTTTCGAGGCATCGTGTCCTGCATATTCTCCCGTGCTCCAGCGTTGCAGCTGGCCACCCCAGATGCCGCCGAAGTACATATAAAATTTTCCGTCGTCGTCTTGAAAGACTGCCGGGTCAATGCTGTAGCTACCCTTGATGGGTTCGGGCTCGGCCTTAAAGGGGCCTGCAGGCGAATCGCTGCTGGCCACGCCGATACGGAAAATATCCTGTTTATCCTTTGCGGGAAAGTACAGGTAGTACTTACCGTTTTTGAATGCTGCGTCGGGAGCCCACAGCTGTCGTCCTGCCCAGGGGATATCCTTGATGTCGAGGGCCACGCCGTGATCCGTCGCTTCACCGGGAATGCTGTTCATGGACAACACATGATAGTCGCGCATGTCGAAGTGATCACCCATATCGTTTTCCGGTATCCCTGCGTCGATGTCGTGCGACGGATAGATGTAAATCTTTCCTTCAAAGACGTGAGCCGAAGGGTCGGCAGTATAGATGTTGGTTATGAGTGGCTCAGAGATGGCTACTGGCTCTTGCGACAATGAATCCGCGGAAGATGTTTCCGCTTGATCCTGCGCAGACTTCCCGCATCCTGCCATTAGTGCAACGAGCGATATCGCCCAGAGCGGAGTGTAGTTTTTGATCAGGTTCATGGTTGGTTTATTGATGGCGCCTCGAAAATAAAAAAAAACATGAACACACCTTTGTTGCATGCGGCGTTATTGCTCAGATATTCCGCGAAAACGTGGTACATGCACTTCAAATCCGGCGGTTTAGTTTTTTGATGTATATTAATCCCCTCGTCAAAATACGGATTAACAAACTCCAAACATGCATCTGAAGACCTGCATTGCCCTGCTGTGTTTGTGTCTGCTCAACAGCACGATTTATGGCCAGGAGACCTGGAAAATTGCCGGTGATAGAATAATGTCACCCTGGGCAGAACAAATCGACGCTTCAAAAACCCCGCTCCCCGAATACCCCCGACCGCAAATGGTGAGGGAGACCTGGCAGAATATGAACGGACTCTGGGATTACGCCATCCAACCCCGTGAGGCAAGCCGGCCATCGGCGTATGTGGGCAAGATACTCGTCCCGTTCGCCATCGAGTCCGCCCTCTCTGGTGTAGGTAAGACCGTGGGCAAAGACAACAAGCTTTGGTACCGCCGTACTTTTACACTCCCTTCTTCGTTCCGCCACAAGAATGTACTGCTGCACTTTGGGGCGGTCGACTGGCAATGTGAGGTGTTTGTCAACGGAACCTCCGTGGGTTCGCACCAGGGTGGTTATGATCCCTTTTCATTTGATATAACACCGCACCTGAACCGTTCAGGAACCCAGGAGATCGTCGTGTCGGTCTGGGACCCCTCCGATGACGGTCCCCAGCCCAGAGGGAAGCAGGTCAACAAACCCCACAGCATCTGGTACACGTCCGTAACCGGAATATGGCAAACGGTGTGGATCGAGGCCGTACCGCGCACTCATGTCGAATCGATCTGGAATACGCCCAACGTCGATGCACAAAGTCTCAGTGTTCAGGTGAAAACAAACAACGTGCAACAGGGTGATGAGATTATCGTTGCGGCGTGGGACGGTCAGCAAAAGGTGGACGAAGAAGTTGTCGCTGGTCCGGAGACGGTACTCCATATTCCGAATGCCAGGCTATGGAGCCCCGACGACCCGTTCCTTTACGACCTAACCGTTCAGATCCGGCGCGGCAAGAGGGTAATCGATGAGATCAAAAGTTATTTCGGGATGCGCAAGATTTCGGTGGCGACCGGCAATGATGGTATCAAACGGATGATGCTCAACAATAAGTTTGTTTTTCAATACGGTCCCCTCGATCAGGGCTGGTGGCCCGATGGTCTTTATACGGCGCCTACCGATGAAGCACTGCGTTTTGACATCGAGAAGACCAAGGCGATGGGCTTCAACATGATCCGCAAACACGTGAAAGTCGAGCCCGCCCGCTGGTACTACCATTGCGACAAGCTCGGCGTGCTGGTGTGGCAGGATATGCCGAGTGGTGACATGGGCAACCGTTGGGACAGTCGGCCGGGAATTACCGGCGTTGAAACGGAAAAAGACCGGACAGCCGAGTCGGAAGAAATTTACCGCACAGAGTGGAAGGCGATTATCGATGCTACGTACAATTTTCCCTGCGTTGTTGTATGGGTGCCCTTTAACGAGGGCTGGGGTCAGTTCAAGACCCGGGAAATCGTGGAGTGGACGATGAAGTACGATCCCTCACGACTAGTCAACCAGGCAAGCGGTGGAAATTTTTATGGCGTGGGGCATATCCTGGACATCCACAATTACCCCGATCCGGTCATGCCTCGGCCTGAACTGTTCGGAAAGAATTATGCGCTGGTGCTTGGCGAATACGGTGGACTCGGACTCCCCCTTGAAGGCCATACGTGGCAATCGAAAGACAACTGGGGCTATCAAAGTTTTCCGGATAAGCAGGCGCTGCTTGAGCGGTATACCACGTACATCGATAACCTGGACAAGCTGGTGGACAAAGGTCTGTCGGCAGCCGTCTACACGCAGACGACGGATGTCGAAATCGAAGTCAATGGACTCATGACATACGACAGGAAGGTGATTAAGATGCCGGAAGAAACGCTGAGTGGGATACATCGGAAGTTGTATGAATAGATGTGTTGAAGTGTTGAAGTGTTGAAGTGTTGAAGTGGGTGCGTGCGAGAGGAACGGGTGTCTCAATGAAAGTGATTTGTATTTAGTGATTTTTAATTTGTGGATGTATCGGCGCGGTGGTGGTATCCCTCAACGCTTCTCCCTCATGAAGTATGTTATTTCCGTCTTAATTCTGGTGACCTTCTTTTCGTGCAGAGAAGAGGAAGACCTGTCGGATCAGACCCTGGCGGCTGATGTGTACACTGAAGTACCATTACGCGCAATCCGTCCGGAAGGATGGCTGCGGCACCAGCTCGAGATCATGCGGGACGGATCAACGGGCCATCTCGATGAAATGCATCCCAAGATCAGCAACGACAACGGGTGGTTAGGCGGTGAAGGCGACGGTTGGGAGGAAACGCCCTATTGGCTCGATGGCGCGGTGCCTCTGGCGTGGCTGCTTCAGGACAGTGCACTGCAGCAGAAGGTGCTGAAATACATCAACTGGACCCTCGACAACCAACGACCGTCGGGTTATTTCGGCCCCATTACGAAAGCAGAGCGCGAACAGGGCGTGGAGATCACGGCGAAGAATTGTGACGACGGCGAGGACTGGTGGCCGAAAATGATCATGCTAAAAGTACTTAAGCAATACTATTCGGCGACACAGGACGAACGTGTAATCCCCTTCATGACCAAATATTTCAACTACCAGCTGCAAGCGTTGGATAGTTGTCGCATTGGTAACTGGACCGAATGGGCGGAAGCGCGCGGAGCGGACAACGTCATGATGGCGGAATGGCTGTACCGGATCACGGGGGACAAGAATCTGCTGACCGTCGGCGCGAAGATTTCGCAACAATCCTATCCCTGGTCGGAGTGGCTGGGCAGCCGCGACTGGGTCATGCAGGCTGCTGCACAACAAAATCACGATGATTGGATGCACCGGCATGCGGTGAACGTCGGTATGGGGTTGAAAGCACCGGCGGTCCAATACCGGCGTACAGGCGACGAATCTTATCTCGAAGCGCTCAAAACCGGATGGAGTGACCTTATGCTTTTGCACGGACTTCCGATGGGAATCTTTTCCGGCGACGAAGATCTGCACGGCAACGCGCCCACACAGGGAGTAGAATTGTGTGCCATCACCGAGTCGATGTTCTCGCTTGAAAAGATAATCGCCGTCACCGGCGATGTTCGATACATGGATGCGCTGGAACGAATAAGCTTCAATGCGTTGCCCACGCAGACCACCGACGACTATAACATGAAGCAGTATTTCCAGGTGGCCAACCAGGTACAGGTGTCTCGGGGCGTATTCGATTTTTCACTTCCCTTCAACCGAGGTATGAACAATGTGTTCGGTTTGCGGAGCGGCTATACGTGTTGTACAGCCAACATGCACCAGGGATGGACGAAATTTGCCAGTCATTTGTGGTACTTCAGCAAGGATCAAGGCATAGCGGCACTGGAATATGCGCCAAGCCAGCTGAACGTCGACTTGAATGGAAGTGAAGTTGTTATCCGTGAGCTTACCGGCTATCCGTTTGAGGACGTGATTGATTTTCAGTTTTCTCTCGAGAAAGCGGTCGATTTCCCATTTCACCTTCGCATTCCCTCGTGGTGCAAGGAAGCGATTATTACAGTCAATGGTCAGGAACATTCAAGAGAGAAGGGCGGACAGGTGGTCGCCATCCGCAGGACATGGAATGACGGCGACAAGGTGTCGTTACGGTTGCCCATGGAGGTTACCACTTCAAACTGGGGTAGAAACTCCAGGGCTGTCGAACGTGGTCCACTGGTATACGCGCTTAAGCTCGGAGAGCGTTGGGAGAAAGGCAACGAGCCCGCCGAGGGAGATTACTACAGCGTTTATCCTACCGAAGAATGGAATTACGGACTTGTAGAGGCGGTGGTGAAAGATCCCAAAGCAAACGCGCAAGTCGCTACCCGGAAAGTCGATGACTCATTCCAATGGAACATCGACCATGCTCCCATTGAGATCCGGGTACCGGCAAAAAAGATCCCGGGATGGGAAGCGGTGCACGGCGTTGCCTACCAGCCGGTCACGGACAGGAACGGGATTTACAAAGGTGAAGTTGAAGATGAGATAAAGACCGTCACCCTGATTCCGTATGGGTGCACGAAAGTAAGAGTGGTGGCTTTTCCGGTGGTGCCTTGAATGTGTTGAAGTGTTGGAGTGTTGAAGTGTTGATGTGCCTGCCCGACTGCCCAAATACTGTTTTGACATCTTCGTGTACGTTAGCCGGGCAGGCGGGTTGATGTTGGGTGACTGCGAGAGGAAAGCGTATCTCCTTAAAAAAAATGTGTTTACGCTACCAAAACATTGAAAGATTACTTTTGTCGAGAGGTTTTGATTTTTGATTTTGTTAGGACTGTGAAAAATTAACCGCAGAGCCGCAGAGATGCGGAGGTGTCTGACCATGGAAAATAGGATCGCGCGAAGCGATACAATGAATTCACGGATTCGAGGTTCCTGACTGGACAAAGATGGCGGCCCTCGGCGTACTCTCCCTTCGACAAACCCAGCACCCGATACTATTGGCATTTCCTTTTCTCAGCGCAGTACGAAGCGTCAATCCGTGATCACATTTCATTGATTTACACACCTTACACGCGGACCTTAACACCTCCGCATCTCTGCGGCTCTGCGGTTAAAAACCCCTTCCCAACTTCAGTCACTTCAACACTTTACACACCAGCGACCCTCCTCTTATACTCCGCCAGCGCCGCATCAAGCCTTTCCCGCGCTGTGGTGTCGCCGGGCACGTTGTGGGAAGGGTGAATGAAGAGCTTCACACCGCGGTCAGCGAGGATTTCCGCGACGGTGGTGACCGTCATCCAGACACAGGTAATGAACGCCATCGTGGATACGGGCCCGACTTTGTCCTGATGATTTTTCAGTGGTACAGAAGCATCCTGCAGCGGTGCACAGGAGTCGACGACCAGGTCGGCGATTTCGAAAAGAGTCTGGCCAGAGGAGTGTCTCGACTTCTTTCCTTTTGCCCCGGAGGCGGAGCCGAACACGATTACTTTCATCCCGCGCTTCTTGGATTCGAGGGCGACGTCGATGTTTACGTTATTGATACCGGAGTGTGAGAACATCCACATCGTGTCGCGCGGGTCAAAATCATAACTCTTCATAATGGCGCTGCCATATCCTTCGACACGCTCGAGGAAGAGGAATTGGTGCACGCCCATCTCGCCGGTAATCCGGGTGAAGAACGTCAGCGGGAGTTCAATCAGCGGATGAAATCCCACGAAGCCCCCGATGCGGGGATACATTTCTTCGATAGGGATAGTGGCATGTCCGCAGCCGAAAGTGTGAACCCATCGTCCCGCCTCTATGGTATCAGCCATAATTTCGGCAGCCTTCCTGATGTTGTCCAATTGAGTTTCCTCGATTCGCGCCATCACCTGGCGCGCATTGTTGAGCCATTGTTGAGCCAGCATAATTTGATCGTATAAAGTGGTTAGATTAGGGTACTACAGTTAAGTGTTTTCGGAGAATGACGTATGTCAATGGAACCATCGCCGCATACAGCAGCAGCGTAATGGTTGTAAACTGATCAATGCCGAATTGGTCGATGACGACGCCGGTGACATAGTTAATCATCATGTTGCCCGCCAGCGCCACCGTAAGGATAATGCTGAAGGCGGTGGCCGACAATTCTGCAAAGGCTGCCCCGGCAAATCCCAGCATCACCGGAAATCCCGCAGCCAATCCCCCGCCGGTCACGATCAGCGCTACCGTCGCGAATGCCGGCGTGTGCGTCATGCGAAGGATAAGGGCCCCCGTAAACAACAGCGCAAGGGATATCGCCATGATACGGGAGGGCGAAGTGTTTCTTAGCACACTTCCCAGGGCCAGCCGCATGGCTGTAAGCCCAGCTACATAGAGCGACAGTGTGAACAATGCACCACTCCCAGTGAACGCAAAGTATTGTTCCAGGTAGGTAGTCGTCCAGTTGTTGATGACACCCTCCACGGCGCTCTGACAAAAAAGAAAAAATCCGATCAGCCACAGGAAACCGTTTCGCAGGAGCGAAAAGATTGCGTTACCACCGACGGGCTGATTTCTCTTCGGTGGCGGAAATGGCGTGAACAAAAAGAGCACTGCGGCCGCGACAGGAAGGAGACCCACGGAGGCGACAACATGCTGAACCGTGAATTGCTTTTCGAGGGCTGCCAATACGGAAGGCATGCCCAGTGCGCCGATGCCGTAGAAAACGCCGAGAAGGCTCAGGTTAGCGCCCTTGTTGCCGGCGGTGATGTCGGCCACGACGGCATTGGTGGCTCCGTTGATAGCGCCCCCTCCGAAACCGAAAAGAAAAATGCAAAATCGGAGCAACCCCATGCTTTCCGACCAGGCGATCCCTTGAAAACCTAACAGCAGGCAGACACATGAAACGACAAAAAAGAATTTATAGCCGTAGCGGTCCGAGACCGGTCCGAACAACAAGGATCCCGCGATGATACCTATCGGCAGTATGGAGTACAATGTTCCTGAGTCGACGGCGTCAAGCTGGAACTTGTGCTGAAGGTCAGACGATACGGAGCCGAGGGTGATGAGACTGATTCCAAAGAGCAGCATGCCGAAACATGCAGACGCAAAGGTGAGTTTGTACTGGTTCATTGCATTAGCGATCGGCAAGATTGGTTAGCGCCAGGTATCCCGCTCCGTAGATCGCCGCCTGGCCGCCCAACGCAGAGGGCATAATGTCCACCTGTGTTGCGCTTATCGGTTGTGCCCATTTGAGGGCTTCATCTTTTATTTCCGGGATAAACTTCACGGCAGGTCCGAATACGCCGCCGCCCAGAATAATTTTTTCGGGATTGAAAATGCTGATGAGGTTGGCGACGGCCATGCCCCAATATTCAATGCATTCGCGGATCACTGTGATGGCGAGTGGGTCACGTGTGTCATAGGCGGCAAAGACCTGATGGGCGGTGAGTTCCGACGGGTTGACCCGAAGAATACCCTTATACTCTTGCCGGATGGTGAGCAGTTCGCGAGCCAGCCGGGCAATGCCGTCGCCGGATGCATAGTACTCAAAGCAACCGTATGAAATGTATTTCATAAGGAAAGGCTTCTGCAGCGCCATCCATCCAATAGCACCACCGATGTCGTGCGCTCCGCGAAGGATGTGGCCGTCGGTAAGGACACCTGCGCCGATACCGGTCCCCACGGCAAGGAAGATCGCGTCTTTACACTCCTTCGCATTGCCCCGCCAGATTTCACCGGAAATACAGCATGCCCGGTCGTTGTCAATAATAACAGGTACGTTGGGACAGGCATCCTGAATTTCCTTCAGCAGCGGGTAATCCTCCCACCCCGGAATATTGGGCGCCCACACGGTACCCGTTTCGCGACGGTTGATGCCGGGAACCGACACACCGATAGACTGCACATCGTGCTGTTTGCAGTGTGTCGCAACGACATCCGTAATCAGGGCACCTACTTCTTTGCCGCCGCGCTTTCCCAACGCGATGGACTCACTGGAGGTGATCTCACCGTCCCGCGAGAACACGGCAGTCGCAAGCTTTGTGCCTCCAAGATCGAGACCGAGAATTGCCATGTTGCATTAATTTTTTTGGTTTACCGCGCCCTCATTCTGTCCCTTCCAGGGCGAGATCATCGATGCGCCTGAAGTTGTAGCCTTTTTCCCTGAGGGCCAGGATCAGTTCTTCCAGGCGATCATAGAACTTATCCGTCCGTCTCGGATCTGTACCAATGTGCACCAGTAAAATGAACCCGTTGAGGCCATTGCGCGCATGCGATTCAAAATCCATGATGGATCGGAAAATTGTTTCCGAGTCCCTGTATCGCGAACCCATCTCCGGATAGGTATAATCGGCATTGGACAACGTTCCTGGCGAAAAGTTCACCAGAGTAAGCCCCCATTCACGCGCCCACTTCACGACGGCTGCATTATGCCATTCGTACGGCGGCAGGAAAACTTTCGCCTCCTCCTTCCGGATTCCAAATTCCGCCATCCGCCTGTAGTTTCGTCGGAGGTCCCGGCGGAATTGGCGGTGTGTTACCAGCAGGCTATCGCGTTTCGACCAGTCGGCATACAACAAGTGCTTGTCCGAATGCGCCCCGAGATAGTGCCCATCCTCGAGCAGGCCTTTTATCAAAGGGGCGAATTCAGCGTTTGCGTAGAAATTGCCCGTTAAGAAAAAACCTGCTTTGACATTCTGCCTTTGCAGCACGCTGCGTATCACGGAGCCGCCGTCTGCAAACGAATCGGCGGTGAATACGAGGAAGATGCTTTTTCTCGTTGTGTCACCCCTGATGACGGCGCCATAAGGGTCGCGTACTACTTTTTTTTTACGCCCACCTCCCGGGACTCATGATCTTTTGCGGCAAGAAGATATACAAGCGATGCGGTTCCATCCATCGTGGGTTCGTTGGTGCTGTAATCGCCGTAGTCGTCGTGGTAGACGGCGAGATCCGATTGGAATTCAGCGTATTCGTCGGCTTCGTGAAGTTCCAGTCCCAGCAGGTTTTTAAAGATGTTGGTATAGACCGGGCCATCAACCAGGCCGCCGTTGATCGGATAGTGGTACAGCACGGTATAGGATGAATGCGGGTCGGTGGGTGTGTCGCGGTCGGCGGGAAGACCGTATACCATGCTCGTTCCCCATGGGTTCAGTCCAAAGATCCAGTCGAAACACGCCTGCTCCAGTTCAACATAAGTGTTATCGCCTGTAAGCTGTCGATACAGATAGCACTGAATGGCAAAGGAAGTCGTGAGGTTGTTGGAGCACCATATGAAGGGTACGCCGCGATAGAAAGCGTTGTCCTTTGCTTTGTTCCAGACTTTTTCGATGCCCTGGCGATAGTACCCGATAAGCAGTTTGCGGTCGTCGGGATTCGCCTTCATCGCGAGCTCGTAGTGGCCGAAGTTGTGAAAGGGATACCACTGGTAGTGCCGGGCCGTATCGGCTCCGATCCATGGTGTTACAGGTTCCTGTTTGCCATAGTTTAGCGCATCTTCATAGTACGACCGGTCGCCGACGAGCTGGAACAGGGCAGCGGCGCCCAGTTCCATGTCGTC
>DASVCT010000297.1:0-7344 GCA_036381475.1 Cyclobacteriaceae bacterium
CATGGCAGGACCCCATAAATCGGGACGCATAAAAACCCGCTTGAATCTCGCCTCGAAACGCTTTGCCGTTGTCGTCGCCGAGTGGAACGAAGAAATCACCAACGCACTCTACGAAGGCGCCGTCGCTGCGCTGCTTGAGCACGGCGTTCCCAAAAAGAATATCATCCGGAAGAATGTTCCCGGAAGCTTCGAGCTTTCGCTTGGAGGATTGCTCATGGCGCGCAAGAAAGACATTCACGCCGTCATCTGCCTGGGTTGCGTCATCCAGGGTGAAACACCTCATTTCGATTACATCTGTCAGGCCGTCGCCTACGGCATCACCCAGGCGAATCTGATGACCGGCAAGCCAGTGATATTCGGGGTACTGACCACCAGCAACAAGCAACAGGCTGAAGACCGCGCCGGCGGCAGACATGGCAACAAGGGTGAAGAGGCGGCGCTGTCGGCGATTCAGATGCTGGGGTTTTGATTTGAACCACATGGCACACATGAGGACACATAGGGCACAATAGAATTTTGTTGTCCGTTCCCTCGCGCCCTTGCATCCCTAAAGGGACCCATCGCGCATTTATTCCAATCCTATCTGGTCTATGTGTCCCCTTGTGAACTTTGTGGTTCAAAAAAAAGGACGCACGGCCGTGCGTCCCTACAGATCTACCCCACGATTTAATTCGCGGGAAAATGCCCTACATATTCTTCACCACCTCGTCCGCGAATTCAGAACATTTCAGCAGCGTGGCGCCCTCCATCAGGCGGTGGAAGTCGTAAGTCACGCGGCGTGATGCGATGGTGTTTTCCAATCCCTTGTAAATGAGTTCGGCGGCTTCATTCCAGCCGAGGTATTCCAGCATCATAGCGCCGGAAAGGATCACGGAGCCTGGGTTCACCTTATCCTGACCCGCGTATTTGGGCGCCGTGCCGTGGGTCGCTTCAAAGATCGCGTGGCCGGTGTGGTAGTTGATGTTTCCTCCCGGGGCAATGCCGATACCGCCGACGATGGCAGCGAGGGCGTCAGAGATGTAATCGCCATTGAGGTTTAATGTAGCAGCGACGGAGTATTCATCGGGTCGCAACAGGATTTGCTGAAGAAAAGCATCCGCGATAGAGTCTTTCACGATAACCTTGTGACCGTCGCGTTCCAGCACCTGCCAGGGTCCACCGTCGAGGTCAACGGCCCCGAACTCTCTTTTCACCAGCGCATAGCCCCAGTCGCGGAATCCTCCTTCCGTGTATTTCATGATATTGCCCTTGTGCACAAGCGTGACGCTGGGTTTACGGTGTGCGATGGCATATTCGATCGCAGACCGCACGAGGCGTTCGGTGCCTTCGCGCGAAACGGGCTTGATGCCGATGCCTGAACTTTCGGGGAAGCGGATCTTTTTGTAGCGGGTAGGGAACGCTTCCTTCAGCATGCCGAGGAACCGGCTCACGTCTTCGGTTCCTTCCTGGAACTCAATGCCAGCATAAATGTCTTCTGTATTTTCCCGGAAGATGACCATATCCGTTTTGTGCGGCTCCTTTACGGGTGAAGGCACGCCTTTGAACCACCGCACTGGCCGAACACACGCGTAAAGGTCCAGTTCCTGGCGCAGCGCGACGTTCAGGGATCGGATTCCGCCGCCTACGGGAGTCGTGAGCGGTCCCTTGATGCCTACGAGGTATTTCCGGAACGCGTCCATGGTTTCCTCCGGCATCCAGTTATTCAACTGCTTAAATGATTTCTCGCCGGCCAGGACTTCCATCCATTGAATCGAGCGGGTACCTTTATAGGCCTTTTGGACGGAGGCATCGAACACCTTTTTGGACGCTGGCCAGATGTCAATGCCAGTCCCATCCCCTTCGATAAAGGGAATTATGGGATTGTTTGGCACTACCAGCTTACCGTTCTGAATGGTGATCTGCCCTGCGTCGGACAAGTGCTTCTGCTCGCTCATTTTCTCTTTTTGTTTATATGTCGTCTAAACCCTGAATCCACCTGGCAGGGCAATTTTTTCGGGCCGAAATTAGAAAATTAAGCGTATTAACGAACAGAAATTTCTTTACAAGTCGTTGTGACATGAAAATACCACTGATGAAACCGCTCCTGCTGTTCGCTCTCCTGTTTATGTTGTGCACGTTGACGTCGGCAAGCCGCAGGCCTGAAAAAGTGGCGGTATGCCTTTCCAGCGAAGAACAGTTGTTGTATGAGATGATTATGGAGTACCGGAAGAGCAAGGGCCTGAAGCCTATCCCGCTCTCGGCGCGTCTTTCCCAGGTGGCACAAATACATGCCCGTGATCTTGTCGAGAACTATGCTTTCTCCCCTGACAATACCTGCAATCCTCACAGCTGGTCCGACAAAGGCAAGTGGTCGCCCTGCTGCTACACCAACGACCATAAGCAGGCGCAATGCATGTGGGACAAGCCCAAAGAAATCAACGGGTACCCAAGCCCGGGTTACGAAATCGCTTATTACAGTTCCAGAGGAGCCACCGCGCAGGAGGGCCTGGCGGGCTGGAAGGTGAGTCCCTCACATAATCCCCTGATCATCAACTCCGGGATGTGGAAGAAGGTTGAATGGAAAGCCATTGGCATCGGCATTTATCGAGAGTATGGGATTGTGTGGTTTGGGGAAGCCGCTGATGATCAGGAGCCGGGGGATTGTCCGTAAAATGTGTTGCGGTGTTGGTGTGCCCGCCTGCCCGGCTAACGTGCGTCTAGAATTCTGGATAATGTTGGGCAACCGGGCAGGTTGAGGTGTTGATGTTGGGCAGCCCGAACGTTTAGGGTGTGTAGATTGAGTTGGGGTTACCTAATTGCTGTATCCCGTTTGTGTTTACGTGTGTATGTTTTGATCTACGAGCTACGATTCCTGATTCGCGATATTGGCGATTTCTTGATCTGTGATTTTTGGGCCTATCATCTTAGGGGGACTGATTGAAGAAACCCCAAGTCGCCGTAGGCGACCCTCTGCGAACTCTTCCTGCGGCGTCCGCAGCAATACTGACTATCCGCCCCGCGCTAGACTTTTGCGCAGTTAATTCCAATCAGCGAATAGATCATATCGATTACACGAATCTATCGTCCGTGCACCAACACCTCTGTTCCTCTGCGCCTCGGCGGTGAAAATTAAATGGGAAGACGTTTTGCTTACACCAAACTTCACGACCGAGCCCAACTTTAACACCTCAACACTCCAACACTTCAACACTCCTAATACTGCTCGCTCTCATTAGGAAACTCTCCGGACTTCACATCGCTCACGTAACGGGTGACAGCGTCGTTAACGACGGTACTGAGGTCGGCATATCTACGCAGGAATCGAGGTTTGAATTCCGTGGTGATTCCAAGCATGTCCTGCATCACGAGGACCTGTCCATCGGTGTGCGGTCCGGCGCCGATGCCAATCGTGGGTATCTGAAGTGACTGAGATACTTTTTTACCCAACTCTGCAGGGATCTTTTCCAACACAATCGCAAAGCATCCGCATTTTTCAAGAAGCGCTGCATCTTCGGCGAGCTTTGCGGCTTCTGCTTCTTCGCGGGCGCGTACGGTATATGTGCCGAACTTATATATCGATTGTGGAGTAAGTCCCAGGTGACCCATTACCGGGATGCCGGCGCTAAGGATGCGCTGCACCGAATCCTTGATTTCGTTTCCACCTTCCAGCTTTACCGCGTGCGCGCCGGCTTCCTTCATGATACGGATTGCCGACCGAAGCGCCTCACCCGAGCTGCCCTGGTATGTTCCGAAGGGTAAGTCTACGACCACCAGGGCACGTTTCACGGCACGAATGACGGACGAAGCGTGATAGATCATTTGGTCGAGCGTGATGGGCAGTGTCGTTTCATGACCGGCCATCACGTTTGAAGCCGAGTCGCCCACAAGGATAACGTCGATGCCCGCATCGTCGATAATGCGCGCCATACTGTAGTCGTACGCGGTGAGCATGGCAATCTTCTCCCCGCGATTTTTCATTTCCTGGAGTTGGTGGGTAGTGACTTTTTTTATCGCCTGTGTTTTGTGAACGGACATGGGTTGGGGTTATTAGAAACGATCAGGAAAGATACACGGCCGTCTCTTTTCCGAGCTGGACCTTTACGTGTTCGTCTATGGTAGTGGAGAGTTCATAGCCCGTATAGGTCGGATAAATTGGAAACTGCGGATGGCTGCGGTTTACGAGGACGGCTGTTTCGATCCCTTTTACTTCGATACTCAAAAATGGCTTCAGCCCGTATGCAAACGTCCGTCCCGTGTTCAGCACGTCATCGACGAGCACGATTGACTTTTTCCGGAACGACTTGAGGTCGGCGTCGACCGTCACGTCACTTTGCTGGGGAGCAAACTTGTCCAGTGAAACCTTTGCAAGCTGAATGGCAATTGGTGAGATCGTTTCAAGTTCGCGGGCAAGCAGTTTCGCGAGGACGTAACCCTGTCCGTCTATACCTGCCACTACGAGGTTTTTCTCCTTGAAGTGGTTTTCATAAATCTCGAATGCCATTCGTTTTATTTTCTGTTTCACCTGGCGGCTGTCCAGGATGAGGCTTTTCTCTGTTGTCATCGTCAGTTGGGGATGGGCAGGGATTTACTGTCCTTAAACGTTGAGAGAATGACCATGGTTTGAAGGCCGTCAACGACATCGATGTTGGACACCTTCTCCAGCATCAGTTGTTGGTAGGCGGCGATGTCGGTCGACACCAGTTTGAGAATGAAATCGCCCGCGCCGGTGATGTGGTGGCATTCAATGACTTCATCTATATGATTGATAGCGCTCACAAATTTTTCGATGTTCTCCTTATTGTGTCCTTTCAGCGATACCATGACAAAAGTGCTGACGCCCAGGTTGACACTCGCGGGGTCGATCACCGCATGGTAGCTTTTGATTACGCCCGCGGCCTCCAGCTTGTTGACGCGTTCGAGGGTAGGCGCGGGCGACAGCCCGATTTCCTTGGCGAGCTGGGCGTTGGTGATATTGGAGTCGTGCTGCAGGATTTCGAGTATTTTCCTGTCGGTTGCATCCAGTTTAACACGGTTTTTCATAGCGAATGGCGTACACCGCCAAATAAAATTTGGGCCAAATTAAGGGAAAAAACCAATTGTTTGGGGGATGAGGGGGTACTTCTTAACCACAGAGACACAGTGGACACGGAGACGCACAGAGATGATTTTGGGTTTGTGCGTCTATAGCGGGCGGCATTGAGATTGCTGGGACACTGCGAGACGTCGATTATCAAACGAGAGCACGGGCGGCGAAGCCGCATGGGGTTGCCTGCGCGGAGGGCCCCTTTATGGGACTAAGGGGCGGGTGGGTGGGTGTGTTGAAGTCGCGGTTGCGCAAAGGAACGAAAAGTGGACACAACTGTGGCTTTAGCCACCTGTGACCTCAATGCACGTTTGGCACAACGCGCCGATCTGGATTCCTCGGTACAACCCCTATGAACACACCTACCCAAAATCACCTCTGTGCGCCTCCGTGTCCTCAGTGCCTCTGTGGTGAAGGAGGGATAGAGAATTACTCATTCCTCGAAAGCCGGTCCAGCACAAACGCTATTGCCTGATCGATCAGGCCAAAGTTGCGGTACTTGCGGGCGAGTGCCACATAATGGTCCGAGCGTCCGGCACGAATCTCGGCGTTGACTTTAGCGAAGGTTTCGTCTACCCGGTCGCTGCCGGCAGCGTTGACGTCCAGAAGATATCCGCCGCCTTCTTCCCGGATGATTCGCGCGTCGTCTCCTTCGAGTAAGGTGGTGACGACCGGGAGTCCCGCGGCCCAGTACTCTCCGTATTTAATCGGTGAGAGGTATTGAAGGGCAGGAACGGATTTATTTATTGAGAATGCGACATCGGCAGCGCTGAGGTATTTGGGCACATCGTCGTGATCCGCGCGTGCGACGGTAAGGTAACCGAGTGGGATTCCGGCTTTTCTGGCCCAGGCCAGCACGGTGTGGTAGTCTTCGTCGGTGAGGATGATAAGGTGAAAGCGGTTTTTCCAGTAGTCGAATGCCGATCGGAATATTTGGAATGCCTCCTCGCGGTAGCACAACCCACCGAATTTGCCGGTGTAAATGCCGACAACGTCGCTGGAGGCGATGCCCAGTTTTCGACGGATAGTACGGCGCTCGTTTTCATTGAAAGCAAATTTATCCGCATCGACGACGCAGGGGAATACGAATACACCAGACGGTTGCACGCGCTCCGACAGCATAAGTTGGCGATAGGCTTCCGAGACGGGCATCAACGCAAGTGCACGCTTGCGCACCGACATTTCCAGCATGCGCTGGACCATATATCGCAACCCCGCTTTGCGCCACGTGCCCGTGTCCACCATATATTGTGCGTGTGGTTCAAACGAATCGACAACAAGCGGGATACCGGACAGCCGGTGCGCGATGACGCCGAAGCCAGCTGCGGTCGCTCCGCGGCACCAGATTACGTCGGCTTTTTTTTCTTTTGCCAGGCTGGCAAGGCGTGTGGACAGGCGGAAGAGGCTGGTCATGGTCGGGCTGGACGTACCAGGGAGGATGTAGTGTTCCACGTTCACCATAAAGCCTGCGGGAAGAGCCGTTCCTGCCTTTACCGTTACCAGGAACACATGCCCCACGTCGGGATGTTCACTTAATCGATGAATTATCGGGAAGACGGTACTCTTGGTTATGCCTTCATTAGCATTCCAAGTGGAAAAATACAAGATCTTGCGCCCGGCCATTGTGTCAGCATTCAACTCCGCTCGACAATATTACATTGTCCAGCGTAGGCGAAAAAAAATAATGACTCCGATCGCAAAACCGAGGCAATCTTTCCACAAGTTCAGGCATAGGCTAACAGCAAAGCTGGCGTTAGACTCAACCGGACCTCTCCAGTTCGCTAAAAATACTCTTGAGTATTCGATCGACATTAGCCTTTCCCCTATACATGATGCCGACTTCACGGCAGTGGCGTATCATCTCCGTTCGGTCTCGCTTAAGAAAGTCAACAATTGCTGGAATAGCGGCCGAGATGCTGTTCTCTGAAAAATCCTTCACCACTACGCCAACATCGTATTCGGTTGCAATGATGTCATCCTCTGAGACGCCGGCCACTGTAATATAAGGTAGCCCGCACATGAGATATTCCGCAACCTTCGTAGGTGATCTATATTTTTGAGAGGGAGTCGGGGGAATTGCGGTAACTCCGAGATCCGCCGCCGAAAGCCAATTTCTTATTACTTCGAAAGGCGGATTTCTTATGTAAATCAATTTACGATGATCAAAGTTCACCTGCTTACACAAATCCACGATCTCATCATGCGAATTGGGCGTGATCACGACGAACCTACTGGTAGTTATGTGCTGCGAGAGTATCCTGAACATCTGTAGCATCTCGGAT
>DASVCT010000298.1:0-3807 GCA_036381475.1 Cyclobacteriaceae bacterium
CTCATGCTGATCCCTTTTGTGGAAAACGCATTTAAGCACGTTTCTCACTTTTCCCACGGTAATGAGATCAGGATCGATCTCCACAGATCGGACACTGCATTTAGAATGTCGGTCTTTAATACATGTCACGCTGACAGCGCAACCAACGTGAACGGGGGAGGGATAGGGCTTAAGAACGTTCAACGAAGGTTGGAGCTGTTGTATCCCAACAGACACAAACTGGAATACGTCAAATCACCTGGAAGTTTCCAGGTGAACCTGGAAATCGCAATCGCTTAAAAACATGAAGTTGAACTGCCTGATAGTGGATGATGAGCCGGTCGCGCGGAAAGGCATCGCGGAGTATATCAATGAAGTCGACTACCTGAATCTCATCGGCCAGTGTGAAAACTCTTTAAGGGCCGCGACGCACCTGGCGCAACAGCCCGTGGATCTCATATACCTCGATATCCATATGCCCAGATTGTCGGGTATAGAATTTCTGAAAACGTTGCGTAATCCACCCCTCGTGATCCTCACGACAGCCTACTCAGACTATGCTGTAGAGGGTTATGCGTTGGATATTGTCGATTATCTTGTCAAGCCCATAGCTTTCGAGCGATTCTTGAAAGCGTCGCAAAAGGCGCTTGAAATTACTCGCATGAGGAGGATGGTATCCGGGCAGGCGGGCGATTTGGATTATTTCTTCATCAAATGCGATAATAAGTATGAAAAGGTATTCTATGACGAGGTACTTTTTATCGAGGCCCTTCAGAACTATGTGGTGATCCATGCCAGGGACCGTAAGATGATCACTTATATGACGATGACCGGCTTGGAACAACGGCTTCCTGCAAATCGCTTCTTAAAGGTTCACAAATCATTTATCGTGGGACTCTCTCACGTCAGGGCGCTCGACGGAAATGATATTCTGATTGGCGAGAAGAGAATACCGATAAGCCGGACTTTAAAGGATAGCGTTGTGAGTAGGATTGTGGGGGATAGGCTTTTTAAAAGATAATTTGGTAACCACTACGCAATAATCACCGACCCCCCTATACACCCTATACCCCTATACCCCTATATACCTTCCTATATCCCCTGCATCTCCTTACCCCCTTATTTCCTTATTTCCTTATTTCCGTCCTTCCCCCTCCCTGCACTCCTAACCCCTAAAGGGGCCAGCGCGCGGGTCACTTGCCTTTCCCGGCAAGGCGCTGGTACCGATTACCTAATTACCCAATCGCCCGCCGCGCTGAAACCCTTTACCTGTTGCATTTACTTGCCTGCCGTTACAGTCATTCCGGTTGAAGAAATGGTGAGCAAGGTTAGCGGTGTTTGAAGTTCCTTCGCGGTGTACACAAGGCTTAGGGACTTGCCGGATTTTTGGAGGGCCTTCAGGTCGCTGACGCGGCAATTCATTCCAGAGGCGGCGACCACCTCCGTATCCTGGTATTCCCATTTTTTCAAAACTTGCTGGCCGTCCAGCAGCGTAAGCGTTCTTTGTGTTCCAATGCGACCGCAGTGGTCATAATAAACCGTTAGCAAATCGCTTCCTGGATTTTCACCCAAATTGATAGTTGGTACGGCATTGTCGCGGGTAACATACTGCTGGAACAGCAACTTGTCATTCAAATAGACCTTAAAGCTATCAGCACCCGGTGCGTTTGAGAACGACAACAGCGTTGCGCTGAGCGCAACAAGCATTAACAATCTTATTGCCAATGCTCGAGGATTACGTGTTAGCATAATTTTTTTGTTTTGTTGAACAGCACGGTTAACAAGTGCCTGCTGTAAATGAAACAGGTGCTGAGTTGATGTGCCAATTTGTTTGACGAACTGAAGGGTTTTCTTGATGACAGACTGAGTCCGGCGGGCGGCCCTTCTTCCCTTCACTCTCACACTCACATTCACGCTGTGTTCACTCGCTCTGTTCATCACAATTTCCAGTGTTTGATTCCGGATTATTGCTAGATTTAGGCCAGGCCCTTTCAAATGGTTGCACCAAATTCCCCATTCATGAAACAGCAATTTGTTGTCCTCTGCCTCCTTGGGGCAGGTGTAATAACCTCTTGTGACCGCAACACGTCATCCGGTCAGAACCAGGCGACAGCCCCATCCGACTCCACGTTGCCGCCCGTGGAAACGAAGGACCCGAACACGAAATATAAGCCCGCATTCCCCGGACAAACCCGTGCGCCCGGTGTCAAAACCACGACGCCCTACGAGGCACGGGTCATTACCGAAGGCCTCGATCAACCGTGGGGAATCGTGCAGCTGCCTGATGGCCGCTTCCTCATAAACCAGAAAACCGGTACCATGCGCATCGTATCGCCGGACGGCACGAAAGGCGAACCGATCACCGGGCTCCCGGAAGTGAATTCCGCACAGCAGGGGGGACTCCTTGGCCTGACGCTCGATCCGAACTTTCCCAGCAACCGGATGGTGTATTGGGTGTTCTCGCAAAGAACAAAGGAAGGCAACCTAACCGCCGTCGCTAAAGGGCGGCTGGCCGACGACGAAAAAACCATTCAGAACGCGCACGTCATCTATCAGGCAACCCCGGCACACCGAAGCACACTGCATTACGGCGGACGGATACTTTTCGATAAGACGGGCAACCTCTTTGTAAGTACGGGCGAACGTTCCGATCTGGAAACGCGGCCGCTGGCGCAGGACCTTAAAGCAGCGTTGGGTAAGATCGTCCGCATTACGCCGGATGGAAAACCTGCACCCGGTAATCCTTTCGAGGGCGGATCCGATGCACGGCCGGAACTCTATTCGTATGGCCATCGCAATGTTCAGGGCCTGGCCTTCCATCCCGTCACGGGCGACCTTTGGGAAACCGAGTTCGGTCCGCGCGGGGGCGACGAGGTGAACCGGATCCAGCCCGGCAAGAATTACGGCTGGCCTACGATCACCTACGGGATTGAATATAGCGGTGAGCCTATCGGCGACGCCATTCAGCAAAAGGAAGGCATGGAACAACCGGTTTATTATTACGATCCGGTGCTGTCGCCGAGCGGCATTACCTTCTACAGCGGCGATGCCATCCCGGAATGGAAGAACAACTTGTTCATTTGCGGCCTAAGCAGTGCGCACATTGCGCGACTCGTGATCGAGAATAATAAAGTCGTGGGCGAAGAACGTCTTTTGTCTGACGAACGGCAGCGCTTCCGCGACATCACCCAGGGTAGGGACGGCGCCCTTTATGCAGTTACCGACCAGGGACGACTATACCGAATAGGAGTGAAGTAACTCCCGTCGCCCTATTTCGTTATTATTCACGATAATATCAATTATCGTTATTATTAGAGATATTTTGTAATATCCTTATTTTTGACGATAATTGATGCATGATTGCCGTCATAACAGGGGATATTATCAATTCACGGGCGTTGTCGGACCCTCAGGGATGGATGCGGCCGCTTAAAACGCTGCTCGAAGAATGGGGACCGACGCCCGGCACCTGGGAGATCTATCGTGGCGACAGCTTCCAGGTAGGGATAATGGATCCGATGAAAGCGCTGTCTGCCGCCATGCGCATCAAGGCCGTGATCCGGTCGGTACCCCCCGACGAGGAGGACAAAAGGGTCGCGTCGATCGATGTACGCATGGCGATCGGGATAGGAGAGAAGGACTTCGATGCGCCAAGGATCAGCGAGTGCAACGGGACGGCATTCGTCAACTCGGGAGAACAATTCGAGAAGAGCAAACGCGATAAGGTGAACCTTGCTGTCCGGTCGCCGTGGCCGGATTTCGACCAGGAAATAAACCTCTACATCCGCCTGGCGTTGATCGCCATGAACAGCTGGTCGATCACATCCG
>DASVCT010000299.1:0-8841 GCA_036381475.1 Cyclobacteriaceae bacterium
ATTGCCGGCGAGGCCATTTATCTATTTGCCCCAATACCTATGGGGATGGATACGATTGTTGTTTCGCAGGTACGATCTCGTCATCAACGCGGCCCATCATTCTTCTTCTGGCCGCTTGTCAACACGCATTGCACGAGCGCGATTCAAAACGTATGGCGATCTGCCGGATGATGTGAAGGCTTCGCACCCCGATCACTGTCACAATGCGAAGCGTCCCGTCTATAGTCTGAGGCGTTACCTCCGTAGCACAACCGATTTTTCGCGGATGTCGCCCCCCGTGCCGCTTCTCGACCTGCGTTTGACAATCCTTGAACGCGAACATGGCCGCAATCTTCTGGAGGCCATCATTCCGGTTTCGAATCCGGTAATAGGCATCTTCACGTATGCAACACGTGAAAAATGCCTGTCACGGGAATGGTGGCAGCGGATGCTGTCGGCCCTTCACACGCGGTTCGGTACGTCGGGAATTGTAGAGATTCTTCCAGTGCAGAACGTATCGCAGCTCGACTTCGCGGTGCCGGCATTTTATAGCCGGAACGTACGAGAGATTGGGGCGCTGATTGCCAACACAAATGTTTTCATTGGTGCGGACAGCGGCATGATGCACCTTGCTGTCGCCGCACAGACGCCCGTTGTCGGACTCTTCTCCGTCACCGATCCTTCCGTGTTCGGACCTTATGGAAACGGAAGTGTGGCCATAGACACGAACCAGAAGACTTCTGTGGCAGACTGCATTGCCGCTGTAGATACAATTCTGCGGTAGACGACGCCTCCGCACGTCATGGGGCAAGCCGTGTCCGGGCTGTAGTCATGCCTGCCACCGAAATCGCAAACGGATTAGGAATAAAAGGTTCTTGAACGCTGGACAATGTACAAGCTCATGGATAAGTTTGAATGTATATTAACCTAAACTTATGAGGGGAGGCTTCCACGGAAGCCTCCTCACCGTTTATACCGCACCCTCTATTGCCGGAATCCTCATTGCCTTACCGTTTGTCCTGAAATCGCGTCCAAATTTTTATTTGCGGGCTTTTTAGCCTTATCTTCGCCCACAAATTTTTTGGACCAAGTTTTTTTTGATGGCACTGCTAGAGAAATACCTGTACGTTAAGAAATCCGGACTACCGAATTCCGGCAAAGGTTTGTTTACAAAAGTGTTTATCCCCAAAGGTACCCGCATCGTAGAGTACAAGGGGAAACGCACGGTTTGGAAGGATGTTAAGGACGACGACGGCAAGAACGGTTACATCTTCTACATCAACAGCAAGTGCGTCATCGATGCGTTGCCTACCGTTAACGCCCTGGGCCGATATGCCAACGACGCTAAGGGGTATAGTCGGGTGAAGGGCATTACCAACAACAGCGAGTATGTGGTCGAGGGGAAACGTTGCTTCATAGATGCGACGAAAGATATCCCTGCCGGAAGCGAAATCTTCGTCGGCTACGGTGCGGAGTACTGGAAGACCATGCGCGACAACCTGAAGTTGGACGTTGCCGAAAAGAAAACCAAGGCGAAGAAAAAGAAGAAAGGGAAGAAGTCGAAGAAGAAGGCGACGAAAAAGAGAGAGGCACGTACAAAGCAGTCGGCGGCTGCCGTCCGTCGCAAGCGCAGCTGATCAACCTAAGGCCTTCGTTGTAGCTCTTCAACTTTCTCGTACGCGCTTGCCGCGTATTCATCGAATCCCACCCGGACTGCCTCGGCAATGTACGCGTTCCACAATTTTACCGAGGTAGTGTTCAACTGCACAGCTTCCGCCAGGGTATTGTAAGCCTTGAGACGATCGGTGCTGTGCTCCCGGTAATACTGAGATGCGGCGATGATGCCTTCTTCAAAGAATGGGTTGTATGTGGCTACGATCCTGTAATTCTTGCTTGCGAGTATGCTGTCGCCATTGGCTTCAGCAATCAGCGCCTGGTAAAGCGTCTTTTCCAGGTATCTGTCATCCGAAAAGGTGATACCATCGTTGATGGCTGTGACTATTTTGTCGAGTTCGCGCCGCTCGGCAAGCAAGAGCAGTTCAAAGTGACGGACGTCATTGTACAGATTTTCGTCAGTAAGTTCGAGTCCCCCGATCTGATTGAAGTAGCGGATGGCTTTCCTGAGGTTGCCGCGTTCAAACTGTTGCCGGGTCATGTCGAGCAAAGCATTGGCTTTGTAGTTGTTGTCTTTGAATGTAGGCAGGACATTGTCGAACAACACGGTATCTCTGACGCCGACCCGATAGCGGCAGAACTGGTATTTGAGCGGATCATCAAGAGAGCCTACCTGGGATGCAGGCATTTGAAGGATTTGCGTGATCTGGCCGGCTATTTCTTTTTCAGCGCTGGAAGAATGGGTAAGCACACTGTCCCACGCGACGAGCGCTTCAGGTATGCGTCGGTCCTCCGTCAGGGCGATCGCCTTGTACAATCGTGCTTTCTTGTAGTTCTGCTGCACGGCATAGTCGAAAAAGCTGGCGGCCCGTGCCGGGTTGCCCTGCTCGAGCGCCCACAGGCCCATGGTGTAGTTGTAGTTTCCTTCATACCGGCTACTGATGTACACCAGTTCCGCCATGATGGCCAGGGCGCGGGTTACGTTGTGCTGGTAGTAATAGCCTATAGCTACGGGAACCTTTAGAGCTTCCATGTAATCGGCGTTGACCGAGTCGTCGGCCATGGCGTAGGCTCGCTCCAGGGTGGCGGAGTCAAGCTTTCCGATATTCCGCAGCAGGTAGTTGTTCAGCAGGGTCGCGCTATGGAGGGTAAGCCTGGGGGAACCAAACGGGTCGATTTCGTGACTGAACGGTTGGTGTTGTGCGTTGGCCAACGCGAGCGCGTTGGCGAGCGTGCCGGTGTAAGTGTCGTCGAATAACGCCAGCGTCGAGTCTGCGCCAACGGGAAGGTATTCCAGCGCCGAAAGTGCGAGTATGTTCGCTTCTGCTGTAGGCTTTGCCACGGAGGCATCGCGGGCTGCACTGAAAAGATTCAAGGCCGAATCGACGTTTAATACTTTTGCATATGCGTAGCCCAGATTGTTTTCCAAAACACCTGAACCTGGCAGTTGCGAGAGGGCATGCCGCAGGTTTTTGATCGCGTCGAAGTACCGCCTTTGCCAGATCTTCAGGTTTCCGCTGTTTGCCAGCGAGTACTTGCTCGGTCTCTTACCGTTCGCGAGGTCGAAGTGATGTTCCGGTTCTTCGTAGTTGTAGCGGTTCAGCGTGAGTTTTGCCATTTCATAATTGGCATGGTGGCTTTGGAAGCCATACGACCCTGCGCGATCGAAATGTGCGCGTGCCAGTTGGATGTTGCCGAGTTTGAGATCCAGGTCTCCCAGGTACGTGTAAAAGCCTGCTACTGCGTCGTAGACGTATACACGCCATCCTACAAAGAAAATGAAAGCCATGGTAGCGATCAGTCCGGCAAGCTGGAACGTGAACCAGGGCATCCGCGTGGGCTTGTACAATACTTTATGCATCGGAAGGTCGCTGCCCAGCAGAGATGCAAAATTGGATAACACGTAAAGAACGAAGATGAAGCTGAATCCGAGGTGTGAGAAGATGATGATGTCTTCCACTACGTTTAAAGCTGAGTCATTCGCATTTCCCAGCAGGCCGCCGATGGTACCGAACGCGATGGTTCCTGTTGCGAGGTACAACAGCGCTCCGGCCGGCACGAAGGCCAGGATGTTCTCGTAGGTAAAGCGCCTGTCGCGGAATCCCCAGATACCCAGGACCGCGGAAACCGGAAGCAGGAGATAGGCATTTAAGTAGACGAAGTTCCAGTCGATGGCATCCACTTTGTGAAGGGCCGAGACCAGGAGGTTACCGAGATAGATGGCACACAGTATGAAGAAGTGGCGTGCACGCGCCGTCACGCCTGAGCGACTGAGAATGGCGATGAAGGCTGCCAGAATTTCGTGGCTCACCAGGAGGATAAACAGGATCGTGACTATGATGGCCGCAGGATAGGCGGTGACAGCCAGGTGCATAAACGGATACGCGACGTTGCTGGCCAGGGCGACGGTCAAAGCGAAGATGGCCATGACCGCGGCAAAGACGATGGCACGCCGCGAAATATCCGTGCCGGGCCGGATCATGTTGAAGTAGATCGCGATACCTCCAAAGATCGCGAGAGTCACAAAGAACGGTATCTCGTTGAGTTGTCCGAACAGTTCCAGAACCCTGAGGCGAAGGCTGTATGTGAACAGGATGAACAGCGCGATCGCGGCGATGAACCAGAACCGGTCGAGCGTGGTAACGACGGTTAGCAATACCACGACGCCTATCGCGAGCATAGCCAGGTACAGGTATACCGCAGCCATGTTCGGGTTGATCGGGCTTCCGTTGAAGTATTCGAGTATGACGTAGTTGTCACCGGGAACGGACAACTCAAACGGTCCGAGATGGTAGGTGTCGAGAGTCGATTCCAGCACCTTCTGTTCCTGCAGTTTTTCCCAGTGCAGTATGCCATCGACACCGCGAAAGTAGGAGAATGTATAGAATGCGATAGCCAGCGCCAACGCGGCCGCCATACCATACCAGGCGTACCGATGTTCAGCTTTCCACGATTTCCAGAACTGCGTGCGTTCGATCATTTGAAGAGTAATCGGCTGCCGCGCTCAGCCTTCAATTACTTTAGGTACCCTGAAATAGGTATCGTCTTTAGCGGGTGCGTTCTGTAGTGCGCGCTCGTGACTTAGGTGAGGCCCGACAACATCGTCGCGAAGAGCATTGATTTCACCCGACATCGTCGTGAGCGGTTCGACGCCGGTTGTGTCAACTTCGCTGAGTTTCTCCACCCATCCGACGATGGCCGTCATGTCCGCCATCATGCGTTCCGCATCCTTCTCATCGAATTCCAGCCTCGCCAGGTGGGCGATCTTATCCAGTAACGGGCGGTCTATTTCCATAATTCCATCGGTTGAGTTCGTTGCGGATGATCTCATGCACTCGTGCCTTGAGTTCGTCCACATGTTCCAGCCTGAGTCCTTCCGTATGTATCGGTTCGTGGAAGATTGCGACGACACGTCCCCACGTAAGCAAAAAAGTGTCGTCGGGCAAAATTATCCAATTGAACGGTATCGTGACAGGCACGACGGGAATTTGTTTTTCTATGGCCAGGCGAAAGGCGCCATCCTTGAAGCGCGCAAGCCGTGGCGGATCATTGGACACGATACCGCCTTCAGGGAAGATGGTTAGGCTTTTCCCCTCGTCAATGGCCTTCGCAGCACGTATCAGCGATTCATAGCGGCTCTTGAGGCGGGCGCGGTTCACGGTAATATGCAGCCTGCTGTACATCCATCCGAAAAGAGGGACACGTCGCATTTCACTCTTGCCTACAAAGATGGTGTTACAGGTATTGAGTCCCACGGTGGGAACGTCGAGGTAGGAAAAATGGTTGGGACAAAAGACATACTGTTTGCCGCGTTCCGGCGTAAAGCGATACTCTATCTTCCAGGGTATCCCCACGAGGGCGAACAGCGCCCGTGCCCACCAGCGATTCAGGATTCCTATCAGTGCGTGCGCGCGGGGGAAGATCATTGGAATGCAGAGCCACGGAAGGAACAGGAGAAAAAGAGCCGTGAACACCACTAAACCGTAACCGGTATGCACGTAGCGCAACCCTTTCCCGATCCAGGTCGCCCACTGTGTCCGCAATTCCTCTGCATGGAGCTTCCCCTCGTTTATATTCCGGACTTCCATGAAGCAAAAATACAGGGTTATTTAAGGAATTATTCCTTGATAATCAAACGCGGCCGGACGGACCGTACGCCCCTAGCTGTACGCGACGTGAGGCCGCCTTTCCACGGAACAGGGTGTCTGCTAATACCGGATCGTGGGGTATTTTTCTCCGATACCGGGTTCTCATTTCCGGATTCGGGGGTTTAAGGATAACTTGTACGGATATACATTAACCTAAACGTGTCCTGTTCATGAACAACCTCATTGCGGCCTTCGTCTGCGCCGCTGTCCTGTATTGTATTCCCACCGCCTATGCGTCGGACGGTGATCCGGTGCGCTTCACCATCGACATGACCGGACCATCCACCGACACCTTCCTTATCCAGGTTGACGTGCCCAGGCTGGGCAGAGCCAACAACGTGTACCAGTTCGCGTCGACGGCGCCGGGTGCATATCAGGTCATGGACATGGGCCGGTTCGTTTCCGACTTCCGCGCATACGACAAAAGAGGCCGTCAAATAGAGGTGACCCAGGTGCAAACCAATCAGTTCAGGATTGAACAGCCCCGCAAGGTAAGGCGCATCACATACAAGGTGGCCGAGACATGGGATACCCCGGTGAAGGAGAACCCCGTTCTGCGGATGGCGGGATCAAGCCTGGAGGAAGACCACGCTCTTCTCAATATTCACACGCTTTTGGGATATTTTCATGGAATGCAGGACGCCGATATGGAAATCGGTCTCGTGTACCCGAAGGAATGGACGGTGGGAACCGCGTTGAAGGCCGGCGAAGGGGGGAGGTTATTTGCGCCAGACTTCGACTTCGCCGTCGACTCGCCCATCCTGTTGGGCCGTTTATCGTCAACGGCGATAGACATCGGCGGCAAGAAGGTTGAAATCTTCACCTACTCAAAGAGTGATCTCATCAAGTCGTCCGATCTGATGAACGAAATGCGCGACGTATTCATCGCGACCAACAAGTTTGTCAAGGGCTTTCCCATCGATCGCTATGTTCTCTTGTTTCATTTCGACGACCAGAATGTAGGCGCCTGGGAACACTCCTACAGTTCGGAGTACGTGTTGAGAGAAGCACCCCTGGATGAATCGTACGTCAGCCTGGTCAATGGGATCGCCGCGCATGAGATCTTTCACATGATCACACCGCTGCACCTTCACAGTGAAGTGATCCGACAATTCAACTTTGTGACACCATCGCCCTCTCAACACCTCTGGCTGTATGAAGGTGTCACCGAATGGGCAAGTGACATGATCCTGCTCCGCGGTGGACTCATCACCCTCGATGAGTTCTTCGATCAAATATCGGAAAAGCTGGCCGTCGACAGTCATTTCGACAAGACCGTAAGCCTTCAGCAACTTGCCCGAACCGCATTCACACCCGAAGGACGCGCTCAATACGTCAACATCTACTACCGCGGCGCGCTTGTTCCACTCCTCATGGACATACTGCTTCTGGAAAAATCAGGAGGCAAACGCGGACTTCGTGAAGTGATCCTTGACTTTGCAAAGAAATACGGATCGGAAAAGCCGTTTTCGGAGGAAGATTTCTTCGATGAGTTTGTGGCAATGACGTATCCCGAGATGCGGATTCTCATCGACCACCACGTCAAAGGCGCCTGGCCTCTGCCTATTGAGGAATATTTCGCGAAGCTCGGCATCCAATATTTGCCCATCGTTTACTATGACGACACCATCCCCGACCGGGGTCATGGCATTCAGTACGACGGCATGCATCTCATAGTTACCGAGTTGCGCGAACGGAGTGAGCGCGAGGGCTTGTTGGAGGGGGACACCGTCATAGCGGTTAACGACATCGCCGTGGCCATGGAAAATTTTCCCGAGATCGCCACCATCCTGCAAGGTGTCGAGCCGGGCGATACGATTAGTTATACCGTCATCCGGCCTGATGGCCCCCAAAAACTGCTCCTTACTGTCGGTGAACAGCGACGATTTCAAGAGCACGTCTTCCGCGTCATGGAAGACGCCTCACCCGAACAGGTCGCGTTGCGGGAGGCGTGGATGAGACGGCTGGAATAGTGGTTGTGTTGGAGTGTGGAGTGAGTGTTGAAGTGTTGGAGTGTTGGAGTGTTGGGCAGCCCGAACGTTTCGGACATGTGGGTTCAGTTTGCGTTACCTAATTATGGTACCCCTGACCCCTTAAATCCATGTCGCCGTCAGGCGACCTCCGCGTTCTGCATTTAGTTAGTCTGAGGCAGGCCCTTGGACCATACCACATTCCCATCTATCTTGATGATCTCTGATGATGCCAAAAAAATCCCCACGCCTCCGCGGTTAATTTCTCTCTCCTAACACTCTTTCAGCCAACAACAACCCGGCAATACTCATACTATCGGTGATCTTCCCATTCAGCACCATACCCACTGCCTCAGAAAGGGGAAGTTTCATCACCTTTAAGTCCGCTTCGGTTTCTTCGGGTTGGCTGATGCCTTCCGACAAGTCGGTTGCCAGGAAGATCCACCCGGTTTCATCAGTGACGGAATTGGAGGTGTGAATTTGCGTTAGCAATTGCAAGTTACCCGACGTGAGTCCGGTCTCTTCCAGAAGTTCCCGACGCGCACATACGAGAGGTTCCTCTCCGTCAGGGGCGCCACCTTCCGGTATTTCCCATGAGTATGCGCTGAGGGTGAAACGGTATTGCCCTACGAGCCAGGTGTTACCGTCTGCATCTACCGGCACGATTCCCACCGCGCGGTTTTTGAAGTGAACTTTTCCGTATATGCTGCTGCCTCCGCCGGGATTGATTACCTGGTATTCCGTCACGCGAATCCACGGGTTGTCATACTTTTCTTCGGAGGAGAGTATTTGCCAGGGATTGGAGATATCGGTCATGTGTTGGTGTGTTGATGTGTTAAAGTGTTGAAGTGTTGAAGTGTTGAAGTGTTGATGTGTTAAAGTGTTGAAGTGTTGAAGTGTTGGAGTGTTGAAGTTATTGCGTCCTGCCGTTGTGACTGCGACCGCGACAGGAGCTGCACCTTATTTCTTTTTACTCACTTTCTTCGAAACCCTTGCCATACACTTCTACGCGGCCCTCCCGCGCCCCTTAATCCCCTTATATGTTTGAAAAGCCAATTTTAAAAGGAAAAGCTAACTTGACGCGTTGAGGAGGATTTTCCCTTAGTGCTTAGACACTGTCCTTTAGATTC
>DASVCT010000300.1:0-7671 GCA_036381475.1 Cyclobacteriaceae bacterium
GAGGCCTGGGCCGCACGGGCGTATATTAGTTTGGAGTTTCCGGCTGTTCAGGAGGCAGTGGGCAGTAGGCAGTAGGCAGTAGGCAGTAGGCAATAGGCAATGTTCAACCTTCAATTCTTCAACTCTTCAATATTTTTTAACGTATGGCCTATTGCCTTTATCCAGACGGTCTACTAAATTGAACCTTGTACGCCATACAAGGCATTAACCCCTTAATTGGGGCGTTAGCGATGCATTCCCCGGGAAGGAGGACGTAAAGTTGACTTGCTCCCAGCGTTTCGCAAACTTGCAGGCAACGACTGATCACCCGGGTGATGCGAGTACAGAAACACAAAAACATAAAGACCCCGTGACTACTGAAGTGCTCTATGAGGACATTCCTGACCTTGCTGTCCGGTTCATCAACAGCACCTGCGCGCATATTTTCCTGACGGGAAAGGCGGGAACTGGCAAGACCACGTTCTTGCGCAATCTCGGCACACAAACCCACAAGTCGTTTGTTGTCGTCGCACCCACGGGCATTGCTGCATTGAATGCCGGCGGTGTTACGATCCATTCCCAGTTCCTCCTCCCGCTGGGATCCTTTATCCCCGGTCGCAACCTGCCCTTTGGAGCCGGGGACAACGGCAACTTTTACACCACTGATACCCTGACGCGCAGGCAACCGCTGAACAGCACCCGTAAGCAAGTGCTCCGCTCCATCGAACTGCTCGTGATCGATGAGGTCAGCATGTTACGGGCAGACTTGCTGGATGCCATCGATGCCCGACTCAAAGCGGCGCGGGGCAACTACACTCAGCCCTTTGGCGGCGTACAACTGCTGCTGATTGGCGACCTGTATCAATTGCCGCCAGTAGTAAAGGGAAGCGAAGCAGAGATACTCAAAGAGTACTATCCATCGCCCTGGTTTTATGAATCGCATGCCCTGCGCGAGGCGGGTTTTGTGTATATCGAACTCGACAAGATCTACCGACAACAAGACGCAGATTTCATTCGACTTCTTAACAATCTGAGGAATAACGCCCTGACGCACGACGACATCGAACTGTTAAATACGCATGTGTTGGATCCTGACGACGACCCGGGTGAGGTGATCACGCTTACCACGCACAATTTCAAGGCCGACAGCATGAACCGCGAGGCGTTGAAAAGACTGGAAGGTAAGTCGCACATCTTTGAGGCCACGATCAACGGCGAGTTCCCGGAGCATATCTACCCGGTTCAGCAGAAGCTGGAGCTCAAGGAAGGAGCGCAGATCATGTTCGTGCGCAACGACAGCGAGGGACAGGCGTACTACAACGGCAAGCTGGCTACCGTCAAGCGAATCAGCGGTGGCAAAGTGGAAGTAGTGATGGCGGACTCCGGCGAACCTTTTGAGCTGAAAAAAGAGCGATGGGAAAACAAACGGTATTCGGTCGACGAGGACTCGCGCGACCTTAACGAGGAAGTGATCGGTAGTTTCGAACAATTTCCCATTCGGCTTGCATGGGCCATCACTGTCCACAAAAGCCAGGGGCTCACATTCGAACGGGCGATAATCGATGTGCGGCAAGCATTTGCTGATGGCCAGGTCTATGTTGCCCTTTCCCGGTTGCGGTCGCTCGACGGACTGGTCCTCCGCGAACGGGTGCCACCTTCGGTCATTAGCACAGCCAGGTCGGTCTTGTCCTTCCGGGAACAGCATCACCGGCCTTCCGAGCTCCCGGCGGTGATGAAACAGAGCCAGCTCTTGTTCATCGGGCAAATTATCGACAGGACCTTCGACTTCGGCGAACTGCTGAAACAAATCAGGTATGTAAGCGGAAACCTGACTGACACCGTATTAAAAAACGTCGATGCGTCACTATCGATCCTGGAGGAGTTGAAAAACACGCTCTCGAACGAAAAGGACAACACCTTCCGTTACCGTAACCAGCTGCACCGGCTCCTTGAGGAACGCCGGACTCCCGAACTTCTCGAACGACTACATAAAGGCAGTGCCTACTACGCCGACATCATCTGGAAAGCAATTGAGCGATTGCTGAGCCATCAGTACGGAATCCGCGATCAGAAACGGATCAAGATGTATCACAACAACCTGGAAGAACTGGATCAGCTTTTCACAAAAAAGCTGGTAGATATTGCGAAGATCCCGATGCTCGCTGATGCCGTCCTCGAGAACCGGTCGGAGTACCGGTTCGATGATCTGCGTGAGACGATAAACCAAAAGCGACTTGCATTCATTACTGCCCTTCGGGAACAGCCCTCCGCCAAAAAGACCAAAAAGGAAACGTCAAAAAAACGCGGCAGCAAGTCCCGGAAAGGATCTTCACCCAGTAGCGTTGAGATCACGCTCAACTATTTCAAAGAAGGTATGAGCGTGGCAGACATTGCACGGGAGCGGGGACTGGTGCCCGGCACCATCGATGCACACCTCGCTAAGGCTGTCATCGAGGGGGTGTTCGACATAATGAGCTGGATGACAGAAGAAGAACTCAAAGACATATCGACGACTGCGGGGGCACTGCCTGAAGGATTCTCCACGACCGATTTGTTCAGGGCAACGAAAGGCAAGTATAGCTATGGCAAACTTCGAGCGGCCCTGTTTCAATTACAGCGCGATCGAGAGGAAGTGGAGAACGGTGAGCGGTGATCATTGTGGGGTAAGCTGTAAGAAGTAATCGGTAATCGGGTAATCGGTATTCGGTCTCATTTAATCCGCACCGTCCTATGTACCCTATATACCCTATACCCCTATACCCTTATACCCTTATTTCCTTATTCCCTTATTCCCTTATTCCCTTATTTCCTTATTTCCTTATTTCCTTATTTCCTGATTCTCCCATTCCATTCACTCATTCACCCATTCACTCATTCACTCATTGTGCCGGTATCCACTGCGAGCCTTCCCCTGTAAACGTCAGCGTAAGTCGGTGCATGGCGCGGGTACAGGCGATGTAAAGGAGGCGACGATCGCTCTCCGTAGCATAGTTTTCCGCAGATGCGAAGGGGACAATGACCTCATCGAATTCGAGCCCCTTGGCCAGCGGCACGGTGGTGATGACGACCCCTTCCCTGAACGCATCACTGTCTTCGGTAAGCAGGCTGACATCGGTTGCTCTTAGCTTTCGATAGAGGGATGAAGCATCGGAAGGCGCCTTGCATATGATTGCCATCATGCGGTATTCCGAGCTTCTGAAGTCCGCGACCAATCGTTTGATCTCGGCCTCTTCCTCTTCCTGTCGCTGGAAGCCCTTTACTTCAGGTTCTTCCCCATGTCGTTCAACCACTTGCAGGTCCGGGTCCGACAGGATACGCTGAGCAAAGCGCGTGATCTCATAGGTAGACCGATAACTCCTGTTCAGCCGTACGACGTCGGCCTGCGGAAAGAGCTGGCGAATGTCATCCGCCGTTGAGGCATTGTAGGCGTTGATGGCCTGACTTGCATCTCCCAGGATGGTCTTCTTTCCCTGGAACAGCCTCGCGAGCACGGCATATTGGACGGGTGTGTAGTCCTGCATTTCATCAACAACAAGGTGCTTCACATGCTGAAACATGGCAACACCTTCCAGCCTGATCCGGCAATAAATCAACGGGAATACGTCTGCATACTCCAGTCTATCGCCTTCCGTTCTGAAAAGGTCTTCACGTTTCAGCCATGCGTAAAAGCCGCGATACAACTCCAGCAGAGACTGGCTGCCAGCCGCTTCCATCAAGGCCTGATGGATACGCGTTTTCTCCCGGCCTGTAAGCTTGCGGTTGAGCTCGGTTCTTACGTATGCCTGCACTTCATCAATCAGCATCGGCATTCGTTGCAGGAGCGGCGCGCGTTGAAGAGCGTGAAAACGTTCACGAATAAAAGCGGCCGGCACCCTGGCGGCACCGATTTGGACATCACGGGGTCTCAACCAATGGTTTTCCAGGTAGACAAAGTAACGATTGAGTTGGTTAACGAATTCCAAAGACGACTTGAACCTGACGCGCTCGCCGAGTTCACCGGCATCATTCATCAGGGCAAATACCTGCTGGAGGAACGTTTGAAAATTAACCTTATGTTCGAGCAACTCCCGCGCAACGTCTTCCATGCCCATCTCGGGAATTTGCGTTTCACCCAACTCGGGCAACACGTTGGAAATGTAATCCGAGAACACACGGTTCGGTGAAATGATGAGGATATCACCCGACGAAATCTCATCCCTGAAACGGTACAGCAGGAAGGCGATGCGGTGAATGGCGATGGAGGTCTTGCCCGACCCGGCTACGCCCTGGATGATCATGATCGACGAAGTCTCGTTGCGGATGATAGCGTTCTGATCACGCTGGATCGTCGCGACGATATTTTTCATTTTTTCGTCCGACGATCGACTGAGCTCAAGCTGCAATACATCATCCTGGATGTTCACGTCGTTCTCGATCATGAACTCCATCTTGCCGCGCCTGATCCGGTACTGCCGCCGCAGTTGGATCGTTCCCTTGACCGTACCCCCGGGCGTTTTGTACCAGGCATCACCCAGTTCAAAATCGTAGAACATGGACGACACCGGTGCCCGCCAGTCGTAAATAGGATAGATACCCGGCGTGTTGCTTACAAAAGAATGAATGCCAATGTATATCGGCATTCGTGTTTGGCGACCTTCCGGGGTAAAATCGATTCGACCGAAGTATGGGGACTGACTTAGCTTTACAAGCCGACGACGGGTGGCAAGGCCAGCCCCGCTTTCCTGGGCCATGCGGGTGAATGATTGACCGGCCGATACCACATCGGCCTCATCCATACCGGAACGCTGATCATACAGGTACGCCTGGTTCCGACGGAATTCCTGGGAAAACTCCCTCACGGCGCGGTCAGCCTGCTCAATGGCCCAATCCAGTTCCTGTAATATCTTATCCAGGTAGGCCCGTTCGTCCTGTTCGGTAACGTTGATGATTTCTGTAGACACACTTTTCTGATGTTCGCTATCCATTCTAAGTTGGTAATCCAATATCAACCTGTCATCTAAACTTTTTGTTCACGCGATAGGCTATTCCGGCGTGATCCGAACGTATTTTTCGATGTTATATCGCTCCACGCCGATGGATTCCACCTTCTCGACACCCTGCTGTATCAAAGTATCCCCCTGGATAGCTACGGTAAACTCAAAGGTAGTACCCTCCCATTCGCGCGCGCTGCAGTATTCCAGGTGTTCGGTGTAGTGGTTACCCTCCAGCGTGTAGGGACCGCCTCCGGCAACAAATACTGCCAGCGAGTCCTGACCTTTGTTAAGGTCGTGCCTGAGAAAGGCAAAGTGACTGTCGTTAATGATCTTTATCATCCGATCTGCCTGCGTGTAGTCCGTCACGGTCGTATCCGCTCCTTCGATCAGCGTACCGGAAATAAGTTTCCACGTCCCCTGAAGCGGCAGTTTCTCAGTCTCAGATCCGGGATTCTGTGACGGTGGGCTACACGACACTGCTACCAATAGCATAAGCGAGAAGACAAAACGATGTAACATGAGAAAGGGGTTAAGGGTGCAATGAATATTGGGGCGTAAGTATACGGGGGAATGGGGAAATAAGGAAATAGGGAAATAAGGAAATAGGGAAATAGGGATATAAGGAAATAGGGATATAAGGGTATAAGGGTATAAGGGTATAGGGGTATAGGGGTATAGGTCGACGTGTTGAAGTGTTGGAGTCGGTTCGCCCAAAGTGTTTGTTTACCCCACCGATTACCCCACCATACACGGAATCCTTGCTAACCGATTACTTCTTACCCTCAACATTTCACAACACACACACGGAATGGTGTTATATTCGTTACCTGTAACCGCAGTGCATCATGTCCACCGAATACCGGGTACCCGAACAGACGCGCATCGGGCACGTCCACCTAAAAGTTTCCGACCTCGACCGGGCGCTTGGCTTTTATTGTGATCTCCTCGGATTCGAGCTTATAACGATGTATGGCGCGCAGGCTGCGTTTGTTTCCGCCGGCGGATATCATCACCACATCGGGCTGAATACCTGGCACAGCCAGGGCGCACCTCCGGCACCTCGTTCCGGCGTGGGGCTTTATCATGCCGCTATCCTTTATCCCACCCGAAGAGACCTCGCTGTAATCTTTGACAGGCTGCGAAAGAACCGCTATCCGCTTACGGGTGCAGCGGACCATGGCGTTTCCGAAGCTTTATATCTTGACGACCCCGACGGAAACGGTATTGAACTGTATTGGGATCGCCCCCGCGAACTCTGGCCTACCAAGGCCGACGGATCGATAGAGATGTATACCCGTCCCCTTAATCTGGAAGGGCTGCTTAGGGAGCTGGATACCCCGTCGTAGACCATGCCGTAAAAGTCGCCGATGCAAGTTGCAGTGGCGGGGAGATTCGTTTTATAGCATAGCGTTTTGACTTCCTGACATCGGGTTCCGCTGCTGTAATCATGTTTTGATCCTAATTGCCGGGGTCGTAGTTTTGATTACCAGATCCTGGGAGGTGGCGACCCCGTAATTTTCCGAAACCAAAACATCGCTTATCATGAATGAGATTTCAAAAGACCAGATCAGCCAGGAAGTCTTTCAGCTGTATGACGACTATGCCCACAACCGGATCGACAGGAGACAATTCATGGACCGGCTTTCCGCGTATGCCGTTGGCGGTGTCACGCTCGCATCCCTTACGAGCATGCTAATACCGGATTACGTAAACCGGATCCAGGTTCCGCAGAACGATTCGCGCCTCACGATAGAAACCGTCACCTACGATTCACCGAAAGGTGGTGGAAAAATTCGCGCCCAGCTTTGTCGTCCAAAAAATGCAAACGGAAAACTGCCCGGCATTGTCGTCGTCCATGAAAACCGTGGTCTGAATCCGCACATTGCCGACGTCGGACGCCGGGCCGCTTTGGCGGGATTCGTTTCGCTGGCCCCAGACGCGCTTACCCCACTGGGGGGCTATCCGGGTAATGACGACGACGGGCGGACGATGCAGGCAAAACGCGACCGCAACGAAATGCTCGAAGATTTCATCGCGGGATATGAGTACCTGAAGAATCATGATTGGTGTACGGGCAAAGCGGGTGTAGTCGGCTTCTGCTTCGGTGGCTGGATTGCCAATATGATGGCAGTAAGAATTCCGGACCTGGGTGCAGCTGTACCCTTTTATGGCGGCCAGCCTCCTGCAGAAATGGTTCCTCAGATCAAGGCCCCGTTGTTACTGCACTACGCTGGCCTTGATACCCGGGTAAACGAAGGGTGGCCTGCTTACGAAGCGGCTTTGAAGAAAAACGGCAAGGTCTACGAGGCTTACATCTACCCGGATACCAATCACGGATTTCACAACGACACTACGGCACGATACGACAAGGAAGCCGCTGAACTTGCCTGGAAGCGGACCATTGATTTCTTCAAGAAGCACCTGTCGTAGCTGGTGAGACGCGAGGTCATCTTCTACCTTTGAGTTAGTCGCAGACGCAGATGAAGTTGCGTTGTATCGTATCGACGCGACTGCATTTGCATCTGCAACTACCCCTTGTTCCCCATTTGTTCAAGGAAGGCCTCCGGTGGTCCGTCATACGCAAGATTACCGCTGGCCAGCACCAGGATGCGCCTGGATAATTTGAGTACCTCCGGGTAGTCGTGCGTAACAAGGATCGTTGTGAGGTTCATCCTTCGGTGGCAGGTCATGATATATTCCTGCAGACGGCCCCTCATCC
>DASVCT010000301.1:0-16105 GCA_036381475.1 Cyclobacteriaceae bacterium
TGTCGCGGGTCAGGCCGGATGGCTCGGTAACGACGTCACGCGGTTTCGACATCGGTGTTGGAGAGGACGTGGAGGAACCGATCATTAACCACTTCATCGGCGGGGGAAAAGAATTTCCGTTCCTGACGGGACGCGTTCCTGGGGGCGCGTATTTCTTTAACGGCTTTTACAATTACACCTTCTCCCTCGTGTTTACTGACCTGAGCCAGGACGAGCCGCTGGGTGTTGTTCAGGGCCAGCAGGATGACGGTGGCTTCAGCGCGGTTGTGCCGATTGCCAGTACGAAGTTCGCTGCAGCCCGGTTCAATTTCGGCGACAATTTCCTGCTTCCTAATGTGCTATTGCCAGCGAACACTGTCACGTCGTCGGTAGATTATCCCGGGAATACGCTGCCCGAACTCGTACCCAACGCCAGGGTAAAGATCCTCAGAACGGTAATTGATGGTACACCCACGCTGGTCTTTGCCAGCGACACGCGCTCAAAGCAGATCGCACTCCTGTTTTATGACGAAGCGACTGGCACCTTGCTCGGCTCGCATTACCTGGGCTTCTCAAATCCATTCGAAGTCGCGTCGGTAATAGCAACCGATGACGAAGGGCTCCTGGTATGTGGCACAGCATACCTGGCGGGAAGGTTCCCCCGTATTTGTCTTTTCAAGTTGCCCAAGGAAGAACTCGCGGAAAAAATCCGGTAGTCGGGTCAAGCTGCGGACGTTGGACATTACCGGCATTTTTTACACCTTGGTGCGACCAAATCAAATTCATGCTGCAATTCGGGTCCAACGTCGATCTCAAACCCTATAACACCTTTCACATTCCTTCCCGGGCCCGGCTTTTTGTTCGAATCAGTTCGCCGGAAGACTTTGCCGCGCTGATCCAGACGGATGAGTTCAAAAACAACAGGGCACTGATTCTCGGTGGCGGTAGCAATATCCTGCTGACGGGCGACTTCGAAGGGCTTGTCGTTAAGAACGAGGTGAAGGGAATCAGCGTCGTGGATGAAGATGACGACACGGTAACATTGGAGGTCGGCTCCGGCGAGGAATGGCACGGCTTTGTGCGATACTGCGTCGATCGGGACTGGGGTGGCGTTGAGAACCTGTCGCTGATACCCGGTACGGTCGGTGCGGCACCCATGCAAAACATAGGGGCTTATGGTGTAGAGGTCCGTGAGACTATTGTCCATGTCGACGCGATCGAAATCGCGACCGGCATTACCCGTCGGTTCTCCAACGAAGCATGCGCGTTTGGTTACCGGGAGAGTGTCTTTAAGAATGCACTCAAGGGCCAATACTTCATATCAAGCGTCACTTTAAGATTGACCCGAAGGAACCACGTCATCAATATATCTTATGGTGCATTGAAGGAGACCCTTGCCCGACAAGGGATAACATCACCCCGGGTGCGGGACGTCAGTGAGGCGGTCATAGCCATACGCAGAAGCAAACTACCCGATCCCACTACGATCGGGAACGCGGGAAGTTTTTTCAAGAATCCCTCCGTAGATGCGGATACACTTGCGTTCATTCGCCAAAAGTCAGATCGCGTTCCTACCTTTCCCGGTGAGGGTGGGCTGACGAAGGTACCAGCTGGATGGCTTATTGAACAATGTGGATGGAAAGGCGTAACCCTTGGAAACATTGGGGTTCACAAGCATCAGGCGCTGGTGCTGGTGAACTATGGAGGTGGCAAAGGAGCTGACATTTGGGAGCTCGCGATGAAGATCCAGGAGTCGGTGAAGGACAAGTTCGGAGTTACCCTTCAACCCGAAGTGAATGTAATTCATCCTTGACTTTGAACAGGTCGACGGCACTTTTCGAAAAGAGAACGTTCATGCTATTGCAAAATTTTTGTCTAAAAAGTTTTGCAGATAAGATTTTTATTTTAACTTTTCACGTCGTTTGACTTTTTTTAACACACTTAAACGCTATGGCAAAAACAACCGCTAAGAAAGCAGCAAAGAAAAAGCCCGCCAAGAAGGCTGGTAAGAAGGCTGCAAAGAAGAAGAAGTAATTAGGTTGTACCTAAGAACTTTGCAAAGGGAAGTAATCAGATTACTTCCCTTTTGTTTTTATGTCGGGCGTGTTCATTCGCTGATTCCGATCGCCCGGCTGTCGCGGTAAACGCCTCCGCGCCGCTAGTTATGGACCCGGAACAGCGCCTTTCACTCGGTTGCAGAAATATATCTTGCCTTCCTTTGGGAACTCCCTGAATGGGGTCATAATTTTGTCATAAGAAACACCAAGCAAATCATACCATGGCAAAGACGAACGCGAAGACAAGTGCGAAAGCGCCGGCCAGGACTTCGGTGAAGACTCCGGCAAAGAAGACTCCCGACATCGAGACGGCAGCGCGCACTGCGCTTGCCAAACTGAGGGAGCTTAGCCTTGATGCGCAACTGCAAGCCGACCTGGACTGGTGTCTGGGGAGTTATAGCTATGACAAGAACCCTTCCGGCCTATACGAGATGGTTGGCCGGGCCATCAAGGTGTTCACTGCCGAGCGCGAAAGAAAAACCAAAGGCGTCACCGCGAAACTGCTTACTGACCTCGAGAAGAGCATCAAGAACTGAGCTGCGTATCGCTATTGATATTGGGGGATACACCCAGATGCCAATCTATGGGATCACCTTGTAGAGACGCACGACCGTGCGCTCTGTCAACTATCGACTATCTATTCGGAGACGCACGGCCGTGCGTCTCTACAGAATTAACCCCACGGATAACGTTTCAGGAATCAGGCCCGGGCCCTGATCAGATCATCTGAGTGACGTTGGCCAGGGTCCCGGTGTATTTTTCGGTTGCGACTCCGAATCTTCGAAGAAACTCCACCCCTTCGTCCGTAGGAATACCTTTGTGCTCGGCGTACGAGTTCAGATAGATACATTTGCTGATGCCCATCGTGTATATGATCCGGGCACAAGCCAGGCAAGGCGATAATGTGACGTACAGTGTCGCTCCCTCTACTGACGTCTTATTCTTGACAGCGTACAGGATGGCATTTTGTTCCGCGTGGATGGCAAGCGAGCATCCTCCCTTTGAATCGCGCGGGCACCCGGTCTCCGGCCACTCCTCGTCACAGTTGTGCGTTCCCGCCGGCGGACCGTTGTAGCCTATTGAAATGATGCGTGTATCCTTGGCAAGCACTGCCCCGACGTGCCGCTTAATGCAATGCGAACGGCGCGCGAGGTTCACTGCCAGTTCCATAAAGATGTCGTCAAATGCTGGTCTGCTCATCTCACCTTACTTGAGGCGGCAAAATAAGGATTTTAGACTCACCAAATACGACCTCACGCTTCATCACAGGTGGATTCCGTAGGCATATCTCCGCCGAAATCTATCCCTGTTGTCGTTAACAGTGAATTAAGTATCTTAGGCGCCATGACGAAGTGGGTCGTTACTTCAGTGGTTTGGCTATGTGCGGTAAGTGTGTACGCCCAGGAGTCGCGCCTCAGCCCGCTTGCCATGGCGCGCATGCGATATAAAGACACGTATGTGAAGATCACGTACGGACAGCCACAAAAAAGGGGTAGGGTTATATTCGGTGGCCTTGTCCCCTATGGCGAAGTCTGGCGTACCGGCGCCAATGAGGCAACTGAGATTACGCTTACGGGCAACCTCCTGGTCAACGGCCTGTTGCTGCCAGCCGGCACCTACTCGATTTTCACCATTCCCGACCGCATCAAGTGGACCATCATCTTTAACCGTGAATTGAATCTCTGGGGGTCGTATAATTACAATCCAAAGCTTGACGTGTTCCGGTTCGAGGCACCCGTCCAGGAAGTTCCCGAGGAAGTCGAGGCATTCACTATCGGCCTGGACCAGGACAACGACCGCGCCGAAATGTCGTTTCAGTGGGATCACGTAAAGATTACGGTGCCCGTTAGGTTTGTAGAAACTCCATGAAGAAGATGTTTCGATACGTCATTCCTGTACTCTTAACCCTGGTGGCATATAGCGTTTTTGCCCAGTCGGTCGCGGAGCTGGATAGCCGAAATGGCTTTAAGGACATCCAGCTCGGTACGCGGGCGGATTCGGTAGGCGGCGCCCGGTTGCGAAAGGAGTTTACAATCAAAGAAAATGTCTATCCATCGCAGGTGTATGTTGTCGAGAATCCCGAATACGAATCGATCGGCGATGTGAAGGTCAGGAGCGTCGAACTCGGCGCATATCGTAACCTGATAGAGTCCATTACCCTCATTACGGAAAAGGATCCGCGGTTGATGAGGGCATTGGAAAATCTCTTTGGTGCTGCCACTTACGACGCGAAAAACAACCAGTATTTCTGGAGGGGTGAGTCGGTCATACTCACTTATAAATCTCACACCAAGAAGGAACTTTTGCTCGAATACCGCTCGCTGGTCATACCCCGCATGATGGTGGAAGACCGCAAGAGCAAGATCGACAAGATTGCTGACGATTTCTGAACTACAATATATACCTATGAGACACTTTCTTAACCTTACCGCCGTCCTTGCCTTTGCAGGCTCCGCATGTTTCGCTCAAAACGACAAGCGTACCCCCGAATCGACAGAGGTCTGGGAACCACAACCCAAAATAGTCACGCCGGGTGCTACGCCATCCGACCCACCTTCGGATGCCATCGTTCTGTTCGACGGGCGTGACCTCAGTCAGTGGGCCTCCGTCAATGGTGGAGCAGCCAAGTGGACTGTGAAAGACGGTGCAATAACCGTCGCGCCCGGGACCGGAGACATCAGGACAAAAGAATCGTTCGGCGACATGCAACTCCACATCGAATGGCGTGCTCCTGAAGTCACCGACCCCTCGAAGGTGAGCCAGGGCCGGGGCAACAGCGGGGTATTCCTTCAAGAGCGATACGAGGTTCAGGTACTCGACAATTACCAGAACAAGACCTACATCAACGGTCAGGCTGGATCGATCTACAAGCAACACATACCCCTCGCCAATGCTTGCAAGAAGCCGGGAGAATGGCAGGCATACGACATCATTTATACCGCGCCACGGTTTGACGCGGATGGCCGTGCGATCATCCCCGCCTATGTCACCGTGATTCACAACGGGGTACTGTTGCTGAACCACGTGGCATTGCTCGGCGCAACGGAGTACATCGGCTTCCCCCTGTACAAGGAACATGGTGACGCGCCACTGCGGCTGCAGGACCACGGCAACCTCGTCAGTTACCGGAACATCTGGGTCAGGAAACTGTAGACATTCGGATACGTTAGTCACCGCCGCCAAAACATTGTTATTTTTGCGGCCATGATTTCCGTATCTGACATAAGCTATTTGATCGGCGGACGGCCCCTGTATGAAAATGCGAGCATGTTCATCCGTCCGAAGGACCGTATTGGCCTTATCGGCCTTAACGGAAAGGGCAAAACCACGCTGCTTCGCCTGATCAACGGAGACATCCAGGTTACCTCAGGCACCATAAGCAAAAGCAACGACTGCACCATAGGATTCCTCAACCAGGACCTGCTCTCCTATCAGTCTGACGACGCGATCCTGACGGTCGCCATGGGTGCTTTTCGCGATGCCGTCGAGACGCAGCGCAAGCTCGAGAAGGTGATCCGCCAATTGGAAACGGAATACTCCGAAGACCTGGTCCACAAGCTGAGTCAGCTCCAGGAAAAATTCGAGCGGCTTGACGGCTACAGCATGCAGGCAAAGGCCGAGGAGGTGCTGGAAGGAATCGGGTTTTCGACGAGCGACCTCCACCGGCCCTTGCGCGAATTCTCAGGTGGCTGGCGCATGCGGGTGATGCTGGCCAAACTCCTCCTGGAACGACCATCCCTGCTGATGCTCGACGAGCCCACCAACCACCTCGACCTCCCTTCCATAGAGTGGATCGAAAATTACCTCCGCAACTACGAGGGTGCCGTGTTGATCGTTTCGCACGACCGCCGTTTCCTCGACAACGTCGTCACGAAGATTGTCGAGGTCACGAACCAGCAGCTGGTGACCTATGAGGGCAATTATTCGTTCTACCTCGAAGAAAAAGAAGTGCGGCAGCAGATCCAGCAGAATGCTTACGAGAATCAGCAACAAAAGATCCGGCAAACGGAGCGATTCATTGAGCGCTTTCGGGCCAAGGCCACCAAAGCCCGCCAGGTTCAATCGCGTATAAAGGCGCTGGAGCGCATGGAACGCGTGGAGGAAGTCGTCAGCGATGTGGCGGCCGTAAACTTTCGATTTCATTTCAAGCAGCAATCCGGGCGCGTGATCGTCTCGTTAAAGGATGTAACCAAGGCGTACGGTGATCTTGTTCTCCTCGAGCATACTTCTGCTACCATCGAGCGGGGCGATAAGATCGCGCTGATCGGCGCTAATGGCAAAGGAAAATCAACCCTGCTCCGAATCCTTTACGGGACCGAGCCCATTCAAGGTGAGCGAATCATAGGGTATAATGTCATCCCCGCGTTTTACGCCCAGCATCAGCTGGAGGCGCTGCATGTCGACAGCGAGATCCTCGAAGAACTGAAGCAGGCCGGATCCGGAAAAACCGAGCAGGAACTACGGAACGTACTGGGATGCTTTCTCTTTTCCGACGAGGAGGTCTTCAAGAAAATCAAGGTGCTTTCCGGCGGGGAGAAGTCGCGCGTGGCACTTGCCAAAACACTCATATCGGAGGCCAACTTCCTGCTCCTTGACGAGCCCACGAACCACCTCGACTTCATTTCGGAGAACATCCTCATCCAGGCACTTCAGCAATACCAGGGAAGTTTTATCGTAGTCTCGCACAACCGGCACTTTGTAAGCCAGGTGGCGAACAAGATCTGGTACATCGAAGGTCGCCAGATCAAGGAATATCCTGGTACATATGAGGAATATGACTACTGGCTGAGGAACGCAGCCCGTCCGGCGCAAAAGACGCCGCCTGTCGTTGAAAAGAAGGCACCGGAAAAGCCGAAGGCCATTCGCAAAGAAAAACCATCTGAGAGCAAGTCGACATTAATGCGCCAGCTCCAGGACGTCGAGGCGGACATCGAAGGATTGGAACGGCGACTTCAGGAGGTTGAAGAAGAAATGGCAAAGCCGGAGGTGTATGCTGACTATGAAAAACTGGGAAAGCTCAAGGCTGAATACGACGACGTCAGGCAACGTCTCGAGGATGCCAATGGGAAGTGGGATGAGCTGGCCGTGAGGATTGGGGGGAGTAGGGAATAAGGGAATAAGGAAATAGGGAAATAGGGAAATAAGGGGGTGCGGGGGATAAAGGGGTATAGGGGTATATAGGTATATAGGGGGTCATGGATTAAAACAAATAGCTAGACCGATAGGGTATACACCTCCGATTGCCGACACGCCAAACTTGCGGAAAAATGAATGATTCATCCATTTACGATCCATGACCCCCTATATACCCTCCCCCCTCTATGGATTTTTGATTAGTGATTGGTGATTTGTGATTCAGTGTTGTCAGGGGAAAATTTCTGAACCGGGCTTCGACTTCGTTCAGCCTCCGGATGTTGAAAGGCACTATGGTGTGGTGGTATCAATTTCTTCTTCGTGACTTCGACTCCGCTCAGTCACCGGTCTTCAGCCACAATCGGGCACCTTTGCCGCCCGCAATATTAAAAAATGAAAACAAAATTTAGTCTCCCGGTGGTCCATTCTTGTTGGGTGATCGGATTACTCCGGTGGTTGAGCGGAGTCGAAACTGCCGGAGTAATCCGATCGTCCTTGACGCTTATATTTATTGAATGCTGAGCGGAGTCGAAGCACGGTTGCTGAGCGGAGTCGAAGCACGGCTTACTCTGCATTTTCAGAAAATGTCCCGATTCATAATCGGAAGAAGTCTTTTTCCCCATTCCTCAATTTTCCCCGGACAACACGGAATCACAAATCACTAATCAAAATCATTTTGGGGTGGAGGGTATATAGGTATATAGGGTGTATAGGGGGGTCATGGATCGTAGATAAGTGGTATCATTGACTTTTCAGGAAGTTTGCGCGTCGGAAATCGGTGGTCCAGCCTACCGGTCTAGCTATTTGCTACAATCCATGGACCCCCCTATATACCCTATGTACCCTATGTACCCTATACCCCTATATACCCTATATACCCTATACCCCTATACCCCTATACCCCTATGCCCCTATTTCCTTATTTCCTTATTTCCTTATTTCCTTATTTCCTTATTTCCCTATTTCCCTATTTCCCTATTTCCCTCTACCCTTATTCCTTCTTCCCCCTCTCCGGTAGCCTCACAGCCCGACGCCTATCTGGAACACGAACCGGTCGGCTTGTTCGTCGAGGGTAAAGTTGAGGTTGGGAAGCTGACCATTTTTGTACGCTCCTCTCATGTTCTGCAACTTGTAGCCCGCGCTAAGATTGACCAAAAGCTTTCCTGCTGCTATCTGGTACCCCGCGACTGTACTGAACATGAAGCCTCCGCGTGTTCCATCGACCTGAAACCCTTCATCCGGAACGATTAGCCGGCAAACGGAATGGCCCGCATTGATTTGGAGAAACATGCCGCTCGCACGGGCGTCCTTTAGAAAGTAAGTCAGGCTGCCAAATATTGGAACAGTACGCCAGCGCTCGTAGCCTTCAATACCAACGCCGGCCCCCACCGCCAGGTGCCCAACGCTGATGCCATGAATGGTGGTTGCAGTACCTGTAATGAGCCCGTGCTCGCCGCCGGCAAGAATGCCGGTTGTGAGGCGACTGTAGTATGCGATCGTCTGGTCGTTATCTTCTACCTGTGCCGCGGCAGGACCTGCCAGCAGGATGCACAGTAGAGCTGGCCAGCGAGGGATCATGCGCGCACGGAAATATGACTCAGCAGTTTAAGATTATTCCGGTTGGAATAGTCGTATTGATAAAGGCCTTTTTCACTGATAATCATCAGCACGTTGTTATAAGGGATGACGTCGATCGCTTTCATTAAGGGATGATGGGCGAGAAGATTATCGTCGATAGCCATCTTATTGGCCACATCGTACACCTTGAGGCCCGCCTCGCCGTCGCAGACGAACAGTGTCTTTTCATCGATGCCAAGGCCATGCGGATTTGTCATCTCGTAGGAAGCGATCAATGAGGGGTGCGCCGGATTGTGGATATCGATGACCTCCAGCAGGTTAGCCTGGCCGGTACACGTGGTGTTGTTGCTGCGAAGGGTTACGTAGGCGTAGTCGTCGGATACGACGACCGGGTCGCAGCTTACGACGTGGGAATAGACGCTGGTCAAGCTGGGGTCGTTGGGCGTGGACACGTCGACGATGTACATTCCCGATCGCGCGCCTACGAACAGCATGTCTTCATAAGGGAAGATCGTTTCGATGTCCCCGGTCAGCTGAAGGCTGTCAACGTCAATAAGGTTGGCGGGATTGTGGATGTCGACGGACTTCAGAAGATAGCCGCTCAGGTGATAGAGTTGTCCCGCGTTGATGGTCATTCTAGCCAAAGAGCCGCCAAGACCGGGGCCAGAGCCAGTCCCCGGTGCAATGGCAGCCTTCGAGTTGAAACCTAGCGCTGCGTCATATGGCATCGCAATGCCATCCTCATAATAAAATCCACCCCACGGCTGGAATACCATGTCGCAGGCTGCGGTTTCAAAATTTTTTTCCTTCCTCTCCCAGGAAGTCACTATGCCTTTCACAGGATCCATCCCGAATCCCAGCGAACTATAGGGACTGAACGAGTTCTTCTTGCGTCCGACGACCCGGACATTGTTCAGATCACTAATGTCGAACGACAGCAGGTCCACGTAGCTGTCGGCGAACAAAGTATTATTGTTGATGGCAAGGTCGTAGTTACCGGGAATGCTGATGAACTTCACCGCCCTCGGCGCCCGTGGGTCGTGATTATCGATCACATGTATACCCTCGCCGGGCTCATTGATGAAGAGATAATCATCTTTGAAATAGATGCGGCCCATGGCGCTTAACGGCCGGGCCTCAGTTACTTTCACCGATTCGCGAATCGTTTCTATCGGTGTGTATACCGGCTCGAAGTAAACGTACTGTGCGTTCGTTTCGCATTGATCCGTGCATCCCTCGAGTACAACGCTGAGGCCGAGTAGCACCGTCAGAAAAAGCAGCGCGTAGAGGGAAACGTGCAGCCTTTTTTGAATTCTTGTTTCCAGGGGAGCCATACGATCGGTTGTCTTTGTCCCTTAGACACAACCGGGGGCTCCAGGGTTGGAACATCAGTTAAAAATATAGCGGAACCGCAAGCCCACATCGAACGTCACGGGTGTTGCCGAGAGACCAACATCCGATTTATAGATGGAGCTGAAAGGATACCGCAACCCCGGGTTCAGCGAAATGCGGTACTTTTCGGAAAAGCGATAGCTGAACTCCGTTCCAACGAGTCCGCTGAAGTTGACGGTACGATAGGGCGAGTCACTCCCGCTTCCGTTCGTTACCTTGTCGAGGTTGCCGCTCTGCGGCTGAAGGGTATTCCGGATAAACAGGTCGGTTGCTACACCTCCGGTGAGCTGCACACCGAATGCGCGGTTTACGATAAGATATCCTGCCTGGATCGGGATGCTGAGATACTCCATATTGTTGTTGACGCTGTATGGCGCAGTGGGTACCACACGGGCTGATGCGTCGGCCATCTTCGTGATTTCAGCCGAGTAGGCGGCGGTGAAATTCTGATAGTCTTGCGTCACTACGGCGTCTGACATAAAGGAAGCATTCTGCATCATGTAGTTGACTCCCCCCTGGAGGACCCAGCGGGGAGCAATTCTGCCACCGACACTCACGCCAACGGAGTAGGCCACGCCTGAAGCGCGGGATTCACTCGTCAGGGTGTTGTTGACAGGCGTCAGGTTCGAAGTCATACCCATCAACGAAGGCGATTGCAGGGTGCCCGCACCGTAGTTGCTGAATGTACCCGCCGAAAAGCCTACGGATGTCCAGATGCGTTCGCCGTCGTATTTCTTTCGTTCGGCCTCGGCCCGTTCTTCCATCTCAACGCTGGCCAACAGCAGGTCCATCGCATCGGGTTCTGTCTTGGGGAAGTGCGGCTCGATCTTTCTTTGTTTTACCAGCGGAGGCAAGGGGCGGTTGTGAACGATCGAAATGTCGTCCTGCTTACCCGATGCAAGTTCAACCGGCGACACAGCCTGGCCGGTTTGAGCAACAGGCTGAACGATCTGGTCGCGCGGTGCGCTGAAATCAAATGTCGTTGCATGATCACCGGAGGCCGCGGCATTCTGGCTTCTGGTGATGTTGTCCGCTTGTAGCTGTGGCTGACTTTCTGTGCGGCTCGCCCGGGATTCCGGAGCCGAGTCGGTTGAGGCCATCGGTGTCTGCTTATTTTCAGTCGCTTCCTTGCCTTTCTTCACGGCGGAAGGCCCCTGGACGTCCGATCCCTCGAGAATTTTCGCTCCACCGCCAGGAGATGCTGTATCATTTTGCTGGGCTACGAGGCCATCCGTTGTAGAACGGTTGGCGCTAAGGAGATACAGACCAGTTCCGGCCAGGCCCAGGCCAAACACGACAGAGGCGGCGGCCAGCAGCTTGAAGAACGTAAGGCGCTTTCTCATCCGGCCGCGTTCGAGGCGCTCCAGATCAAGCTCTATGTTCATCCACACCTTCTCTGAGGGCGGTACTTCGGCATTGCCGAAGGATTTCCTGAACGACTCCTCAAATTTTTGCCTCTCCATACTTCTTGTAATAGGACGATTCCTTTAACAGGCGCGATTGCAGCAGGGCTTTCGCCCTGGCATACTGGGACTTGGACGTGCCCTCGGATATGCCCAGGCACTCCGCAATTTCCTTATGACTGTATCCTTCAATGGCGAAAAGGTTGAACACGATCTGACATCCCTGCGGCAATTCCTGGATAAACTCAAGGAGTTGTGAGAAATGCAGCTCCGGCAGTACCAGTTCATCCGTCGGAAGGTTGATCTCCTCCACGTCCACCATGGGGTACAGGTAAAGTTTCCTGCGCTGAGCGTTCAAAGCGGTATTGACCATAATGCGGGTCATCCAGGTTTCGAGGCGGGCTTCCTGCCTGAAGTCCTTAATACCCTGAAAGACTTTCACAAATGCTTCCTGAAGTATGTCTTCCGCCTCGGCCGTCGACCGGGAATACCGCAGGCAAACCACCATCATTTTCCGGCAGTAACGGTCGTACAATGCCTTCTGAAAGGCCCTGTCGCCCTTACGGCAGCCTTCAATGAGCTCTGATTCATTGAGCATTCGTGGGATGGAGGGGTTGCTTGATCTATTTGACACAACCTTATACGGAATAGTTGGAAATGCGGGCTATGCTTCCCACGTTGAATTGTCGAAATTTACCCGCTTGTAACCGTCCCATGCAGTATTTCGCGCCAATTATACTCCTACTCATATCCTGGATATGGCCCGCGGGCGGGTTCGCGCCCACCACCAGTGTCCAAAGTTCGGCAATTTTCCAGGGTGGGCCCAAAAAACTGGAGCTGGCAGACCGCACATACGAGTCCCAAATCAAGACCGTACAGCTCTACCCTGCCTACGGCGCCCGGGAAAATGAGTTTCTCCCGGCGGTGATACCCCTTGGGCAGAACAACCTGGTGCTGGAGTTTGACGATATCGATCGCCCCGTGGAGCGCTATTATGCGCGTGTGGTACACTGCAACCGCGACTGGACCGAATCAGGCCTGGCGTCCCTCGAGTATATGACGGACTACAACGAGGTGCCTGTGACTGACTATGAGTTCTCCATGAATACCACGGTTCCTTATGTTCATTATCGGCTAAACGTTCCTGCGGTACGACTCCCGGGAAACTACGTGCTGGTCGTGTATCGCGATGGAAACCGTGACGATATCGTTCTGTCACGTCGCTTTATGATCTTCGATAACCGCGTCACGTTAATCCGTGAAAGAAACGTGGTTGGTCCTGGCCGTGCCACGGGTTTGAATCAGCAACTCAATTTCAAGGTGAGCTACCGGAACGTGGAAATCCAGAATCCGATGCTGGACGTCTCGGTGACCATTCGTCAGAACATGCGATGGGACAACCTTGCGGAGGACATACGGCCAGCGTTTGTGCGCGAGGATCTGCACGAACTGGAATACCGCTTCTTTGATCCGGACCAGATGTTTAAGGGCGGCAATGAGTTCCGTTTTTTCGATCTCCGGTCGGTGAACTTTCCGGGGCGCTTCGTAGGGTCAGTCGACAAGACCGGCTACCCATACAGGGTTTACATCCAGCCGGACCGGAGCCGGGAGCACGAGGCATATTCGCAGTACAATGACCTCAACGGGCAATATGCCATCGAGAATCTGGATTACCGCGATCCGCTGGCGGCAGACTACGTAGAAGTGTACTTCACGCTCGAGACTGAAAAAGTGGATGGTGATGTCTATGTTACAGGAGCCTTTAACTACTGGAATCGGGACGACTTAAATCGCATGCAGTACGACGCGGCGGCGCAGGCCTATCGGGTGGCGATCTTACTCAAGCAAGGATGGTACGACTACCAGTACGTCGTTGAGTCGAAAGAGCTTTCACCCCTTTATTTTGAGGGCTCGCATTTTGAAACCGAAAATCTTTACGAGATCTTCATTTATCACCGGCCCTTCAACATCAATGCCGATCTCCTCATCGGTTATGTGAACCTCCACGAGAACCCGCGTTAGGCGTAGTTCATTTCGTGCTGTCGTTCCCGGCGGATGGAATCGTTGTGGGCGATGTCGAGCATCCCGAATCCCTTATGGGCAAAGTGGCCCAGCCCATTGTCATAGACAAACTGCTGCACTTCCTTCGCCGCGTAGAGCGTGAAGGGGAACGTGTAGCCCCTTACCTCGAATTTGATGTCGTTGTCGTAGAGCGGGTATATGCGCGCAAATTTCTTATGCGCGGACTGAATGCGGTTGATGTAGTCGGCATCCGGCAGGATCTGAAATCGGTAAAAGGAAGCCAGTTGCTCGGCCGTGTACTGCCCCGCCTCCTCCATCCGGGCGATGGTTGACTCGTAGAGCATGTCGGAAAATTCGTCGCTTTCGGGTGCGATGAACTTCTTCGCCCGCTCGTCATTAAACGAGGGCGGGATAAGCACTATGGGGGAAATGCAAAGGAACTTCGTCTCCTCGCTGATAGCCACCGGTTCCTCGATCTCAGTGCTGTCTGGAATCAGCTGAAGCGTGCCGACGACGATCTCTTTTTGTTCGAAAAGCCGTTCGAGGAAGTAGTCCATGAAGGTCTTGTCCTGGCAGGCAAACACCAGCGTGACCTTGGAAGAGTAAAAGTGCAGACCCTTCCTGCTGATCTTCGTCTGACCTTTCAGGCCCGAAAAGTTGAAGCGCGTATAGTCTTTGTAGGAAGGATTCGATCCAAAGAGCAAAATGCCTTTGATGAGTTGAGCCAGAAGGTACTGATGGTGAAAAGGCACATGAGCACCCCTGTTCTTAAGCGAAAAAATTATCCTGGTTCTCAAAATCCGAAAAAAATTATAGGGGCTAAAAAGTTAACACATGGCAACCCGCTTATCCAATTGAGCCTTGTGCGAATTATAAAACTAGCAAAAAAACAGCAACGGGAAACATTAAATTTCCAATCTTTTTAAACATTGAAGCGGAAATGCATGATATCTCCGTCTTCCACCGTATACTCTTTGCCTTCAATCGCCATCTTCCCGGCCTCCCGGCACGCTTGCTCAGACTTAAGTGACTGAAAATCAGCTAACTTAATAACCTCTGCTTTAATAAACCCTTTTTCAAAATCTGTATGTATTACACCCGCTGCCTGGGGTGCTTTCCAGCCTTTTTTTATCGTCCAGGCGCGGACCTCCTTCTCTCCCGCCGTAAAGTACGTAATTAGGTCGAGAAGGTGGTATGAAGCCCGGATGAGCTTACTCAAACCGGAGTCGGTCAGCCCATATTCGGCGAGGAACGCCTGGCGGTCCTCTTCGTTGTCGAGCTCGGCGATCTGTGCCTCGATGGCTGCGCAGACCACCACCACTTCGGCATTCTCATCTTTAACCCGCTCCCGTAAGGCTGTAACGTGCCGGTTGCCGGTATGGATGCTTTCCTCGTCGACATTCGCCACGTAAATGACCGGCTTAGCCGTCAGCAGCTGCAGGTCGGCAATAGCCTCCCTGTCATCAGGATCGAGCGTTCTTATGTTCCGGCCTTCGAGCAGGACCTCCCTGCAACGGGCTACGGAGGCTATTTCCTTTTTGATCTTGGGATCACCGCTCTTGGCCGCCTTCTCAAGCCGCTGGAGCTTTTTCTCCACGGTGTCAAGGTCCCGAAGCTGGAGTTCGGTGTCAATAATCTCTTTGTCGGCAACAGGGTCGACTCTTCCGTCGACATGCACGACATTGTCGTCGTCGAAGCAACGGACGACATGCACGATGGCGTCAACCTCCCGGATATTGGCGAGGAACTGGTTTCCAAGGCCTTCGCCCTTGCTGGCGCCCTTGACGAGGCCGGCGATATCCACGAAAGTTATGGTTGCGGGCACGACCCGCTGGGGCTTAACGATGTCGGCCAGGATCCGAAGACGCGGGTCCGGCACGTTAATGATCCCGACGTTGGGTTCGATCGTACAAAAGGGGAAGTTTGCCGCTTCCGCCCGGTTGTTGGAAAGTGCGTTGAACAGCGTCGATTTCCCCACATTGGGAAGACCCACGATTCCGCATTGAAGAGCCATACGCAGCCGTATAAAGGCGCAAATATAAGGCTCTGAGCAGGAACCCCTAAACCTTTAGGAAAACAAAAAAGGTCTCTTTAAGAGACCCGGCCGACTGTTGTCAGTCCCACTTCAACTCCGTATCCATGTCGGAGGTCGGTGGGTTCGTTGCCGAAGCAACCTCTTCCTCCCGATCGTGGTTATCGAACTGGGAGAAATCCACATTCGGCATCAACTCGGTCTTCACGTGATTGACCGTGTTGTTGAGCGCCTCTACAAACTTGTTGAAGTCTTCCTTGTAGAGGAAAATCTTGTGCTTCTCATAAGTAAACCCGTCCTCCTTAAATCGCTTTTTGCTTTCTGTGATGGTCAGGTAGTAATCATTCGAACGGGTAGATTTCACATCAAAGAAATAGGTTCGCTTGCCAGCCTTCACTTTCGTCGAGAAAATTTCGTCCCGGCCATTTGTCTTGTTGTCTTCCACAATCCTTCAGGTTTTTTAGTTAGGTCTTGGTTTGGTCATTTCGAAGATACTATTTTGACTTTTG
>DASVCT010000302.1:0-15609 GCA_036381475.1 Cyclobacteriaceae bacterium
TCATTGGGCGGCATATGATCCTCGTGTTCTTCCGGCAACAGGAGCCGTCGGCACAGTTCTCCTTTTCGGCCATCGAGGATCGGTCCGCTCTCACCGCCTTTTCGCATGAAGTCCTCGCTGTCCAGCCGCAGATCGCCCTTCTGCCGCTTCTGGCTATGACACGAATAACATCGATGCTCCAGTATGGGTCGTACCATATCGGCGTACAACACGGCCTCATCAGGATTGGCAATGGTGGGCAGAACGAAGGGCGTTTCACTTTCCGAATTCCAGGGTGCATACTCAATGAGAAAGTCCTTTCCGTGCGTGAGTCCGGCGCCGAGGTGGCCCGTTACAACGACGAGCATCGTGAGGATGATAAACAATGTCGCGATGAGTCCACCCTGGTTGGCCCTCTTCCATTTAGCCGCCGTTGCCAGGACGGCCACAATAGCTGTTGTAATACCTGCCCACAGATGACGCTGCAGCGTACTTTGGTCGTAACCGCCTTCATGCGAAATGAAATATCCGGTCAGGGCGGACAACACCGCACTAACGCTGCCAAGCACCAACAGCGGGAGAACGCTGAATTTCAATCCCCTGAAGTGATGACTTCGCGACATCACCTCGAAGATGAACGCCGTAAGCAGCAGTACGATGGGGAAGTGAACGAGAAGCGGATGAAAGCGCCCGAGAAACAGCATCAGACTGTAAACATTTTCCTGGCCGTGCTCATGCCACGATTTCCGTTATGACCTTTCCCGCAACATCCGTCAACCGGAATGGACGTCCCTGGAACTGATACGTCAGCTCTTCGTGATTCAAACCCAGTTGATTGAGTATGGTCGCCTGAACATCGTGAACGCTCACCTTCCCGCGTACCGGATAGTACCCGATTTCATCGGTCTCGCCCCAGCTAACCCCCTTTCTGATACCGCCACCAGCCATCCACATCGTAAAGGCTTCGAGGTGATGGTCGCGACCCAGGAATGGCATCTCCTTGCCATCGCGGTTTTCTTTCATGGGTGTGCGTCCAAATTCACCACCCCAGACGACTAGTGTCTCGTCGAGCAGACCCCGTTGCTTCAAATCGAGGATCAGGGCGGTCATTGGCCGGTCGATCTCGCGACACTTGTTGCGCAACCCGATGTCCACAGCGGTCGCGGCGTCCGTACCGTGCGCGTCCCATCCCCAGTCGAACAGCTGTACATACCGCACGCCTTTTTCCACCAGCTTGCGGGCCAGCAGGCAGTTGTTGGCAAATGAGGTCTTGCCCGGGGACGTGCCATAAAGCTTGTGTATGTATTCGGGCTCGTCGTTGATGTTCATTACCTCCGGCACCGATATCTGCATCCGGTATGCCATTTCATATTGCGCGATCCGCGTCAGCGTTTCCGGATCGTTAAACATCTTGTAGTGCTCAGCATTAACGTCGTTGATCGCGTCAATCATTTCGCCTTTCAACGCGCGGTCTACACCTTCGGGGTCACTCAGATACAATACAGGGTCTCCCTCCGATCGGCATTGAACGCCCTGGTACACCGACGGCAGAAAGCCGCTTCCCCAGACGCTCTTTCCGGCATCCGGCGTGTTTCCACCCGACGTCAGCACTACGAAACCTGGCAGATCGCTGTTTTCTGTGCCCAATCCGTAGGTCACCCATGACCCAATGCTGGGCCTGCCCAGCCTGGGAACTCCGGTGTGCACGAAAAGCTGGGCGGGTCCATGATTAAACTGATCGGTATGGACACCCTTGAGGAATGAGACCTCATCGGCGATACTTGCAAAATGCGGAAGACAATCGGAAACCCACGCACCCGAATCGCCACGCTGTTTGAAGGCAGCCTGCGGCCCCATCATTTTCGGTACGCCACGAATAAAGGCAAATGTTTTACCCTCGAGGAGAGATGGCGGACAAGGCTGGTCGTTCAGTTTCATCAACTCCGGCTTATAGTCGAACAGCTCCAACTGCGAAGGGGCGCCCGCCATGTGGAGATAGATCACGCGCTTTGCCCTGGCGGGAAAATGCGGAGGGCGTGGCGCCATCGGATTCAACACGCGGTCCAGTTCACGAATCGTGTCCTGTCTGCGGCGCCCACAACCCGGCAGCAGTGTGCCTAAGGCGAAAGCGCCGAGACCCAGTGCGCTTTCCAGGAGAAAGTGACGGCGACTTACGTGAAGCAAATGGTTTGGATCGGTCATGCCTTATTCGTTGTTGATAAATTCATCCAGGTTCAGTAATGCTGTCGCGACAATGGCCATTGCATCAAGCTTCGGATTGCCACTGCGCGCAAGTCCCTGCTGATCGGCCGACGCATAGCGATCAACAGCTTTGCCGTAAAGTGATTCCAACACGGAAAGCTTTTCGGCGGGAGGATCGCGGAACAGTGCCATCCGGTATCCGGCACGAATCTGGTCACGGGCGTCATCTGCTGCTTCCAGCATCCGGCTTGCCAGGTGTTCTGCCGCCTCCACGTATACGGGATCGTTGAGCGTTACAAGTGCCTGAAGCGGTGTGTTCGTTGGAATCCGCCGCACGAGACAAACCTCCCGGCTCGAGGCATCGAACATGAGGGCAGAGGGATATGGACTTGTGCGTTTCAGGAACGTGTACACCGCCCTCCGATATCGGTCTTCACCCTCACTCATTATCCACTTTTCGTTGTTGTACACCGTCTGCCAAACCTTATCGGGCTGATACGGCATCACACCGGGACCGTACATCTTATCGGTCAAAAGCCCGCTTACCGCGAGCGCCTGGTCACGTACCTGTTCCGCCGAGAGACGTACGCGCGGGCCTCTTGCAAGGAGACGGTTCTTCGGGTCTGCTTCCAGTTTCTCTGGCGTCATTCTGGAGTCTTGCCTATAGGTCGACGACATTACGATCTCCTTCAACACCCGCTTGATGCTCCAGTCATAGTCGTGCATGAAACGAAGCGCCAGCCAGTCGAGCAGCGGCTGGTTTGCCGGTAAGTCTCCTTCGGTGCCAAAATCTTCCACGGATTCGACAATGCCCAAACCGAACAGTTGCTCCCAGAGGCGGTTCACGACTGTACGTGCTGTCAGCGGATTGTCCTCGCGCACCAGCCACTTGGCAAATCCGAGCCGGTTACGGGGCAGGTCAGACGGCCAGTCGTTCAACGACTCGGGTACATCCGGAGTAACTTCCTCACCGTGGACAAGCCAATTACCTCTTTCAAATACCCAGGTCTTACGGTGCAACTCCGCGGGGTTTTCTACCATCACAGGTGTTGTTTGCACCTTGGCGTTCAGGAGCGCCATGAAGGCTGCATTGATTTCATTGTTGGATCCGCCGGGCAACTCATCACGGAAAGAGAGCCACTCAACCATACAGACGGCCTGGTCGGGTTTGAGCGCCGGGTTTCTAAAGACGAAGTAAACGTCATGTGTTCCTTTCGTCGCAAGCAAAGGGATGTCCATCCAGGTCGCGCCCTGTGTGCGCGGGATTCGGAACGAAGCGATCTTGTCGCCAGTCGGGCTGCCGAGTCGCAGTTCTAACGTCCCACCGTCGTTGTTAGACCAGAACTTTATCAGGAGATGATTTTTTCCCGTAAGGTCAATGTCCTTTAGCCTGCAACTGCCTCCGTGGCGTACCCCCATCCATTTCGTGTCGACGAGGGCGCCGTTCACGTAGTTGTCTGCATCGTGGGCATGGCGTTTAGGTTCGAGCATACGAAGAAAACGTTCCACTTCACTTTGCTTTTCCGCTCCTTCATTTCGCTTCACCCATTCGAGGATCTTTTCAATTTTCTCCTGATCGTCGGGAGTATAAAAGCGCAGATTGGGTTCCTCACCTGGCGTATCTTCGTCGCGTGTATTGTTGAAGAACGCCATCACTTTGTAGTAATCCTCGTGGCGGAACGGGTCGTATGGGTGGCTGTGACATTGCACGCATCCGAAAGTGGTACTCTGCCAAACCTCCATGGTCGTGTTCACACGGTCGATGACGCTGGCAGTCCGGAACTCCTCGTCGATGGTACCACCTTCATCGTTGTTCATCGTATTGCGGTGGAAGCCTGTTGCAATCAGCTGGTCGTCGGTGGGCGACGGCAACAAATCGCCCGCAAGTTGTTCAATCGTGAACTGGTCAAAATGCATGTCTTGGTTAAATGCCCTGATCACCCAGTCGCGATAGCGCCAGATCGTTCGCGACACGTCTTTTTCATATCCGTTGGTGTCGGCGTATCGGGCCATGTCGAGCCACCACGAGGCCCATTTCTCGCCGTAGCGCGGCGACTGAAGTAATTCATCGACCACCTTCTCATAGGCATCAGGACTTGTGTCCTTCTCGAAAGCCCTGACTTTTTCCAGTGTGGGCGGCAGTCCGATAAGGTCGAGGTAAACCCTGCGGATCAGCGTGGCACGCGGCGCTTCAGGTGAAGGGCTCAGTCCATGGTCCTCAATGCTGGTAAGGATGAACTTGTCGATTTCGTTTGACGGCCATGAAGTATCGTCTGGCTGGGGTATTTCAGGCTCGCGCGGTGCGATGTAGGCCCAATGCTCACCCCATTCGGCACCCTGTCTGATCCATTCCGTCAGCAGATCGATGTCTTCGGACGACAGCGGCTGTTCCTTGTACGGCATTCGCTCTTCCGGATCGGAACTCCTGAGTCTGCGAATCATCTCGCTCTTTTCAGGATGACCCGGCACGATCGCCAGCTTACCGGATTCAGTCGTGTCGAGGGCATCCTGGCGGAAGAGAAGGCTGAATCCTCCGTTACGTTTTACACCTCCATGACAGACGATGCAATTCTTATTAAGAATGGGTTTGATTTGCGCGTTGAAATCGATTCTTTCGTCGCGGCATGCGCCCAGGGCAAGGAGCACCAGCGCTGTGATAGCAGCCTGTAATTTCCAGGTCAGTTTCATTGGACAGATTCTCTCACCCCGCGGCAGGTTTCAGCATTCGACACTGTCCATGAAATTTGACAAATTCCGCCGCGAAATGCAAACCGGACTGGCGCGGCGCACGGGTTCTCCCTACCTTTCAGAATCGATGGAACACGTCATTCTGGTGGATGCTCACGACCGGGAGATCGGGACCATGGAAAAGATGGAAGCGCATCGCAAGGGTGCGTTGCACCGCGCATTTTCCGTAATGGTCTTCAACTCCCAGGGCAAGGTATTGCTTCAAAAGCGCGCACAGGATAAGTATCACAGCGGCGGGTTGTGGACGAACGCGTGTTGCAGCCACCCGAATCCCGGCGTTGACATCGGCGATTCCATTACCAGCAAACTCATGTCGGAGATGGGAATTGTCCTTGTTCCCACATTCGCCTTCAAATTCCTCTACCGCGCCGAGGTGGGCAATGGTCTCATCGAGCATGAATACGACCACGTGTATGCCGGGATATGCGATGCGACACCATCCATTAACCTCCGGGAAGTAGAAGATTGGAAATTTATTTCTCCCGAGGCGTTGCTGGAACACATTGACGCCTTTCCCGCCCTTTATACACCCTGGTTTCGGATTATCCTTACACGACCCGAGCTGGCGGCCCTTGGGAAATAGGCAGCGTTTGCGAATCTTCGTTTATCAGCGTAAAATGGGTCACGATTCGCCGAACCTCAAGATTTGACGTCGACGTTCCAATACCTCCTGCTTGACCTGCTGTACCTGGGCATCCCTGTGGCGCTGAGCTTTACGGGCAGGGCTCCGCTCTTTCGCAAATGGAAATTTGCCCTACCCGCCGTCTTAACTACAGCTGTCCTCTTTTTTGCGATTGACGTCGTGATGGCCGCCGTCGGAAACCTTGAGTTCAATGAGAACAAAGTGACCGGGTCGCGCGTGGGCGGCGTCCCCCCTGAACACGTCCTCGGATTCTTTTCTATTGCCTACGCAGGAATCTTCATCTATCATACGCTAAACCACCTCATCGAACGAGACTACATTTACTTTCATCATGAACTGATCTCGAGTGCTTTAAGCGTGCTGTTCATGGTCGTCGGAATATATCACCTCGACAATGCGTTTACGGGCGTGACTTTTCTCGGTCTGGGGATGTTCCTTGCTTTCCAGCTGATGGTTCTGAAACCACGCTACATGAGCCGCTTCTATTTTGCCACACCTGTAATTGTCGTGGCGACACTTCCTTTTTATCTCTTCCTCACTGGCGCATTCACTGAGCAGCTCATAATGTGGCATAACGCAGATGAAACGATCGGACTTCGCCTTTCGACCGCACCAATCGAGGTCATCCTGCTTGGCTGGTTCGCCGTGCTCGTTGCCGTTACGGGCTATGAATGGCTGAGAATAAGAGCCGGAGACGAATGAGAAAGAATTGAAGAATTGAAGAGTTGAAGAATTGAATGGTCCGATCACCGATTACCTCTTCCGTTTCACTCCGTCCCTAGGCGTGTGCCGCCTCAGGTTTGGCTTCTTCTGCCAGGAGTGCGGCGGCCTGCTTGCGCGCTTTCTTTTTACCGATAAGAACGTCCTCGACGTAGGTCAGATCCGCGGCTTTCTTTTTCTTTTTGCGGTCGGCCTTCAGCAGCTCCGAATACTCCGCAGCAATCTTCCGGGCACTCTTGTCCAGCAATTTTCTGATCCGTTTGGAAGCCTTGGGAAGCTTAAGGCCTTCCAGAGCCTCACGCAGGGACCCGGTTACCATTTCCCGGAGCTCCTTCTTCGAGATTTTGTTCTTAGCCATAACAAGGGTAGTTAGGTCAGACCAAGGTACTAACGATCCCTGACACTTAGAAACCGGAAAGAAAAATAAATACAAGGTTAATGTATCAATGCATAACTGTCTGTATAATAGCTGATTATCATTCGTACCGCAGCGCATTAGCCGGATTTGTTAAAGCAGCCTTGAGGGCCTGAAATCCAACGGTCAGCCAGGCAATTACGACCGAGGCGACGCCGGTCAGGACGAATATCCAGGGATTAATTGTGGTCCGGTAGGCAAAGCTCGCCAGCCATTCATTGACGACCCACCACCCGATCAGGGCGCCAGGGATGAATGCCATCAGAACCAGCGTTGTGAACTCGCGCGACAGCAAGTATACAAGACCGGATACGGTGGCTCCCATGACTTTGCGGATGCCAATCTCGCGGGTGCGCTGCTCCCCGGTAAAGGACGCGAGAGCAAAGAGCCCCAGTCCGGCAACGAAGATGGCCAGGCCGGAAAGGATGGTGAAAATAGTACCCAGGCGTTGCTCGGCACGGAACAACTCGTCAAAATTCTCGTCGAGGAAGAAGTATTCAAACGGTTCACTCGGCGCGTAACTCTTCCACAGCTTTTCTATTTGACTGACGAGGTCTGAGGGGTTTCCATCATAGCGGATGGCCAGGTCGCCGCCCCAGTTAGCCAGTCGTATGGCTAAAGGCCGGATCTGTTCTTTCAAGGATTCAAAGTTGAAGTCCTTCATGACGCCGATTACCCGAAGGTGAAGCGGTTCGTTATTTTGATCGAGATAAAGCACTTCCTCCTTAAGGGGATCGTCCCATCCAAACTCACGAACTGCTGCTTCATTAAGAATAATGGCTGTAGAGTCCGAGGGAAAGTCCCGTGAAAAGAATCGTCCCTGCACCATCTCCAGGTGAAGGACATCCGCATGTTCATAGTCGGCGAAATACTGCCCCATGATGTGGTCCTGTTCGGAATCGGCAGCCTTGAACACAGTGGTGTTGTTGACACCCGGAAATGTATTGTTGGAAAAGCTGGTTTTCTCGACACCGGCAAAGCCATCGATGGCATTCCTGAATGGCTGGCGATTGTTCTGCAGCCGCCAGGTGTTGCCCACGATAAGCACGTTGTTCTTGTCCATGCCCAGGTTTCGGTTCTGCATATACTTCAACTGCAGGTACACTGACGCTGTAAAAATGATCAGGAAAATGGACACGCCAAATTGGAAGACTACCAGGGCGCTGCGAATGCCCTTCGATTTCAACCCGGAACGAAGTTTTCCCTTCAGCACCTCCACGGCGTTGAATGATGTGAGATAGAACGCCGGATAACTTCCGGAAAGGATGCCGACAAACAGTACGAACGCCAACAGTCCCCCGATGAACCAGGGATGCATCAGGTATTCCATTGTAAGATTTTTCCCCGACAGCTCGTTGAATGTCGGGAGTAGCATATAGCTGGCGGCAACAGCCAGCAGGACGGCCAGGAAGCTGTAGACCAGGGATTCAGCAAGGAACTGTCCGACCATCTGGATGCGCAGCGACCCCAGCGCCTTGCGAAGCCCCACCTCACGAGCCCGCCCGGCGGAGCGCGCGGTAGCGAGGTTCATAAAATTTATGCATGCGAGGACGATGATGAAGAGCGCGACCGCCCCGAAGAAGTATACGTATACGATGTTGCCACCGGGTTCAAGTCCGTCGCGTGTAGTAGCGTGAAGCCTGATGTCGGTGACCTTAGTTGGGAAGAACCCATAGACGCCCCCCTGTTGCTGTACCTGATCCAGGCTGACGCCCATAAAGCGTTCGATCTCGGGACCGACATATTTGACGACGAGCTCGGATAGCCGGCGCTTCACGTTCTCGAGTGATCCGTGCTCGTTGAGAATGAAGTACGTGTACAGGTAGTTGTTAAGCCAGATTTGATCCTGCAGCCGCGATGCGGAGGAACTCGAGACCAGCATGTTGAATTTGAAATGGGAATTCCCCGGAGGGTTCGCCGCGATGCCGGTGACTTTGTACGCCACCGTATCACCGATGATCATCATCTTACCCAGGGGTTGTTCATCGCCAAAATATTTGGTAGCCATGTCTTGGGTAAGCACCACAGATTGGGGGTTCTTCAGCGCCGTACCCGGGTCACCTGAGAGCAGTTTGAAGGAAAAAAAGTTGAAGAAGTTGGAATCCGCATAATAGACGCGGTCCTCGTTGAAAGCCTGATCACCATACTTGACCACCGATCCCCAGAATTCAGCGATGCGGGTCGTCGCCTCGACATCGGGGATTTCCTCGGCCATAGCCCTCCAAAGCGGTGGACAGGTGTTGGCAGTGCGAATCTCCTGTCCCCCGATTTTTCCGTGCAGGCCAACCTGGTACATTCTGTCCGCTTTCTCATGAAAACGATCGTAGCTCATTTCATCCACCACATATAACACGATCAGGATGCATGCGGTGACGCCGATGGTCATACCGAGCACGTTGATGGCGGAATAGAATTTGTGCTTCAGGATGTTCCTGATGGCTACTTTGAGATAATTTCTCAGCATATTCTTAGTTAGTGAAAAGAGTCGATCCCAAGTGTCAATAAATTGCTATTCATTCCGGAGGGTGTTCACGGGATTCATAGTTGCCGCACCAAACACCTTGTAACCGATAGTTGCCGCAGAAATCAGAAACATTATGGCCACAGCCCCCACGAGGGCAAACGCCGTCGCATCCAGATAATAGCGCCAAATAGCGCTCATCAGCCACCCAGAGAGGTAGTAACCAAACACACAACCCAGGAGTGATGCGACCAATAGTATCAGGATGAATTCCGTGTTGACGATACGGGCGATGTTCGAAACGGATGCGCCGAGAACCTTACGCACGCCGATTTCCTTCATCCGCCGTATGATATTGAGCGACACCAACGTAAACAGTCCGGTGGCTGAAAGCATCATCGCAATCACGCCAAGGAACGCGAAGATGCGCACTAGGTTCACATTAACTTCGGTGGCTTCATATACATCTGACGACGGCAGATAGCCATTGTAAACGCGGTTGGGAAATACCTCCTTCCAGCGCGCCTCCATGAAAGCATTCACCTGGGCGAGCTTTTCCTTCGGCGCGTTCACAATAATCTGGCTATATTTTTCCGGACCCACGTAGCGGATCATCATTGGCTCCATTTCGCGCCACAAGCCGCGGGTATAGACATTACCCACAACACCGACGACATATAGCTTCACAGAGTCCTGCCATATCAGTTCCTTCCCAACAGCCTTCTGCCACCCGAATTCCTCAGCCATCCTTTTGGTGATGATCACCGATTCACGGCGGTCCGTCTCCGAATTTTCTATGAAATTGCGACCGTCTACCAGGCTAAGCCCCATCGTAGCAAGGTAGTTATCCCCCACCTCGATGATGTCGGCTTCCAGTTGCTTCGAGCCGGACTTCAAAGTTCCACGATCCAGGTTGGAAAAGATTCCACTTGCTGATCCGGCGATCGATGTGATATCAGGATTTTGCCTTAGGATGTTGCGGTACGTTTCAAATTCCGACTGACCGTTCACCCAGGCTATGACAGATCCCTTTGCGTCAAATCCCAAGTCGTAATCCCGCTGATAGCCGGCGTTCTGGACAAAGGCAATGGCGCTAACAATAGCGATAAGCGATATTGCATACTGCAATCCCAGCAAAGTCCTGACAAAATAATTCGTGCCACCAAATTTCAATTTGCCCTTCAAAATACTTACAGGCTGAAACCGACTTATGTAAAAGGCGGGGTAGGCACCGGCCGCAAGCGCGCAAAAGATCAGGACTCCCGCGAGGAATACCAGAACTGGCGGATTATCAAGATAGTGTGGTTCGAGTTTCATTTCTGCCCACATGACGTTCCACCCTTCTGCAAGCAGCTGGGCGATCCCCAGTCCGATCAGCGATGAAAAAAAGCAGATCACCAGCGTTTCGCCTATAAACTGAACGATGAGCTGGCTGCGGACGCTTCCCATCACCTTGCGGATCCCGATCTCTTTCAACCTTCTGGAGGAGATAGCAATAGTAGTGTTCGTCAGGTTAAAGCATGCGATGAGCAGGATAAGCACACCCATCAAGGCTGTGCCCGGGACAACTGCAACGGATGGCGCATCCCATGTCCAGGTATGCGTTTGCTCGACGCGATCATGGAAAGCCATCTCTGGAAAGTGGTCCAAAACAAATTCACGGATTACAAAATCCTCTTTAACCCGGTTATTGTTGCCAACGTACTGTTTCAACTGATCCCGAACGGTACTTACCCTTGTCGGGTCATCGATCATTACAAACAGGGTAGTTCTTTCCTTCCAATCGTCTTCCCTTACATTCTTGAACTCGTCGAAGAAATTTTCGAAACTCATGTATGCCTCCCGGCCGCAAAAGCTGGAGTTTTGGGGTGGCGACTTGAATACGCCAGCAACCCGTACCTCCTTCAGGATATCACCTGTGACCTGGGTGAGTGTGCGGTTCACTACGTCAGTCGAGCCAAAAAGCTTCGTGGCCAGCTTGTCACTCAGGAATATAGCCGACTTGTCGCGCAACTCCCCGGGAGTGCCGTTCAGGAATTCGAACGTGAACATTTTGAAGAATCCCGAATCGACATACGCCATGGATGCCGGGAAGATGTTATCATCAAGCTTCAGGTCGGACCATGAAAGGTTATACCGCGAAGCATACCTGATGTCTGCGACGTTTTGTTCGGCAACTGCACCCAGCGGAAGCGGCACAATCCCATAGCGGCTTAGCTGGCCATCGAACTCGCGCATGGAAGAGACCCGGTAGATCCGGTCTCCGTTGGCATGCATTGCATTGAAGCCCGAATCGAATTCATAAACAAAGTAGGCGACGATGCAACATGCAATGGCAACAGCCATACCAATGATATTGATGGCGATGAAGAGCTTGTTCTTCATCATGCTCCGGAGGGTTACATAAATGTAGTTTCTGATCATTGGAGTTTGAATGCGTGAAGAGTTGGGTCAGGACAAAGACGCATAGGGCACTTTAGGGGTTGCATTGCAGTGGATATTTTGCAATTACAACCACTATCCGTGTGACATAGGAGAACAACCGCGTAGAGGTCCGTAATCGCCATGATCAACCTGTACACAGTGCCTATTCGAAGCCGGTTGTCAGATGTGGAAGTGTTCCTTGATATTTTCCGTTACTACCTTTCCGTCAAACAGGTTTACAATCCTGTGGGCATAGTTTGCATCGTACGGTGAGTGCGTAACCATGATGATGGTGGTGCCTTCCTCATTGAGTTGGGAAAGAAGCTTCATCACTTCTTCACCATTGGCGGAATCGAGGTTACCCGTCGGTTCGTCGGCAAGGATTACGCGGGGCTTAGCGACTATCGCGCGGGCAATAGCAACACGTTGTTGCTGACCACCCGACAGCTGCTGCGGAAAGTGATTTCTCCGGTGCATGATATTCATGCGCTCCAGCACTTCTTCCACCCTCTGCTTCCTTTCTGAAGAAGGAACTTTCAGGTAAAGCAACGGGAGTTCGACATTTTCGAATACAGTAAGTTCGTCGATCAGGTTGAAGCTCTGAAAGACAAAACCGATGGAACCTTTTCTCAACTGGGCACGCTGGCGTTCCGAGTAGCGGGCCACCTCATGGTCGCCAAAGTAATACTGACCGGCCGTGGGATTGTCGAGGAGACCCACAATATTCAGCAGCGTCGATTTACCGCATCCTGAAGGTCCCATAATGGCGACAAATTCGCCTTCCTTGATCTCCAGGTTGATGTTGTTCAGGGCGGTGGTCTCCACTTCTTCCGTGGTGTATACCTTTTCCAGGTTAATGAGCTTGATCATGGCTGTATTTTGTTTGTTTGAGGAATTTTTCGTTCAGGTTAATAATCTATCAATTGAGAATCAATACTTCATTGTTGCCGAAGTTTTCGTAGGACGAAGTGATAACGAATTCACCCGGCTCCAACCCCTCAAGCACTTCGTAGTTTTCCGTGTTCTTCCTGCCCAGCTTGATATTTCTCTTCACGGCCTGTCCTGATCCGTCCAGCACGTATACCCAGTTTCCTCCGGTGTCCTTGTAGAACCCACCCACGGGAAGCAGGAGTTCTTCGGATGACTGACCGAGTTCAATTCGCAGGCGCAGCGATTGACCGCGTCTGAGGCCCGGCGGTGTTTCGCCGATAAACAGCATATCTACCTCAAATCTTCCCGCTTGAATTGTCGGATAGATGTAGGTGATCTCCAGTTCGTATTCCTTGCCCGCTATCGGAACCGTGGCATGCAGTCCCTGAGATATACGGGGCAAATAGATTTCATCGATCGGGACGCGCACCTTGTAACTTCCGACAACGTCGACCTGCCCGAGGCTTTGACCGGGGGCCACCACCTGTCCTACCTCCAACTGAGGCCGCGACAATTGTCCGTCGATAGGAGCGCGGATAATGAGGTTATCAAGTATCTTCCCTACCCCCTCGAGACTTTGCTTCATTCTCTCCTCGGCGTCGTTCAATTCACGCAGCTGCCGTATACGGGAGATGGAGTCCAGCTTGTACGCCTCGTACGTAATCTTCCGCCGCTCCACGTTATAGAAGTAGTTCGCCTGCGTTTGCTCGAACTCTTGCTTTGAGATTAGTTTCTTGGCAAAAAGCTCCTTCTGCCGCTCATACTGAGGCCCGTAGATAGCGAGCTGATTGTCGATGAGGGCAAGCTGGGTTTGTTGTTCCAGGTCGTTCTGGGTGATATTCAGGCGTGTGTCGCGGATACGCGTAATACTTTCATTAAATGCTGCTTCCTGGCTAAGGACTGACAATTCGCGGTCAAGGTTGCTTAGCTCCAGAATGATATCACCTTTTTTCAGCATCTGCCCACTTTCGGCCACCACCCTTTTGATTGTGCCGCCTTCGACGGCATCGAGAACCACCGTCCGGCTCGGCTCTACAATGCCGGTTTGAGGGATGAATTCCTGAAATATCCCGCGCTTCACCTCCGAAATAGTGATCTTGTCGCGATCGACCCGCAAGCGCGAACGCCTGTCAGCCCAAATCAGTTGGTAAAGGACAAAACCTGCAAAAAGGGCTATACCTCCATAGGTGGCAATCCGTTTAACCGTCCACTTTTTCTTCTTGATCTTCTTGTCCATTACAGATTGTTCCATAAGCTCTTTTGCAAAGAAGGCGACGCGCCTTTTGATGGATTTCACTATGGCCAATTAGTGTGCCAAGCAGAAACCGGCCGCAATTTCGCCTGAATTCGTCGATTTTCCGTCCATCTTTGAACGGGAATGTCCGGTAATGGACGGCTCTGTCGTATCTTCGTAGCTGTGAACGCCGTAATTTCGTCTAAAACAAGCTCGTGGGCTTTCGGTATAGCCTTTGCCCGCTACCGGACAATCGGGTTACAAAACTGAAACAAGACCTGCGCATGGAACAGAAAACCGGAAAGATTCTGATCGTCGATGATAACGAAGACCTCCTGAAGGCTGCCCGCATCCATCTCAAACGGCACTTTGCCCAAGTGGATACGGAAAAGAACCCGGAGGCTATCCCCGCGCTCATGGCCAATGAAGACTATGACGTGATTCTGCTGGACATGAATTTCACCAAGGACGTGAGCAGCGGCAGCGAGGGATACTACTGGCTCGAAAAGATCCTCGAGCTGGACCCATCCGCCGTGGTTGTACTTATTACGGCCTATGGCGACGTCCAGATGGCCGTCCGGGCCATCAAGGCCGGCGCTACCGACTTCGTGCTGAAACCCTGGGAAAACGAAAAGCTGCTGGCAACGATCTATTCGGCCATGCGCCTCCGCGAAACGCGCGACGAGGTCCAGAATCTCAAGATCAAGAACCAGGAAATCAATCAGGCGCTGAACGAACGCTACAGTGAGATCATCGGACAAAGCACCGCGATGCAGCGCATCTTCCAAACCATCGACCGCGTCGCACACACCGATGCCAACGTGCTGATCCTCGGTGAAAACGGTACGGGAAAAGAACTCATCGCACGCGCCATCCACCGGAATTCATCGCGGCGGCATGAAAGCTTCGTCTCCGTGGACCTCGGTTCAATTACTGAGACCCTGTTCGAAAGCGAATTGTTCGGTCACAAGAAAGGCTCATTTACCGATGCGAAGGAGGACCGCGCCGGACGATTTGAACTGGCGAACGGCGGCACGCTGTTCCTCGACGAAATCGGGAACCTGTCCATGCCGCTCCAGGCCAAGCTGCTGACCGCCATCCAAAACCGGAGGGTCAGTCGGGTGGGCTCGAATAAGGAGACGCCCATTGACATCCGCCTCATCTGCGCCACCAACATGCCGCTCTATGAGATGGTCAAGGAAAACCGCTTCCGGCAGGACCTGCTCTACCGCATCAACACCATAGAAATTGAAGTTCCGCCTTTGCGGGAGCGCTTCGAAGATATCCCGGTGCTGGCGAGCCACTTTCTCAAGCATTATTGCGCCCGGTACAACAAGAACATCTCGAAGATCAGCGAAGCGGCCCTCACGCGCATGCACAAACACACCTGGCCGGGCAACATCCGCGAACTTCAGCACGCTATCGAACGCGCTGTCATCCTAAGCAACGGCCATGTCCTGCAGCCGGAAGACTTCAACCTGTCGCCGGTGCCAGGCAAAGACGACGGACAGCTGAACCTGGACGCCTACAACCTGGAAGAAGTGGAGAAGCTTCTCATCCGGAAAGTACTGAAAAAGTACAACGGCAACATCACCCAAGCAGCCTCCGAACTCGGCCTTACCCGTTCGTCGCTGTACCGGAGGTTGGAAAAGCATGGGCTTTGAAGTGTTGAGGTGTTGGGGTGTTGAAGTGTTGAAGTTCGGCAAAGAACACATTTTGGGCTCAAGATCGACTTTGGAGCCTTCGATTACACTTGGGGTATAGACTTTGGGAATTGTCTAACCTTCACAATAGCAACATGCCCGTAACGCAGTTGCAAGCACATAACGATAAGTGGAACGGAACACTTAGAT
>DASVCT010000303.1:0-11258 GCA_036381475.1 Cyclobacteriaceae bacterium
GCGGAAATTGAATTGTAACCTTCCACGAGCAATGCCGTTTTCTTTTGCATACTAAGATACCGATTGGTATTTAGAAACAAGAACGACATGAACAAGATCTTCCTTCGCCTTACCGGCGCTTACCTTAACACCGCGGCGCGCGTCGCCCCCTCGAAAGCAGCATCCCAGGCGCTGAAACTGTTTTGCTACCCGGTACGACCCCGCCTGAAGGACCGGCACAAGGAATTTCTCGGCGGTGCGGAACAATTTCGTTTCTCTCACGGCAACACCGCGCTACAGGGATATCGATGGGGTAGGGGGAAGAAGAAGATCCTGTTCCTGCACGGATGGCAAAGCAACACCTTTCGCTGGAGACCGTACATCCAGCAGCTGCTGGGAAAAGACACCACACTATATGCGTTCGACGCCCCCGGTCATGGCTTGTCCGATGGTAGCTTCCTGTCGGTGCCGCTGTACAGTAAAGTCATCGACCAGTTCATCAACCAACACGGCGACATGGATGCCATAGTCAGCCATTCGATCGGAAGCTTTTCCCTGCTACACGCGTTGTACGAGAATCCATCCCTTCCGGTGAACCGACTCGTCCTGCTCGCGCCGCCGGGAGAGGCAACCGACTTCGTCTCGCACTTCAGCAAGCAATTGAATCTGTCGTCACATGCAATCGATCTGGCCGAGCGCGAATTTGAAAGGGTGTTTGGTGTTCCGGTATCCTACTACTCCACTGCCCGGTTCGCTGTCCGCATCACGAAGCCCGGCCTCATCATCCACGACCAACAGGACGACCAAACTCCTGTTCATTACGCCAGGGCACTGCACGACGTTTGGAAAACTTCGCAACTCGTAGAAACCAATGGCCTCGGTCACAACCTGCGGTCAGCGGAAGTCGCCCGAATGGTTTGCGATTACCTCCTGGGTTCAGGCGATCCCAATCCCATTCGAAGACAGTATACGCGGCAGCTGAATTTCTGATGGCTCCGCGACTTCATACACCTGTAACGTCTTTTGCCGTCCCCTAAGTTTTAATTCCTCCCGAAGTCGGAACTGAGACTGCCATTGGGGCGACAGCCGCGCATGAAACGCTGCCGAGATCAGAACGTCCTTGCCCATCTCGGAACACATTCGCTCCAGCCGCGCGGTCGCGTTTACGGTGTCACCGTGGAAAACAATCTCGCTCTTCACTTCCCCAACCTCACCGCAAATCACCGGACCGCAATGCAGCGCTCCTTTGAAGTGGGGAGTCAGGCCATAGGTCGCCTGGTACTTGTCAGCAAGCGAGGCGAGTTTGCTTCGACAGTGGAGGTATGCGAGAAGGCACTTATCGGTTGTTGTCTGCTTTTTTAGTATCCAGGATACCACTACTTCATCACCTACGTAGTGGTGTATTTTTCCTCCCGACATCATGATCGGTTCCGTGATATCGTGGAAAAAGTCGTTTAACAGATTGTGGTAGGCCATGTCACCCAGAGATTCTGCTCGTCCGACAGAATCGTTCAGGTCGAGGAACATGAAGATCCGGTTTTCTAACCTCGGCCTGAAGTAACGCCCCGATATGAAGTTGAGGAGAACACCTTGTCCGAGTTTTCGGTTGATTTCCCTCAGGAAAATGACAATGAACACCACCGTGAGGCTGTAGAGCACGATCAGCACGAAATCCTCCTGCAGCAGGAAGTGACGGAACGGCTCCGAAGTCAGCGTTTCACCCAATGTATATCCCCATTGGATCGCCCGGGACACGAGGATGACGGTAAACACATCTATCGTTACCACGGCGGTATACAGTAAGGACTTAATTAAAACCAATGTGAGGAACGTCATGCGTTTTCTGGCAGACTGCAGCAGGAAGAGTTCGATCAAGCTTACGGCCATCCCCCCCGTAAAGCCTATGACAAAACCGTTGATAAACGGCACCACGCTTGCAAACCCATCCCCAAACACGGGATAGGCAAGGCCTAATGCGGATCCGCTTGCCGTGATCCACACCGCCTGCCGCCATTTTCCAGTGGCGAAAGTCGGGGAACGATGGGGTCCAACCTCTGAACGGGTGTGGACGGTCTGAGTGCGTATTGATGGCTCCATGCAGGCAAAGCTAGCCGCGCGACTTACCCAAAAGGGTATCGTTTTTCGCAACTGAAGGAAGGCAGTTTTACGAGACTCCGCCGCTGCCGGTTGACAAAGACCCTGTCAGCCGCAAGAATCGCGTTCAGGTCTTTTGCTTTTTCTTTTTTGCGGAAGGAAACAGGACGTTGTTCAGAATGAGCCTGTACCCGGGCGAATGGGGGAAAAGATTGAGATCCGTCGGTCCGCGTCCCCGGCCGGGATTACCTTCGGGGTCGTGCCCACTGTAATATGTCCAATGCCCCAATCCCAGTTCGCCGTAGATATAACGTACACGGTTGGTGCCTTGTGCCTCTCCCAGTATGAGGACGTTGGGCTTCACCAGCGCCTTGTTGAAGGCGGTAGTCTGGCCAGTGAACTCACTGATTGAATTGGTGTGATTTTGCGTAAGAAGACTGGGTATGACATCCCATTTGGCTGAAAAGGTGAAGACGTCGAACGTGGACGTTCCGTTTTCATAGTACCCCATCCGGCCGGTATTGATGTCCGAGAAACGGCGGCTTTCTCCGGGCTCAAGGGTAAAGTTTTCAAAGGCCAGCGATTTTTCATAGTCGAGCTTTTCCTGGGCGAACGGATCCTGCTCGTCGCCGTCGTACATGGGTTCATTGATGTCGGTACCTTCCGCCGCGAGGGCGATGTCAAAAGTCTCCGCGCCGGAACACATCGCAAAGAGGTAGCCTCCGCCGGCAGTGAACTGCTTGATCTTGAGGGCGACGTCGAGTTTCATTGCCGACAGCTTCGAATATCCCAGCTTCTGGGCCAGCGCCTCCTGCATTTTCAATTCGATGCGTGACGACTCCCGCCACCGCGCTCTTCCTCCCTGGCCTGTAAAGTCCTCGTGATGCAGGTGCAGCCAGTCGTATCTGGCCAACGCATCGTTGAGGACCTCTTCATCGTAGATGATGTCGTATGGTATTTCCGCGTAATCCAGGACCAGGATAACCGCATCAGTCTCGTCTAGGATAATGTCGTTCTTTGGGGAATACACCGCAATGCGGGGCGCGCGTTCCATGCGCACCACATTCATGTTAACGGCCGGGCTGTTGATTTCGCGAAGGATGGACTGCGTGTTCGCGTCGGAAATGGTTTCAAACGTGACGCCACGGATCGTGCACTCGTCCATAATCTCCGGATCGTAAGCGATCAGGAAGCTGCCGCCACGGTAGTTCAGCAGCCAGTCGACAGTAGTTGCGCGTTGCAGCGCGTAGTATGCGATCCCGTAGGCCTTGAGATGGTTCGCCTGCTTGTCGTCCATCGGTATCAGAACAGAGGAGGCCTGGCTGGCGCCAAACGAGGCCCACAACATTACCACCAGCCAAAACTTCTTCGCGCACATGAGAACCGAGGTACTTTCCTCAAGTTCCGAAGATTAATTGATTTCTCAAACGTGATTTTTTTGCCGGTTCGGCTGTCCTTCCGCCGGATTACTCCAGGCCGATCATGAGAAAAGCGCCCCAGTACAGAGGTTCGGGATACTCGTTTCGGAGCTCTTTGCGGGCGGCCGTGAAGCTCTCGCGCAACCTGCCGCTGGCAAGCCAGTGCTGATAAAATCGCAGCATCAGTTTGCGCGTTGCCTCGTCGTCCACCCTGAACATACTCATTACCAATACCTTTGCGCCGGCTACCAGGAAGGCGCGCTGAAGTCCATACACACCTTCTCCTTGCCGCACGTCGCCAAGACCGGTTTCGCAGGCACTCAACACGACGAGATCGGTCTGATCGAGATTCAGATTCATTGCCTCATACGCGGTGAGTATGCCGTTGTCGAGGTTGTAATTGTAATGCGTCTTGTTGAGCAGGTCGCCCGCACCGGTGAGCAGGAGCCCCGTACGGAGCAGCGGGTTGCGAGTGGCGACAGCATCGTTTGCCGCCAGGGGATTCTGCGGTCCGGCTTCCGGAGGACGCCGGTAAAGGCCATGGGTAGCGATGTGAAAAATCCTGGGGCTGGCGACCTCCTTGAGTGCCTGTTCCGCGGCATCGGCATCAATAAATTCCTCCGTGTTCCATCCCTTTTCGCGAAGCAGGAAGTCGAGTTGCTTTACCTCGTCACCTGTACCTGGAAGGGGTGGTATGGCGTGGCTCCCCGAGGCGCTCAGATAGAATTTGGGATTGCCGACCATGTAGGCGGTGTTTGTGCCCATTCTCTTTGATGCGGAACGCACCCGCTCTGCAAGGTCGCGCGTGTTGCTGACGAGTATGAGGTTTGCGTTGTCGATAACGTATTTTCCATCGGGCGTTGGAATTGCGTCAAGATTAATCTGATTATAGACGCCGTCGGGCGACAAGTAGATTGCCGCTGCCATGCCGATCTCCTTTTCCAGGGGATGCCAGAAAACGTTGTATGATACCGTGTCGTGAATGAGGCCCGTGATGGCATTGCGGTAGTACTTGAAGTATCGCGCCTCCATAGCGCGGCCATTGGCAAGGATCACCACACCGGGTTTTCGTGACGCCTTCCGCACGTATAGGGCGGCATAGATGATCGAGTCGGTAAAGGTGTGATCAAAGTACCGGTATCGGACGAGTTCGACGGCTACTTCATTTTCCCCCAGGGCGGAGATGACATCGCCGTAGCGGATCGGTTTCTTTTCAAAGCCCTTCGTAAAGTCTTCCGACTTGCTGCTTAGTTCTTTTTCAATGCGTTCTACTTCCTGCCGTAGCGCCGTAGGCTCGATCTCATTTTGCATCAATTCCTCCGATGTCATCGACAGCGCCAGTGTGAGCATCTCCTTCTTTTGGATCCATTCGTCGAATAGTTGCCTCAGCGCGTCGTCAGGACTGTTCATAATACGCTGACGCATTTTTACGGAAGCATTCAGCAACAGCGCTTTGGTCAGCAGCTGATAGTTGTACACTGAGCCTGCGAGGTCTTTGAAGTCATCCAGATTGCTGAAGGCAAGCGTATAGTAAAACTCAAAATCGTCGCGGATCGTATTCCAGTACCGCGCCTTCTCCCGCTCGCTCAGTGAAGGGAAAAAGTCGGCTATGTAGGCCTCGTATTTCCCGAGTGCTTCTTCAATGAGTCGTTTCGAGGCCTTGTAGTTTCGCTGCATGTAGTATACGCGGCTCAGCTTTGCCGTCGCCTTGACATACTCGGGGTGGCTGGTGCTGAAGAATTTTTCATACAGTTTTCGGGCACGCTCATAGTAGTCTGCCGCCTTGTCGAAGTCGCGCTGCTGGTAATACACATCTCCAGTGAGAATGTGCAAAGCTGCCAGGTTGATGTTGTTGCGGGATCCCGTTTTGTTCTTCCATATTTCGGCGGCCTCCGCGATCAAGTCGAATGCCTCCTTATGATGATTTTGGGAAAGCATGACCACCGCAAGATTTTTCAAGCTGGTGGCATAGCGCGGGTTTTGTTTTCCGAGTCGCTCGGCAATGATGTCGCGGGCCTCGGTCATGAGGGGCTCGGCGTTCTTGTCGCCTTCATAAAAGCGTATTAGGGCCAGTTGCGAAAGCGAGCTGGCCACGTCGATGTGTCGGCGTCCGAATTGCTTTTCCTGGCTTTCAAGCGCCTTTGCGATATGAGTCCCGGCCTGGTCGTAGTCACCAAGCGTCCTGCTCAGTTCGCCGAGCAACAATTGGGTGGGTGCCGTCTTAGTAGACGTTTCACCAAACGCCTCGACCGCGATACGGTATGCGCGCTGCGCGGTCTTTTGTGCCTCGCCGTATTCTCCGCGTGCCAGTTGTATGCGGCCACGAGCTACCAGTGGATTGATGAGCCGTATCGAGGTGCTGCCGTATAGCCGTTCATATTCAGCGAACACTTCGTCGAGTACCTTCGAAGCCTGGGCGTATCTTCCAAGCTGTATGAGCAAACCAACACGTTCCTCATCAGTGTCCAGGCTTCCCGTGACTGCACCTTTTGATCGGGCGATGATCTTTTCGGAGCGTTCCAGACTCGCATTGGCTTCGTCGAACAGCCCTTTTATGCCGTATAGCTTTGCCTGGGTATCCATCGCTTCCACCAGGGCGGGAAGGTATTCCCCGAACCCGCGATTCTTGCGCAGGTCGATCACTTCCATGGCGCGAGCGATGTCCTTTTCGGCCTGTTCATACTCGCCAAGTTTCAGACGGAGTCGCGCGAGTTTGGTGAGCTCGATTCCGTAGAGGATGTCGTCGTCGCGATACTTTTGGAGTGCCGCCTCCGATGCCAGCTTCAGCGTTTCAGATGCTTTGGAATACTGGTCCGTCAATTCGTACAATGTGGCCAGGTGGTTGAGGATTTCAAGAATGTCTTTATGACGGATCGAAATCCGTGGTGCAATTACGCCATCGTATGATTCACGGTATATGGCGACAGCCGAATCGACCTTATTCGTGTAGTCGAGGAGATAGTTAGCTTGTCGAATTCGCAAAAGATGGTATTCCGGTGCGGAATCGCCATACAGCTCTTTCGCAATCTCAGTCATCCGTTTAAGGTAGGTCTCGCCGCTGGCGTATTTCTTGTCGAGTATGGAGACGTCAACCAGGAACGATAGTATACGAAGCCTTGTCTTGTGGTATGGCGGCAGGTTAGGGTTGTTCAGAACGGCTGCTGCCTGGCTTTCCAGGTTCTTCGTCTTGTCGCGGTTCAACCGTGCATCGAACTCGACGGATTTCATGTTGATGTGCAGGAGGCTGTTCTTCGGAAAGTACTTGTCGAGAACCTTTTCGTACTCCTCGCGGGCGTTATTGTAGCTCGTGCGGTTACTGTTTTGCATGAGCTCCCGGAGGTACGTGAGATAAATTTCATGCGCGAGATCGCTGGTCGGTGTGACCTTCTTTTTCAGGTCGTTAAGAATGGCATCCATTTGAAGATCCCGTGGGCGGCTTCCCAGGTTGCCATTTTCGATCATATAACTTGCCCAGCGGAATCGATTCTCGGGTCCCACTACGTTGGTCTCGCCCAGGTAACGAGCTTTCCCCCGGAGCCAGGCGTCGACGGCGGCGAATGCCGAGTCCGCGCTAATCAGTCTTCCGGCCTTGTTGTATGCCGCACCGATGAGCATGAGGCACTTTGCGTAATCGCCGAACCGGGCGGGCATTTCATCGTTTGGCACACGGCGCGTTTGAATCGCGCCGTTTTCCACCGTAGTTTCTTTTTCCACCGCCCGGCGCGCCAATATGGGCTCCTGCTCACGGAGCAATTGCAGTGCCTCGGCAGCAAAGCCGCGTTCGATCATCGTCTCCGCCCGGATAAGCGCAATATGCGCTATCTCCGCCTCCGTCAGGTCTTGCCCTTGCATGATGCGCATAGCCTGATCGATATATTCGGCACTGAGGCGAACGTTGCCATAGCGTCGGTACAATTCGGCAACGTCGAGTACCAACCAGGCATGCGATACGCTTTCGTCGCCGGCTGAGGCTGCACTAGAGGCGAGGACCTTGTTCACATGCTCTTCGAAAGTCTGTGGAAGCCCGAGAGCAAGGGAAAGCTTTGCCTCGCGCAGGTAATAACCTGCCCAGTACGAATCGGCATTTTTAGCGGGAATAGATTTGCGGTATTTGGCGAGCGCCTTCGAGGCCTTTTCGTATTCACCGCTGTTGTAGTACGCGTCCGCCTTGTTCAGATGTTTTGTCTTCTGCGCCATCGCGGGAACGGCCGCAAGGGACAACAGGAACAGCATCGCCTGTACAAAAAATGAAGCGGTAAGGCCGCGTCCGGGGGAAAAAAATGGGGGTCTCCCGACGATCATAGCAGCACCATTAGTTAAGGAGTATTAAAACTAATGAATTTCACTCTAGGGGGTATGTTATTCACAGGGTCCGCACGTTCGTTCACAGAAGAAAGCTATCGGTCAGCCTTTTTTTTTCCAGCATCATATCGAGAATTCGCGTGGCGGCGGTGGTGACTGGTGTTCCGGGTCCAAATATCAGAACCACGCCCGCCTGGCGCAGGAAATCATGATCGTGGGGCGGGATAACGCCTCCTGCCACTACAAGGATGTCGCTTCGTCCGAGATCCGCAAGCGCGTCAATTAAGTCCGGCAGCAATGTCTTGTGTCCGCCGGCAAGGCTGGAAACGCCAACGATGTGAACGTCGTTTTCGATGGCCTGCAGCGCCACTTCACGTGGCGTCTGAAATAACGGACCGATGTCGACATCGAAGCCCATATCGGCAAAGCCTGTAGCGATCACGCGCGCGCCGCGATCATGTCCGTCCTGTCCGAGTTTGGCGACGAGGATCCGGGGTCGACGTCCTTCCCGCGCTGCGAAGGCATCCGAGAGTTTTCGTGCATGTTCCAGATCCGGATGATTTTTCATGGCACCTGAATATACACCAGAAAAAGTTTTTACCGTCGCTGTGTATCGGCCAAAGGCTTTTTCCATTGCGGTGGAAATTTCTCCGAGGGTAGCCCGGGCACGGGCGGCTTCGATGGCGTGTTCCAGCAGATTGCCCTTGCCGGTCTCTGCGCAGCGCGTCAGTGCATCGAGCGTCGCGGCAACCGCTTTGGCGTCGCGTTCAGCCTTGAGGCGGTCAAGTCGATCCAGTTGCGACTGGCGGACGGCACTGTTGTCCACTTCAAGTAATTCGAAATCGGGTGTATTGTCTTCGGCATTGTTCAGGCCGGTAATGATTTCGAACCCTGCGTCAATCCGCGCTTGCCGCGCCGCAGCTGCCTGTTCGATGCGCATTTTTGGAACGCCTCCTGCGATAGCGCGCGCCATTCCTCCCATTTGCTCCACTTCTTCGATGAGGCGAAGCGCACCCTCGGCAAGGTCTGCGGTGAGTCGTTCTATCAGATGACTGCCGCCGAGGGGGTCTACGACGCGGGTGATGCCGGTTTCCTTTTCCAGGAACAGTTGTGTATTGCGTGCGATGGCCGCGGAGTAGTCCGTCGGTAAAGCCAGCGCTTCGTCCAGTGCGTTCGTGTGAAGCGACTGGGTGTGACCGAGTACAGCTGCGAGCGCTTCAACGCACGTGCGCGTGACGTTGTTGTACGGCTCTTGTTGCGTAAGGCTCCAACCTGATGTCTGGCAGTGCGCGCGAAGTGCCAATGACCGGGGGTTGGTGGGATTGAACTGTCGCATTAACGCCGCCCATAACAAGCGCCCGGCCCTGAGTTTGGCGATTTCCATGCAGAAGTTCATTCCGATACCCCAAAAGAAAGACAGCCGCGGGGCGAAATCGTCGATGGCGATGCCTGCCTTCAAACCGGTTCTCACATATTCGAGACCATCGGCCAATGTATAGGCCAGCTCCATGTGGGCGGGGGCACCGGCTTCCAGCATGTGATACCCGCTGATGCTGATCGAATTAAATTTCGGCATGTAGCGGGTGGTATAGGCGAACACATCGGCGACAATCCGCATGGATGGTTCAGGCGGATAGATGTATGTGTTGCGCACCATAAACTCTTTGAGGATATCGTTTTGAATGGTACCGCTGAGCTGTTGAGGTTGCACGCCCTGTTCTTCTGCAGCAACGATGAAAAAAGCCATGACGGGGATAACCGCCCCATTCATCGTCATCGAGACCGACATCTTGTCGAGCGGAATCTGATCGAACAGAATCTTCATGTCAAGGACCGAGTCGATGGCAACGCCGGCCTTGCCGACATCGCCGGCAACCCGTTCGTGATCCGAATCATATCCACGGTGCGTGGGCAGGTCGAAAGCGACAGATAGTCCCCGCTGTCCTGCAGCGAGATTCTTTCGATAGAATGCGTTGGACGCTTCTGCTGTTGAGAAGCCGGCGTACTGGCGAATTGTCCAGGGTCGCGTTGTATACATCGTTGCGTATGGACCCCGAAGAAAAGGAGGGAGGCCGGCGGAAAACTTTTTGTGGGCGAGGCCATCGGACACGTCAGCTGTGCACGCCGGTGGAAGTTCAATGCCTTCGGCGGTCGTCCAGGGCTGTCTTTTCGCAGCGTGGGTTGCGACCGGTTGAAACTTATCGAAGGCAATCCGCGAAAAGTCGGGTTTCATACGCGTCCTGTCCCGTTTGTAAACACGGCCCATGCCTCCTGTGCGATTCGCTGGACCAGTGTTTCAAGGAAGTACGCGCCGGCAAAAGGATCGGACACCTTGTCCAGGTGGGCTTCATTGGCCAGTATGGAAGAAATATTTCGTGCGACTGCCGCCGCAAGGTCCTGGTCAGGAATATCGGAAAATATGGTCAGTGCATTGCAGCCGCCGCAAACGGCTGACACGGCCGCTAGTGCGTTGGCAATGAGACCGCCCCGGGGTTCATACCGTTCGGGAACAGCTGGCGCACACCGCGCGTGGAGAAAATGATCGTCGTAGGGGAAATCATATACATCATAGGCCCTCATTACCTGGTACCACAATCTTCGCATGGCTTTGAATTTTGCAACGGAAAGGAAAAAGTCGCTTTCAACGAAGAATGAAAAGCATATCTGCCTGCCGATCGTTGCAGGGGAGAAGCCCATATCGGTGAGTACGTCGAGCAAATGGACGGCGGACGTGAGTGCCGTTGCGATTTCTTCGACGATGTCGGTCCTGCGCTCGACCGTAATGCCCAGTCCACGGCTTGAGCCTGCCCGGACGACAAACTGCTCTGGTTTGGCAGGTGTGTGTTCCCACAACAAATATGTGTTGTACGTGGTATCAGGACGCAGCAGGTCGGCTGCCAGGGTTTGGTCCGTTGCACGCCGAACCATGAACCAGGTGCTGCACATCGACCGGTCGATATCCTGCAAAACGACGTCTGTTTCTGCGAGCCGGTCAAAAAAAATTCCTTGAGCCCCCTTGGTCAGATGCGCAAGAGCCTGTTTATTTGCGTCCCGCGGATTCGCAACAGCAACCGGAGGAACGTTTTCCCAATACCGGGCAGTCAGGTTTTCATCTTCGACCGGCGGTAATGCATACCGGTCATCGTACTTTATCGCTAAAAGGTCCGTGTAATCATAAAAAGGTAAAACGGAAAGACTTTGCGTTATCTGCTGGCTGAGTTTTTCGAGCGGATCGTCAAGGCCGGTTTCGTCGCGCGCAACTTTTATCCAATCACTTTTTTCGGGGACAACGAACGCTGTCAATAAAGAATTGAAAGATAATTCATTGGCCATAACGATGTGCTAAACATCTTCAATTTTAGCCATCTTTTCTGAGGCTATTGTCTTTTTTCTGAATTTTATTAATGGTTTTTTTTCGAGAAAGTCAAGTCGCTTTGACCTTGCTTTCTTAAACTCTTTTTTCCC
>DASVCT010000304.1:0-41173 GCA_036381475.1 Cyclobacteriaceae bacterium
CCCAGCTCGGCCTTCTCGACCACCCCCACTTTCATTCCAAGTTGAGAAGCCCGGATGGCGGCTACATAACCACCTGGTCCACTCCCGATGATAACAATATCGTATTTAGACATATCCTTGGGATTTGAGATTTTGCAGGCCAAAGATAAACGCGCCGACGCTCTTTCAAAAAGCAATCCCGTAATTCAGTGTGAGTGTGAGTGTGAGAGTGAAGAATAATCAGCCCCAGCGCCACAGGAAACCTTTCAGCGGGGTACAACTTTTCCTGGCGCGCAATGCAGGATAGTGGACCAGGGGAAAGGCAGTGTGAGTGTGAGTGTGAGAGTGAGAGTGAGAGTAAGAGTGAAAAGTAATGTCAGGGACCAATAGGAGGAGATGGTGGGGTGTGGCGCTAGTTTGGCAGAATTGACTAATTTTAGCGCCCAATACAGACATCCAGATGAAACTACTTGAAGGAAAAAATGCCCTGATCACGGGAGCCTCGAAAGGTATCGGTCGTGCTATTGCATTGCGTTTCGCAGCGCATGGCGCCAACATCGCGTTTACCTATCTGTCGAGTGTGGAACAGGGTGTGGCGCTGGAGCAGGAACTCACGGCACAGGGTGTCAAGGCGAAAGGGTACCGCTCCGATGCAAGCGACTTCCTTCAAGCCGAACAGCTTGTCAACGCCGTCATCGCCGATTTCGGAAGCCTTGATATACTGGTCAACAATGCTGGCATCACGCAAGACAATCTCTTGCTGCGGATGACGGAGGCTATGTGGGACCAGGTGATAAACGTGAATCTTAAGTCGTGCTTCAACACCGTCAAGGCAGCGACAAAACAATTGATGAAGCAGAAAGGCGGATCAATAATCAATATGACGTCTGTCGTTGGCCTTAAAGGAAACGCGGGACAGGCCAACTACGCCGCATCGAAAGCGGGCATCATCGGATTTACCAAGTCTGTGGCACTCGAGTTAGGTTCGCGGGGAATTCGTGCCAATGCGGTGGCCCCTGGTTTCATTGAAACGGAGATGACAGCCAAACTTGATGAAAAGACCGTGCAATCCTGGCGCGACGCCATACCACTGAAACGTGGTGGCAAGCCGGAAGACGTCGCGGATGCTTGTGTGTTCCTCGCCTCTCAGCTTTCTTCCTACATTACCGGGCAGGTGCTCCAGGTGGACGGTGGCATGCTAACCTGATCCCCACACCATCTTATTCCCTTATTTCCTTATTTCCCTATTTCCTTATTCCCTTATTTCCTTATTTCCCTATTTCCCTATTTCCTTATTTCCTTATTTCCCTATTCCCTTATTTCCTTATTTCCCTATTTCCTTATTTCCCTATTTCCCTATTTCCCTATTTCCCCATTTCCTTATTTCCTTATTCCCCATTTCCAACCAGGTACGAACATTTGTAAGCGTTGTAACACAAAAAAAACCTCACGTTATTGGAAACTACGCCGCTATGGCCTACGTTTGCATTTCAAAGTCGAATAAGCCCGTCGCTTAATCGATTTATAAAGAAGCGCTGAGAGACAGGCTCAATGAAGCGCTAGCAACCTTCCCGCTAGGGAAAAGGTGCTAATTCCTGATCCCAGAAAATGGGATAATATAAACCGATTAAAAAATGAACACATTAATCAAGAACACGGCGCATGCATTTGCCCTGGGGGCTTATGCCGCTTTTGACACCTCCCTGCCCACCCCTGAGCGGTGTCGAATTATGCGACTCTGTTCGCATCGGAGCTGTTGACATTCAATCTACCCAACTTTTCAGCTTCAATGCGCAGATTCGGCACATGAGTGCCGTATCTGGTTGAATAATTGGGCAAAATTCAATCAAACAATCAAAAATTTACAATCATGTCAAACTTTAAGTACGAAACCCTCCAGGTACACGCTGGCCAGGAAGTCGATCCCACCACCCTTTCCCGTGCTGTACCTATCTATCAGACCACCTCTTATTCATTCCGCAATTCCGAGCATGGCGCGAACTTGTTTGCCCTTAAAGAGTTCGGAAACATCTACACCCGGATCCAGAATCCGACGACCGACGTGTTCGAGAAGCGGGTTGCCGCGCTCGAAGGCGGCGTTGCCGGGCTCGCTACCGCGTCCGGACAGGCAGCTCAGTTCCTGGCGCTGACGACTATCGTTAACGCCGGCCAAAACTTCGTGTCTACTTCGTTCCTTTACGGAGGCACCTATAATCAGTTCAAAGTATCGTTCAAGCGTCTTGGCATCGAGGTCCGTTTCGCTAATGGAGACGATCCGGAATCCTTTGAAAAACAAATCGACGAGAATACGCGCGCGCTTTATGTCGAGACCATCGGGAACCCCGAATTCAACATTCCCGACTTCGAGGCCATCGCCGCGATCGCTAAGAAGCACAACATTCCGCTGGTCGTTGACAACACATTTGCCGCAGCAGGATTCCTGTGCCGGCCACTCGAACATGGCGCACACATCGTCGTGCAGTCTGCTACGAAGTGGATCGGCGGGCACGGCACATCCATTGGCGGTATTATCGTCGACGGAGGAAACTTCAACTGGGCCAACGGAAAGTTCCCGCAGTTTACTGAACCTTCCGAAGGTTACCACGGACTTAAATTCTGGGATGTTTTCGGCGAAGGCAATCCGCTGGGGCTGCCCAACGTCGCGTTCATTATCCGGGCGCGTGTGGAAGGCTTGCGCGACTTCGGTCCGGCCGTCAGCCCGTTCAATTCCTTCCTGTTCCTCCAGGGTCTCGAGACGTTGTCACTTCGCGTACAGCGTTCTTGCGATAATGCGCTTGCACTGGCAGAATGGCTCGAACAACATCCGCACGTTGAATCCGTAAATTACCCCGGCCTGAAAAGCAGCCCGTATAACAAGCTGGCCAAAAAGTACCTGCGCAACGGATTTGGCGCCGTTCTGAGTTTCACTGTCAAGGGCAGCCGCGAAGAGGCAACAGCCTTGGTTGATAATCTCAAGTTGCTCAGCAACCTCGCGAATGTAGGAGATGCCAAGAGTCTCATCATTCAGCCTTCGGTCACCACGCACCAGCAGCTATCGGATGAAGAACAACTCGCAGCGGGCGTTTTGCCGAACCAGTTGCGTGTGTCGACGGGCATTGAACATATTGACGACATCAAAGCAGATTTCGAGCAGGCATTTGCGGCCGTGTTCAGCAAAGAAACCGTAGCAAACCACGCCGTCCAATAGAACGGTTGCACAACTTTTTATGATGGAAAGAGAAGACAGTACATTTCACTACAACCAACTTTTTCCCCTGGAAGCCGGCGGGTCACTCGACGGCTTCCAGCTTCGTTATTCAACGTTGGGCAAGATCAGTCCCGCGCGTGACAACGTGATCTGGGTTTGTCACGCGTTGACGGGAAGTTCCGATTTTACAGCCTGGTGGAAGGACCTCTTCTCCGAAGGCAGCGCGTTTGATCCGCGCCATTACTTCATCATCTGCGCCAACATATTGGGCGGATGTTATGGCTCGACAGGCCCGCTGTCACCTGACCCGGCTACAGGTAAACCATACTTTCATACATTTCCCCCGCTCACGAACCGCGATGTGGTCAGAGCATTTGATCTGTTGCGCCAACATTTGAAAATCGATCAGGTTCATACGCTGATCGGCGGTTCATTGGGAGGTCAGCAGGTATTGGAGTGGGCGATCCTGGAGCCATCCGTTTTCCGTTACATCGTACCGATCGCCTGCAACGCACAGCATTCGCCGTGGGGCATTGCGTTCAACGAAGCCCAGCGTCTGGCTATCGAAGCTGATCCGACATGGAAGGAAGACGAACGCCGCGCCGGTACAGAGGGACTCAAAGCGGCACGCGCCATCGGCATGATCTCATACCGGCAGTACGAGATCTTCGCTCAGACGCAGGCAGAAAAAACTTCGGACAAGTTGGACAACTTTCGTGCTGCGTCATACCAGCGATACCAGGGCCAAAAACTGGCCGACCGGTTCAACGCCTTTACGTACTGGATACTCACCAAGGTGATGGACAGTCACCACGTTGGCAGAGGGCGGGGAAGCGTTGAGGAGGCATTATCCCGCATTACGGCCCGGGCCCTCGTCATCGGAATACAGAATGACCTGCTATTCCCCATAGGCGAGCAGCGTTACCTGGCCCGCCATATTCCGCAGGCAGAAGTGGAGGTCATACACTCTACCTACGGGCATGACGGATTCCTGGTGGAATTCGACCAACTCAACACGATCTTAAAACATTTCTACAGGGAAAAAATCAGCGTTCTGTCATGAGAAAGGAGTTAACACTCGGCCTGTTTGGATTCGGATGCGTGGGACAAGGTTTGTATCACGTCCTCGAAGAATCAGCAGGTGTGAAGGCCACCATCCGAAAAATTTGCGTGAAGAACAGGAACAAAGCGAGACCGCTGCCCCAGGAACTGTTCACCTATGACAGGGCCGACGTGTTGGAAGATCCTGCTATCGATGTGGTCGTCGAACTCATTGACGACGCGCAAGCGGCGTATGAGATCGTGAAGTCTGCACTGCAGCACGGCAAACATGTGGTGACCGCCAACAAGAAAATGCTGGCAGAACACCTCGAAGAAATATATGAACTGCAGCAGAAACATCAGCGTTCGGTGCTCTATGAAGGCGCCGTGTGCGGGAGCATACCGATCCTCCGCAATTTGGAGGAGTATTACGACAACGATCTCATCAAAAGCATTGAAGGCATTTTCAACGGCTCTACAAACTATATTCTCACCAAAGTCTTCGAAGAAGGTAAAACCTACCCGGAAGCGCTAGCGAAAGCCCAGCAGTTGGGCTTTGCCGAAAGCGATCCACGTCTCGATGTGCAGGGATTCGACGCCAAATACAAGCTGGTTATCGCCATCGCGCATACGTATGGATTGTTCATTTCACCTGAGGACGTGATCAATGTCGGCATCGACCGCATCTCGGATCTCGACTTGCGCTACGCCCGGGAGAACAACTTGCATATAAAACTTATCGCGCGCGCCGTCAAGATCGCGAACCGTGTGTACGGCTTCGTCATACCTCAGTATATTTCAGATACCAGCCCGTTCGCTGCAATACGCAATGAATACAATGCCGTTTCCGTAGAGGGGGCATTCGCTGAAAAGCAACTGTTTGTTGGCAAAGGAGCGGGCAGCTACCCTACGGGCTCTGCCGTATTGTCAGACGTTTCCGCGCTAACGTACGATTATGCGTATGAATACAAGCGGCACCACCGCGACCATGGGGTGGAATTCTCCAACGATCTCAGCGTCGGCGTTTGTGTGAGCTTCAAGAACGGGGCTCCGGTGTCGTTGAGCGACTTCGAAAATTTTGAATCCGGCTACGCCGCTGACGGCCGCGAGTACATGATCGGTCAGGCCACGCTCTCCACCCTGCGAAAATGGCAGCAACATGAGGACGTCGGCATCATTCTCAAACCAGACGCCGCGTTCGTTCCAGTGAGCCGTCCGTCTGAATCCGCCAGGGCCGGATCCTTTGCCGCGTGAACCTGTAAATTAGATCGAAGTTCTGGTTGAATCGTTGCGTGGGTAGTATATTTGGAGCGTAAAAACCGTTCCTGGTATGCTGATCATAACATCGATCGTTGCCTTTACCCTCATAATCCTCCTCCTTGTATTCATGCTGCTGTATGCGCAGTCCAAACTCGTGCAGTCAGGGCCTGTCAAGATCGTCATAAACGGCGATGAAAGTAATCCGGTGGTTGCACCGGCTGGCAGTTCTCTGCTGACGACGCTTGCCATTCAGCAAATTTTCCTGCCGTCGGCTTGCGGAGGCGGAGGCACCTGTGCCACCTGCAAGTGCGTTGTTGAAGCGGGTGGGGGCGACGTTCTCCCTACGGAACTGGGGCACCTCAGCCGGCAGGAGCGACTGGGCAATGTGCGCCTGAGCTGCCAGGTCAAGGTGAAGCAGGACATGCGGATCCGGATTCCGGAAGAGATATTTGGCATCAAAAAGTGGGAATGCGAAGTGGTATCCAATTACAACGTTTCCACTTTCATCAAGGAATTTGTCGTGAAGCTTCCTCCCGGTGAGTCGCTCAGTTTTCAAGCGGGAGGATATATCCAGATCGACGTGCCTGCCATCGAGGTTGATTACAAGACCATTGACATCACCCCCCACCCGGAATTGGGTCACCCCGCGGATGTCTTCCGTTCCGATTGGGACAAATTCAAGCTGTGGGACCTCAAGATGAAAAACGATGAGCCCCTTTTCCGCGCTTATTCGATGGCCAACCATCCGGCGGAAGGAAACATCATTATGCTGAACATCCGGATAGCTACTCCTCCCTGGGACCGCGCCAACAATCGCTGGATGGATGTGAACCCGGGCATTTGCTCTTCCTACATCTTTTCGAGGAAGCCCGGCGACAAAGTAACGATCTCGGGGCCTTACGGCGAATTCCACATCAACCCGACCGACCGCGAAATGATCTATGTTGGGGGTGGTGCCGGTATGGCGCCGCTTCGGGCTCATATTTTCCACCTGTTCCAGACAGAGCGGACTAACCGCAAGGTATCCTACTGGTACGGTGGCCGCTCAAGGAAGGAGTTGTTCTACGTGAATCATTTCCGAAAAATCGAGCAGGAATTCCCGAACTTCAAATTCTACATCGGGCTTTCCGAACCCCTTCCGGAGGATAACTGGAAAATCAAGAAGAGCCTGGACGATCCGGAAGGAGACGGGTACGTCGGCTTCATCCACCAGTGCCTGTACGACAATTACCTCAAGGACCATCCGGCGCCGGAAGACGTCGAATACTACCTCTGCGGACCGCCCCTGATGAACGCGGCCATGCTCAAAATGCTGGACGAGCTGGGCATTCCGAAGGAAAACATCCGATTCGACGATTTCGGAGGGTAAAAAGGGTACCCGGGTCAGGAAACGCCCTGATCTTTCATATTTGGGGAATTTTGCTATCTTGCATTACACAACCCCGCAATCCCCGGACCTGTGAAACGGTTTGCATCCATCGTATTCCTGTTTCTGTTCCTCTTCAATGTTGGCGGATATTACTTTGTATTTGTGGGGTTGCAGTACCAGGCTTCCCTCAAGTTTTCGGAAAAGGTGGATAATCAGGAAATCGAACCCGAAGACACCTACCTTTTCAAGGTTGCGCTTACCTTACCCTACCACATCACGGACAATGGGTATGAAAAGGTTACCGGGCTCGTAGAGCACAGGGGAACGTATTATCGCCTCCTGAAGCAAAGGTACGCCAACGATACCTTGTACATCGTCTGCGTGCGCGACCAGGCCCAGGAACGCCTTGCCAAGCAACTAACGCGCTACGCGAAGCTTTCCAATGATATTCCCGTCTCCCATGAAGGAGCGGCTCCGATGGGCAAGGCGCAAAGTGTCTGGTCCAAGATGAGCAAGGACTTCAACAGCAACCAGCTGCTTGAAATATTGAGCCCGGATTTCGGGTATCTCAGACCCTGGTATGCAATCACTGCCGAATCGCTGCTGAGCAGAGCTGCGGCGGTGCCTACTCCTCCTCCCAAAGACGTCGTGGGTTAATATTGGAAATCCTTTTCCATGCCTTGTAACCGCTGCTACATCGCACGCGGTTTTATGCTCTTTTACAATTTGTCCACGACCTAACGTATTGCTATGAAATTATACGTGTACTTACTTTCTATCCTGTCCTGTGTAGCACTAGTCGTTACCGACGTTTCGGGGCAAGGATGTGTCGCAGTCCGTAATATGGCCTCGCCTTGCAGTATTACCTTTGACAGCATGCAGTCGAGCAGCTGGCAACTCAGCGCCAACTTCAGATACTTTCACTCCTACAAGCATTTCAAGGGTAGTGAAGAACAAAAAGAACGCGTAGAACAGGGAACCCAGGTGATGAACAATGATTACTCTCTTTCCCTGGGCGCTTCGTACCGCGCAACTGACCGCTGGAGTTTTTCTGTTATCGTACCGCTGGTTTATATCGACCGGTCTTCACTGTATGAACACAAAGGCAACAGCAGCGGCGAGCGTTACCATACCAGCAGCCACGGAATCGGCGATATCCGCCTCGCCGCCTACTATGCCGCAATCCCTGAGACGGAAAAGGGCAACCTCACCTTCGGTTTGGGCTTCAAGCTCCCTACGGGCAACTACAACTACAAGGATTACTTCCACCGGCCTGAAGGCCTGGAACTACGCCCGGTTGATCAATCCATCCAGCCCGGCGACGGAGGCTTCGGCGTGACCACAGAAGTGGAGTTTAGCCACAAAATTGCCCGCAATGTGTACGGTTATTTGACCGGCTTCTATCTGATCAATCCCAGAAATACAAACGGCACCCTCAGAAGCGCCAACCTGACGAGCGGAATTCCTCTGTCCAATGAATTCTCGGTGACGGATCAGTTCCTGGTTCGCGCAGGCGGCCGGGTTGTGTTCCACAACCTGCAAGCCGGCCTGGGTGTCCGTTACGAAGGTATCCCGGTTGAGGACCTCATCGGAGATAGCGATGGCTTCCGCCGTCCCGGCTACATCGTCTCGATCGAGCCGTCAGTCTCGTACATGATCAGCCACAAGCATTCGATCGGCGTGAATTTCCCGATCGCGTTGTACCGGAACCGGACCCAGAGTGTCATCGACCGGCAACAAACTGAAATTACCGGCCAGTACAGACACGGCGACGCCGCTTTCGCCGACTGGCTGCTGTCGGTTTACTATGTGATGAACTTTTGAGAAAGATTGAAGAGTTGAAGGATTGAATACGATTGTCTTATTCAATCCTTCAATCTCTCCTATCCGCACAAACCCCTATTCAACTCTTCAACCTTTAATCTTCAACCTTTCCAAAAGAAAGAGGGGCTTGCGCCCCCCTTTCAACCTAAAACAAACCACCCTAAAAAGTATCTTCTGTGAGGCCTATGACCTCATGATAGGAATCTCAAGGTTAACCGTAGTTCCTTCGCCTTCCTGCGAGGTAATGTTCAGCGATCCGTTGAGTTTTTCGACCGCTTCCTTGGCAATGTAGAGGCCAAGGCCTGATCCATGCCCGTCGTCCGTGGCCCGGTAAAACATCTTGCATACCTTCGAGAGATGTTCGCGTGCTATGCCGCGGCCGTTATCCTCAATAGACATCTTCACCCGATCATTATCCACGCAGACATCGACGCGGATTACGGGATCCCTACCATTCCGGTATCGGATTGAATTGGAAATAATATTGCTCAGGATCACCTTTAAACGCCACCGGTCGCTGAAGAATGGACCCTCCTGCTGCACCCTAACCTGTTTCTTCACATTCTCGTTAACGAAGGCCAGCTTTAGCTGATCGAACGTTTCGGCTATCAGGGGTTCGAAATAAACCTCTTCGCGATTGACATCAAGTCGCGAGTTGCGTGACTGATCCAAAATCTCCTTGATGAAGTGATCCTGCTGCTGCGCACTGCGATAGACCAGGTCCAGGTACATGTCGCGCATCTTCGAATCCTTATCCTTGCGCACGAGGTTAATTAGTCCGAGCACGGACGCGATGGGTGCGCGAAGGTCGTGCGAAACACTGTAGACGAAGTTGTCGAGTTCGGCGTTCCGTTTGCTCAGCTCCTCGTTCGTTTTGCGTAACTTCTCTTCCGCCAAACGGCGGGTCCTGATCTCCTCATTCAGCTCCTTCGTACGATCCAGGACCATAGTTTCCAGGTTGCTGTTGAAGGTCTGCAACTCCCGTTGCACGGTGAGCCTTTCGCGCACGGTTGCCGATAGGATAATTGTCGATATACTCGTAACGCCGATGAATATCTGCAGCAGGAGCATCGAGTTTGACGACTCGGGCAATACGAACGGTCCTTCACGGTTGACTGTCAGGTAAATGGCGAAAAGCGACGCGAGGAGCACGCCAGTTATGGCAACGATCAGGTCAAAGCGGAAGGCCAACCAAAGGAGGAACGGCAGGATAAGGAAGGGGAGCGCGCGACCAATAGTCTCGGACATGTAATCCAGCTGCAACAACATGTACAGGCCTGCTATGCCCGCCAGGAACACTGCGATTTCTACGCCTTTTTCGAGATTGAATGTGATACGGCGGCCGCGAACGAGCGCCAGCACAAAGGGTGTAAAAAGTAGAATGCCGACAACATTCCCAACCCACCACGAAAGCGATGACTGGAGGAGTCGCTCCTCCGGAAGGAGACCAAACAACAGGAGACTCGAAGTTCCTATGCCCGCTCCTGCCACGGTCATCAGCAACGTTACAAAGAGAAAACGAAAAGCATTTCTTGCATTACGGAACGGGTAGTCATCGCGAATCCAATGACGAATCAAAAAGTTGCCGATGAGTGCCTCAAGTGTGTGGCCTACCGCAATACAGCTGCTTACCGCGATCACGGTCTGGGCAGGAACATCCGGCGTATTCCAGTAGGCCATGACGTTGGCGATGAGTGCGCCGATGGTGATGCCGGGCCACGTGACCCTTCCCATCAGAAGTATCAACGCGAAGGCAATGCCGGAAGGGGGCCATGCAGGCAGCGCAGTGGTGTCCTGGAACGAAAGAAAGTATCCCAGCCGGGCCGCGATATAGTACAAAATAGCAAACAGTATGATCTTAAGATCCAGATCATACTTAAGTGTAAGTTTGGTTTGGACAAGTAATTGGCTCACAATCAGACCAATATTATAAATTTTGAGCGCTTTAGCCGGGAAATGGACCTGTTTGGGATTTTTTGCAGGTCAGGAAGTCAAATTTTAGGGATGAATTGTCGAGCCGTGTCCGGGAAGTTGAGTGAAAATTCTATATTCAGCCCGATGTAATGCCTCGCCATGGACCTAACGATCTTTTTTTCTCCCGTTGACGAGTCGGTATACGAAGGGATAGATTCGGCCTCGTCTTTCTTCAAGAGCATTCACGTTTTTGGCGACAAGATGCCCGATTACCGCGACGCTCGAATTGCCATGTTCGGCATTGGTGACGGCAGAGGGTCGGAAAGCTCCGGTAACTCCACGGCGGGACCTGATGAGATCCGCCGAAAGCTATACCGACTGAAACGCGGAAGAGGCGGTGCACGCATTGTCGACTTGGGAAATCTGAATCCGGGCGTAGATGCGGATGAATCATGCGTCCGCGTAAGCGAGGTATGCCGGGTTCTTCTTGAGAGCAACGTTTTGCCGGTCATAATCGGCGGCAGCCAGGACCTTGACTACGGACAATACACGGCATACGAGAGCATGGAAAAGCTCGTCAGCTTCCTGAACGTCGATGCGTTTCTCGACCTGGAGGAAGGCTCCGAAGCACCGGCCAACCGAAAACACATTCACCGGATCCTTCTTCACGAGCCGAACTACCTTTTCAGTTATACGCACCTCGCCTACCAGAGCTACCTCATCGACCCGGGATCTGTCGCCGTCCTGGAGAAACTTTACTTTGAAGCCTTTCGCGTCGGGCAAATGCGGACCAACCTGGCGGAGATCGAGCCTACGGTAAGAAACGCCGACCTGGTATCCTTTGACATCACAGCAATACGTTCCTCCGACGCGCCGGGCAACAGCAGGGCGTTGCCGTTCGGATTATCGGGCGAAGATGCCTGCCAGATCTGCTGGTACGCCGGTCTTAATGAAAAACTCAGCTCCATCGGGTTTTATGAATACGATCCCAACCTGGACGACGATCAGGGCAAGACGGCCTTCGTGGTGGCTACCATGATCTGGTATTTCATAGAAGGATTCAATCACCGAAAGAATGACATCAACTTTCGGAGCATGGACTTTCTCAAGTACGTGGTCACACTCCCCGGTGAAACCGAGACGCTGGCCTTCTACAAAAGCAAACTTAGCGATAAGTGGTGGATGGAAGTGCCCTATCCGAACGGCGTAGAACGATACTCACGAAACAGTCTTGTACCTTGCAGTTATAACGACTATCAGACCGCAATCAAGGGTGAATTACCGGAACGGTACATAAACACGCTTGCAAAGTTGATGTGAAGTGCAGGTCAGAGCACGTTGTTGAGCTGCTCCTTAATCTTTTCCAGTTCTTCCTTCATAACGACTACGTGCTTCTGTATAGCAGCATCGTTGGCTTTGGATCCAATGGTATTGATCTCCCGGCCAATTTCCTGGGAAATGAAGTTTAGCTTCTTGCCGCTTGATTGCGGTGCATCCAACGTCTCTATAAAATAGTCGAGATGCGTCTTTAGTCGCACCTTTTCTTCGTTGATGTCCAGCTTCTCAATATAATAAAGGATCTCCTGTTCAAGCCGGTTTGCATCGAAACCGTTGTCTACAAGGTACGATGCCGCGTTGGTCTTAAGCCGTTCGCGAATGCGCGCTACGCGCTCCGGATCCAGGGACTCGATTTGTATGAGGTTTTTGCGGATCTTGTCACAACAATCCGCCAACATGTTGTGCAGCGATTTTCCTTCCTGAACCCGGAATGCGTCGCATTTTGCGATCACCTCGAGGAACGCGCTGCGAACCCACTGCCACTCCGCGTCCGAAACTTCATCCCGAAGGCGCACCTGGATCACGTCAGGCGATGCCAGTGCGAGGCTAAAAATGGTTTCCATGGCGGAGACCCCCACATCATCAGCGAGGTTTTTCAGCTCCCTGAAGTAGCTCTTAAAGAGAGCGCCGTTGTAGGATTGTCGGATCTCGTTATCACCTGTCCTGACAAACTCCATTGTCACCGACACCTTTCCCCGTTCGAGTTTCTCACTTATGATATTACGTAACTCGAGTTCGCGGTCGGCAAAAGCTTTGGGAACGCGCAGCGCAAGATCGAAGAATTTTGAATTCAGGCTCTTGACTTCTATGCTGAGTTGCGCGCTGCCGTTTTCGTACACCGCCTGGCCAAAGCCAGTCATGGACTTAATCATATCATTTCGGGATTGGTGATGTCCCGCAGCGGCAAGTTAAGGAATATTCAACTCTTCAATTCTTCAACCCCTCAACTCTTTCTCAAAAGTCAAACCCAATGGTAACCATCAGTCTGGGTTCGCCCACCTCGAAGTTTTCTACGGGCCAGGCCAGATCAAACTTGAGGTAATAGCCGAGCATGACAGATCGGAATCCGACGCCGTAGCTATACAGCCAGGGGTTGAGGAAATTCTTTAGCTGTGCTTCGAACGGCCCGTTCTTGATCACCTTGTAACTCACACTGTTTTGCGAATTAAACGGTGCCTCTCCGGACCAGCATGTACCCATATCGTAGAATGCCGTGAGCTGCATGTTGCGGAAAAAGTTTGATGATATCGGGCCGCCGGCCAGCGTACGGGCAATGGGGATACGCAATTCAGCATTGAACATCAGCACGCTGTTGCCAAACAACGTCGCATAGTCGAAGCCCCGGAGTCCGGTAGCATATTCCATGAACAGGATGTCCTGGTTCTCGCGATAAATGCCAAGCGGGTTGGGCTTGCCATCGCTTGTCGTTCCTTCTTCCCGGCTTTCATTAAAGAACCAGTTGTCCATACCCCCCATCAGGTAAAGCTTAGGTGACCGGCCAAAGAAGGTTCCGCCAAACCCGCGAACGGCAAAGACGATTTCTTTATAAATTTTCTGATAGTGTCGTATGTCAATGTAGGCCTGGCTGAAACTGAGGTCTTCGTTACTTAGGCCCTGGTGGTGGACGAACGCTATCTTACCCCGCGTTCCCTCGATAATATTCATGCCGCTGGCAATTGAGTTGTCGTACACCAACTCCGTGCGGATGCCAGCATAGTAGTTGTTCTTTGGCTTTTCACGGAGACTGGTTTGGGGAAGGTTGTCCTTTCCCATGTTGACTGACCGGGCGACTTCAAAGAGAGGTTTAACAGAGACCCGCGCCCTGTCGCTTATCGGCATCGAGGCGCCGAACTCCAGTTTATGCAGGCTGTAGTTGTAAATGCTTCCCTCGTCACTCGTAGGACGCCGCATGATCGCTTTGCGGTCGATTCGTGCACTGAAGTCGATAAATGCGGGCAGATATTGAAATTCCGCGTAGGCATCACTGTTGCGCAGGTCGATGGTAGTCATGATGCCGCCGAAGAATCGGTAATTCTCCATCATGTCGTTCATCTGCGTTTCTATCTGGATGCCCAGTCCCCGCAGCGGATCAATTACGATGGATGTAATCAGATTGTCGGCGCTGAACTTGGATTCATATGGGAACGGACCGGTGATGCGGCTCTTTTCCCTTGCCTTAGCAAACCGGGTTAGGAACGTATTCCCGGGCTGCGTTTCCCGGACAGGTTCTTCCTCGAACTCGTAGTCGTCCGTATTGACGATTCCTTCATTGACGGGTGTTTCTTCAGCTACGTTGACCGTATCAGGAGCAACGCCGGTAACGGCAAGTGTATCCGGTGAGATAGCGGTCGAGTCCATAGCGACAGGCGGCGGCACACTGTCTGCGGGAACGAACGTACTATCTGCTGGCACTTCCAGCGACACCCTGGCGGTGTCCGGCTCAATGACCTGAGGGAACGCCTGAGGCGGTATAGTATCGCGTTCGGTCTGAGCCGTGTCTTCAGCAGGGCCACGGAGCCGCTGGTTGAGCAAATCTTTGATGCTCATGCTGCGGTTTTCCTGGGTACGCTGTCTGCGTTCCTGGATCGTGCGTGCCTGTTGAAGTTCCGTTCTTCGTGTGGCGGGCGTGAACACCTGGCGGTTCACATCAAAAGACGCACTGTAGAAGATATTTTCCTTCAGGTCATTGGTGGCAATGACCGCGAGACTTGACGTCGGGAAGTTGAGGTCGTAGTGTTTGATGCTGCTGGAAAAGTTCGTCACCTGCGAGTAAATGGATGTCTTTCTGTTATACCTAAACAGGTTGATGATGCCACGCTGGTCGCTGAGGTAGATAATGTTATCACTGTCCATCGCCAACGGAGAAAAGTCTTTGCTCACTGTGTTTGTGAGGCGCGAAAGAACAGTGGTCGTCGTGTCCAGGTCAAAAACAAATAGATTGAAGTTGTCGCTGAGTTCCACGATGGGAGCCTTGACTCCGGTCTTCAGTGTATCGCTCGTCCTGTTGGAACTGAACACGATGGAATTGGAGCCGGGAACAAAGCTTGGGTCCAGGTCATCATAGATGTCATTGGTCAGCCTTCGTACCCGATCCCTCCTGGAGCTAACCAGGAACAGGTCGTTTTGGCCTTCGAAGTCCGCGCTCAATACAACAAGCCGGCCGTTACCTGAAAAGTCGAAGCTGCGCACGTTGCTGAAGCGATCCATTTCGCGGGGGATCTTCGATTTGGTACTCAAATCGTACAGCCAGAAAACGTACTGGCCCTGCTTCAATCCGATTACGCCCAATGTATGGTCATCGGCCCAGCTGATGAGCGGTTGCTGATAATCTACCCGTTGGTTGATGACTTTTGAACCTCCTGACAAAATTATCTTTTCCTTGCTCGTACCTACCTCCAGCACCTTGACGATAAAGCGGCCGCGGTCATTTTCGGCATAAGCAACATAGCGACCATCCGGACTGATCTTCACGGTAGTAAAACGCGTTGTCTTGTTGTGCCGTGGGGTGAGTTGCGTTGCAGTACCGAGCGAAACATACGATTTGTCGACTGCCGCACCCATCGAGCCATAAAAGTTCTCCCAATCCGACATCAATTGTTTGAAGGAAATACCCAGGGTAAGGTTGATGCTTTTCTCTTCGTTTCGCGTAAGTCGCGTATAATTCAGGATGTTCTGAATGTAACTCTTGCCATACTTCTCCGCGATAAAGTTCCACATGGACTGGCCGGCGAGGGCGGCTTCCGTGCCGCTTAGTTTGCCCAGCTTGCGCGACCTTCTTGTTTGAAGGAATTGCCGGATAAAGTCATCCATTTCACTAGTCCATCCCTTCGCCACATAGTACGCGGCGCCGTCAACAAACCATTCAGGCAGGTTTAGCAGAAGCGAACTTTGGAAGATGTCCTTGAGTGTTCCTCCAAACATCATCTCGTTGACGAGCAGGTCAGAGATGCGGTAGAGAAGCTCCTCCTTGAATTCCTGGATGTTACCGCGATGAGCTACCTCCACATAGGGCTTGATGAATTCCGTTTCGCCCCCAATGGTGAAAATGGTTCGGTTGAGTCCCACGTTGCTCTGCCGGAGATCGGTGAGCGAATTGTAGACAAAAACTTTGGTTTTAAAATAGGGAGGATATCCGATGATATCGGTGATGCGGTCAAACTCGCCCTCTAAAAATTCCAGCGCCTCCGTGGCCACATCCCGACGGTTGTCATAGTAGTAGATATCGAAATTTTCGCCGCTGAGGTATTGCCAATCGAACTGGCGGTATTGTATGCGGTTCTTACCAAACGACTCGTAGGCCCTTTGCGCCGTCCCGTCAAATGCAATCCCGGATAAAAGCAAAATTGCCGCTAATGTTACGCTCCTGTACATCATGCTGTTTAGCGAGAATTCCAATATAATGATTTATAGCGAGTAATATCCACCGGACCCGGAAGTTGCTTTTCTTTTTGAAACCATGCCACTATTTCCGCGGAAAAGTACGGCGCCAGAGAGATGCCTTTGGTCCCCATGCCATTGAAAATCAAGAGGTTACTGTGCTCCGGGTGGGTCCCGATCAGCGGCCTGCGGTCGGGTGTGGAAGGCCGGACGCCAGCCTTCTGGTCCACCACCTCATAGGGGACCGGCGTGAGCGCCCGCAGCCTCTCCTCCAGGACCCTTCTGCCCTCTTCGGTGGGTGCGGGTGATTCAAATTCCCGCTCGTATGTTGCGCCAACATGCCAGATATCGGAAGCGCCGGGGACCATATACACGCCTCTATTAACGATCACGTCACGCAAAAATTTCCCTCTTACTGCGAGCATTTCTCCTTTCAATGGTTTGACCGGAACCCAATCGAACCAGGGATTTGCAAACACGCCGACACCCTCACAAAAGACCGCAACGTCGGCCTCAAAGCGACCAAACTTGACACCCGAATGCCCGACGCGCAAGTCGCCGGGTTCCACGCTTCCCGTAACATAGCATCCCTGCTGTTCAAGCCACGTTCGCACAGCGGTTACATACCGCCTCGTGTCTACATATCCGCACTGATCCAGCACATACCCTCCGAGTGCGTCGTTCAGCACACCAGGATACTGTGACGTAGTGAAAACCTGTTTCACGTAATGACCGATGGATTCGTCGGTGCTTCTTCCCATCCACTCGTTCTGTTCCCGCGCATCGGCGAACGGAACATAAATGGGAAGAGGATAATAGAAATGTTCGCCGGTAATTTGCTCCACCTGACGATAGTAGCGGTGAAGAAACGGAAACAAATCATCAGCCATCCAGGTTTTGGCGAGCATCTTTCCCGTTACCGGATTGAAGAGGCCTGCAGCAATTTGGGAGGGCGCTGCGCTGTCGGCGCGATTGATCACGAGGATACGCCAACCCCGAGTAAGCATTTGCACGGCCAGCGCAGAGCCTGCGAGTCCCTGGCCGATAATCAGGCAATCCAGCTTTCCAGTGTGCGCCATGGGCAGTCCCAAAAATGGCCATAAATGGGGAGTCTGACATAAAATCGGTGTATTTTTGAAATCAAAATCACCAATGCATGCCCGAGATTGCGTCTTTTGTATTCAACCCGTTCCAGGAAAACACCTATGTGGTGTTTGACGAAACGGGGGAGTGCGTCGTAATCGATCCCGGATGCTACGAAAAATACGAGGAAGAGGAACTGGTCCGTCACATCGATGATGCAGGATTGCGCGTCGTAATGCTTCTCAATACCCACTGCCATGTTGACCATGTGCTGGGCAATGCTTTCATCAAAGAGCGTTTCAACGTTCCGCTTTACATACACCCCATCGAAGAGCCTTACCTTAGGGCCGTTTCTTCGTACGCCGCTAACTACGGCTTCTTTCGGTACCACGCGGCGACGCCGGACGCCTTCCTTAGTAAAGATCAACCGGTCCATTTCGGTAACACCACATTGAAGGTGTTATTCACACCCGGTCATTCACCGGGACATGTCGCGTTCTATCACGAAGAAAGCCTTTCACTGCTCAGCGGTGATGTGCTGTTCTATAACAGCATCGGCCGGACAGATTTACCGGGTGGAAACGGGAGCGTACTGATCGAAAGCATTCACAACAAGTTGTTCACACTACCCGATGACGTTACCGTGTACCCGGGGCACGGACCGACGACATCCATCGGTTTTGAAAAGCGCACCAACCCGTTTTGCGCCTTCACCGTAAAGTGATCGTTATGACCCGACATCTGCCTAACCTGCTTACGTGCTGCAATCTTCTGACAGGCACCGCAGGCATTGTATACCTGTTGCAGGAACCTGGTCTTATACCCTCAGCCTGGTTTGTGTGGATCGCACTCGGCTTCGACTTCCTCGATGGTTTCACCGCACGTGTTCTGAAAGTTTCCTCGCCAATAGGAAAAGAGCTTGACTCCCTCGCTGACGTCATAAGTTTCGGGCTCCTTCCTTCCGTACTTGTTTACACCTTGCTCAAGGAGCAGACCGACTCCATATACCTTCCCTGGATTGCGTTTGTCATCGTCGTGTTTTCCGCGCTGCGGCTTGCCAAATTCAATGTCGACGATACACAAACGAACTCCTTTCGCGGACTTCCCACGCCCGCCAATGCCCTGTTCATAACGGGACTTCCCTTCCTGGCTGGAGGTCCGGGAGCGTTCCTGCTCAACCCGTATGTCCTCGTTGCAGTCGCTGTCGTTTTCTCGCTCCTCCTGGTATCCCGCGTTGAGCTGTTTGCCCTGAAATTCAGAGATTTGACGTGGAAGCACAATCAGGTCCAGTTTGTCTTCCTCATAATATCTGTCGTATTAATTGCTCTCTTTAGATTTGCCGCTGTACCGCTCATTATACTTTTGTACATCCTTTTGTCGTTGAGTAAGTCAGCCGTACCCGGCCCAAGAGTTGACTGAGGTGTCCCGTTTGGCCCTATATAAATACCTGCCTGCCTGTTTGCTTGCGATTTCGTGGGGAAGTACGGTATTGGGACAGTCGTCTGTTCTGCAAAGCGGCGAGTGGCTGAAATTCTCGGTCGAAAAAAACGGAGTCTACAAAATTTCCTACGATCTTCTTCGCAAGGCAGGGATCAATCCCGGATCAGTCGACCCGAAAACCATCCGGATTTTCGGCAATACGGGAGGAATGCTGCCTCAGCCGAATGACGCAGCGCGTCCTGACGACCTTACCGAACTTGCTATTCAGGTCGTCGGCGAAGACGACGGGGCATTCAACACTTCGGACTACATTCTCTTTTATGCTGAGGGTCCGGATGATGTCCACTTTGATCCGGAGCGGAACACGTTTGCGTACGAACACAACCTTTACGCGACGCAGAATTTTTATTTCCTCACGTTTGGCGGAGATCCAGGCATGAGAATCGTACAACGACCATCTGACGATCCGTCCGGACATCCCACAATTACCCGCTACAACGACTTCATTTATCACGAACAAGACGAACACAACATCCTCAAATCAGGACGGGAATGGTTTGGAGAACGATTTGATGTGAATACAACCCTTCGCTTGTCGTGGGACGTTAACGGAATCCAACCCGACGGCGTCATCACGGTGGTAAGTGATGTCATGGCGCAATCCTCCACCGGCTCATCCTTTAGCCTGTACGTTAACAACGTTCCCACGGGCGAACAGTACGTTCTCCCGATTTCAGGAGCAGCTTACGCCCTGAAGGGCGAAGTCCGACGCGACACCTTCACCGTCGACGCCAGTTCTGTAGTAGCCGCCAACGACGCAGCCCTGGAAGTTCGTTATGAATACCTGAAAAACGGAGCCGGTACGGGCTATCTGAATTTTCTCCTGTTATCGTTCGAACGCACGCTTGCCCTGTACGAAGATCAGACCCTCTTTCGGAGCAGCGCCAGCCTCGATCATGACTACTCAACCTTCGAACTCGCTTCAGCCAACTCGCTGGCTGGCGTATGGGATGTTTCCGATCCCTACGTTCCTGTAAACCAGGCATATTCACTGACCGGGGGCAAAGCTTCATTTACGACGGCCACTGGGTCCCTCAGGGAGTTCATTGCATTTTCCGATAAGGTTCCGGAACCCGTCTTTCAGGGCGAAGTTCCAAATCAGGATCTGCACAGCATGGCGACACCAGCGTTGCTCATCGTCACGCACGAAGACTTTGTCGCTGCTGCAGAACAACTTGCGGCGCACCGTAGCGCGCACGGATGGACTACGGCTGTGGTCACCACGACGCAGATATTCAATGAATTTTCCTCAGGTCGCCAGGATCTCACCGCAATACGCGATTTTGCAAAACACCTTTACGACAAGAGTCCGGGCACGCTGAAGGCGTTGCTTCTCTTAGGCAAGGGCTCGTACGATTACAAAGATCGTGTCCAGTCTAATACGAACTTTGTGCCGACGTATGAGTCGCGCAATTCGCTGCATCCTCTCAACACGTATTCGTCTGACGATTACTTCGGATTCCTGGAGGACGAAGAAGGCATGTGGCAGGAGGATGGGGGCACCGGTAACCCTACGATGGATATCGGCGTTGGCCGTCTTCCGGTAAGAACATTAGCTGAAGCACAGGGCGTCGTAAGTAAGATTATTGAATACGAAACGAACCCGAAGCAATTTGGACAATGGAGAAGCCGCATTGCCTTTGTTGCGGACGACGGTGACGCCAACATCCACCAGGACCAGGCCGACCAGATGGCCGAGGCCATTTCGGGCAACCATCCGGAAGTGGATACGCGCAAGATTTACCTGGACGCCTTCCGCCAGGTGCAGTTGCCCGCCGGAGAAGCATCTCCGGAAACGGAACGTCAAATTCTCGACATCCTGGAACGCGGTACCTTAATCATAAACTACACCGGACACGGTAACGAAAAGCTCTGGGCGCATGAACGGATTTTTGATGACTTCGCCATTGAAAGGCTGAAGAACAAGACCTATCCCCTCTTTGTCACGGCGACATGCGAGTTCGGGCGGCAGGACGACCCTGCACAGCAATCCAGTGCAGAGTTGTGCGTAATCCGACCCGCCGGCGGGGCCATCGCGATGGTATCGACAGCACGACCCGTCGAATCGAACAACAACTTTTCACTCAACAAGGCGTTTTACAACGCGCTGTTTGAACTTCAGTCGGAAAGCGCGCTAACATTGGGAGAGTTATTCCGCCGGACGAAGAATGCAAGCCAGAGTGGGGTGGCGAACCGGAACTTTTCCCTGCTGGGCGATCCTTCTCTTCAACTAGCGTTTCCCAGGTATAAGATCAAGGTAACGGCAATTGAAGCAGGCAATACAACGGATACGCTACGCGCGTTGTCCCGGGTGACCATTCACGGTGAGATCGTGGGCGATGATGATGCGCGTCTCTCTTCTTTCAACGGCGTACTGGAGGCACGTGTGTATGACAAGCGGAGTGAGTTTACCACCCTTGGCAACGAAAACCTGCCGTACACTTTTCAACAATGGACCAACCTGCTTCACCAGGGTTCGGCTCGGGTAACGGATGGGACATTTGCATTCACGTTCGTTGTGACGCGCAATATTGCCTATACCCTTGGCCATGGGAAAGTGGCACTTTATGCATACGATGAAGGCCATGGCTGGGATGCCGCGGGAGCTGAAAGTGAATTCGTCGTGGGCGAAAGCGAGACGAACCCGGCAGGTGACAACATTCCGCCCGCGATTAGTCTGTACATCGGTGATACAACTTTTCATAATGGCGGAATCGCTTCGCCGGATACGCAGTTGCTCGTACGGCTTGCCGATTCCAGCGGCATAAACCTGTCTGCGTACGGCATTGGAAACAGTCTCGTTGCCGTGTTGGATGATTCCGTTGTTTACAAACTGGAAGAGTACTATCAAGCCGATATCGACGACTTCACGAAAGGATGGGTTAAATTCCCATTGCGCAGATTGTCACCCGGTCGACACACTATCACGGTGATGGCATGGGACACCTACAACAACCCTGCACGTGCATCCATCGACTTTGTTGTATCCGACGGCGAGGCCATTGTCATCGAACGTTTCGTCAATTATCCTAATCCGTTCACCACGTCAACGACATTATCGTTCACGCACAATCGCTCGGGCGATCACCTTTTTGCTGCATTGGCTATTTATGACCTGACCGGCAGACTGCTTACTACAAAGGAACTGTCTATACCCGACAGTCCATACGAAGTAGAATTGTTGAAACTCGATACACGTGAGGGCATTTGGAAAAATGTACAGGGCGGATTATACCTGGCGCGCCTCGTTGTTCGTTCGGTTACCAATGGCTCTAAAAATGAGCGGGTTACGAAACTAATTATTGCGAATTAACTATCTTTGAACCTTGAATGCGTATTCACGATGAAATTTAGCATTAGTCCGTTCCTTCTTTCTTTTGCCCTGGCACTTCTCACGGTCTACGGCTATTCACAACCCGTAGATTCCCCCGACGAATTGTTGGGCAAAACAAAAGCGATTACGACGGCTGTGCCTTTCCTGTTGATAACACCTGATGCGCGTCATGCCGGCTTGGGTGAGACTGGTGTTGCATCTTCGCCTGATGCGAACGCAAGCTACTGGAATCCTGCCAAGCTCGTATTTATTCCCACTGATTATGGAGGGTCCCTATCATACACACCCTGGCTGGGAAAGATCATTAACGATATGTCGATATCATTCCTGACTGGTTATTACAAGATCACGCAGGAGCAGGCGATTTCTGTAGGACTCAAGTACTTCGATCTGGGCGACATCTTCTTCACGGAGAACGGTATCGACGGCACCAACTTTAATCCCCGGGAATTTTCATTCGACCTGACCTATTCCCGCAAACTCACTGAGGAGTTAAGTCTTGGACTCACGGGCAGATACATTCATTCTAACCTCACCGGTGCGTTCAGCTCAGGTGGCGTCGATGCACGGCCGGGCAAGAGCGTCGCAGCGGACATTGGAATTTATTACACTTCGGAGATTCAGAATTCGAGGGGATCCATCCTTTCTTTGGGCGCATCGATTACTAACATCGGCGCTAAGATCACCTATTCCGATAACAACAATAAGGATTTCCTTCCCACGAACCTCCGCTTGGGTACCGCATTTACCACGGCACTCGATGGTCACAACAGCGTGACATTCCTATTAGACTTCAACAAGCTGCTTGTTCCCACTATCGACAAGGACCAGACGCTGCTTCGCGGAATGTTCAGTTCTTTCACCGATGCGCCGGGGGGCTTCTCAGAAGAAATGCATGAAATTACTACGTCCATGGGTGTCGAATACTGGTATGAACATGTGTTCGCGGCGCGTCTTGGCTATTTTCTCGAGGCAGCGGACAAGGGCAACCGGAAATATCTGACCCTGGGCGCCGGGTTTCGGCGAAAATCGTTCGGATTTGACATCGCCTACCTGGTACCTACCAACAAGAGAGAACACCCGCTCGCCGAAACGCTTCGCTTCACCATCCTGTTTGAACTCCAGAAGAGCGCCTCACAGCAGGAATCCGTCACCGATTGAACGTATGCTGGATCGACGTACTCCGCCAGCGTTTACGAGTAACTTGAATTTCGGATTGATCCATCCGGAAGTTACCACGTTACCCCAAGGCGTACCGGTATATTTTATCAAAGGTGGCGAGCAAAACGTTCTGAAAATCGAACTCGTGTTGCCAGCGGGACGATGGAACGAAGCCGTTCCCGGATCCGCACATTTTTCCGCAAAGCTCCTACCGCGCGGCACGCGATCGAAAGACAGTTTCGCGATTGCCTCGGGTTTCGATCGTCTTGGCGCGCACTTCGACGTAACCGCGGGACCGGATTACGCCACGGTTTCACTTTATGTTATCACACGGAATCTCGTACCCGCGCTGGACCTTGCGCTTGAAGTACTTATCGAACCCAGCTTTCCGGAACGCGAACTTGCTCAACTAAAGGATACGTTCCTCCAGAATCTGAAAATCAGCATGGAGAAGACGTCGTTCCTTGCCTCGCAGCTGTTCCGAAAAACACTCTTTGGCGCGCATCATCCGTACGGAAGGGAATCGAAACCCGATGACGTGAAGGCGCTGCAGCGCGAAGACCTCGAGGCCTTTCACGCTATCTGGTTCACTCCGCTCATTGTGATGGTATCGGGCAAAGTGGAGGCTGCCCATCAAAAGCATATCCTGAGTACGTTGTCCCAACTTCCGGCAGCCAAGCAACCTGCAAACACCCACGAGTCGCAGCCGGCAGGCAACCGGAGAGGTCATGTTGAAAAAGAGAGCAGTCTGCAGACATCGCTTCGCATTGGACGCAGAGCAATACCGCGTTCGCACCCCGACTATCCCGCTCTCGTCCTTCTTAACCATGTCCTCGGAGGATATTTTGGCTCACGCCTCATGAAGAATATCCGTGAAGAGAAAGGCTTGACCTATGGCATCCACTCGTCGATCCACGTGATGAAGCGTGATGCCTATCTTCTTATCGGAACCGATGTCAACCGGGAAAATACGGATGTTGCTCTCGATGAAATTCGAAAGGAGCTGGAGCGCGTTTGTACGGAACCAATACCGGCGGACGAACTGGAAGTGGGCAGGCGGCATTTCATCGGAAGTCTTCAGAGCGATCTTTCCACGCCTTTCGCGCACGCAGACAAGATCCGGACGATGGCGCTGCATAACCTTCCTATGGACCATTACGTCAGGTTGATACAGGAAATCGATCACTTGCAGCCCCAGGATCTCCTGTCGCGCGCAGGACTTTATTTCAGCAAAGATTCCCTCCTTGAAATTTCGGCGGGTTAGCCCGGCATATGCCGGTTCACGCGCAGACCGACGGCAAGAATGCCCTTGAGTGTATCTGTACGCATCTTGTGCGTGTAACGCAGGGTATAGCGGCCGGGCTTTTCGAAGCGGTAGTTTTCCAGAATAAGGAAGCTGTGATCGAATATATCGCCCAGCACCGTGCTGCCAAAAGGCTTTCCTGATTTTTCATCGAAGAGGAACTGCGACAGCAGCTTTTTCTCCAACACGTTCCCCAATGAATCCGTCAGCGTGTATTCGTAATACAGGTTTGCGTTGGGGTAGTCCGATTCGTTGCGGACGCTGGTATACAGGTCGTACCCCGTCGATGTGTCGGCGACTTCGAATTCAAATGCGGGCTCTTCTGTAACGAGCCACTGCCTGCCCTCGAAGTCGAAGTTCTGATCATAAATCCGGGATGAGTCGCACGACAAGAGGCTGCAGACCAGCGTGAGAAGAAGTCCGTGTCGAACAACGGATCCGCTACAGGAATCAGAATTTGATACTGACGCGAAAAAAAGATTCTTCATCCACGTGGGTTAGGTTTCTTGCCGCGCCGGTCTTTACGGCCCTTCTTTTTCTTTCGGCGCGACTTGTTACTGAATTTCTTGTCCATTTGTTCCAGGTCGCTGTTTAGTGAACTTATGGGCTCCTTTACCGCGACAACGTTTTCTTCAAGGCTCGCAGGCTTCTTCCCCTCCTGGTTCATGCGGAGAATCTCATTGACCCGATCGACGTTCAGGGGATACCAGGTGTTTTCCTCGCTATACCCGAACCACATGATCTTTCGGAAGATGTCTGTCTTTTGGAGGGATGCGGCGCCCTTTTCCGTCAGCAGCGGGCCTTCCACCTTGGGTATGTCTTCCAGCGCCTCGAGATAGGTTTCGAGCTCGTAATTCAGGCAGCATTTCAGCCGGCCACACTGCCCGGAAAGTTTACTCGGGTTCAGTGAAAGGTTCTGATAGCGGGCAGCGCTCGTGGTAACGTTTCGGAAATCTGCCAGCCACGTAGAACAGCACAGTTCCCGACCGCACACGCCGATACCGCCCAGCCTTCCGGCTTCCTGCCGCAGGCTGATCTGTCGCATTTCAACGCGAATGCGGAATTCAGCGGCAAGTACTTTTATAAGTTCCCGGAAATCGACACGGTCATCGGCGGAATAATAAAACGTTGCCTTTGTATTATCCGCCTGGTATTCCACGTCAGAAAGCTTCATGGAAAGCTTCATGTTCCGGATAATCTCGCGGGTCCGGTACAGCGTGGGCATTTCGCGCTTCTTGACCTCCTCAAATTTCTCCAGATCCTTTTGATGTGCTATCCGATAGATTTTCTTGATCTGGTCGTCGGGCGAAATTTTCTTTTTCTGCATCTGAAGACGGACCAGTTCGCCCTGCAGCGATACGTAGCCGATATGGTGACCGTTCGGCACTTCGACCACTACGGGATCACCGGTGACCAGGTTAAACTTGTCTTTGTTCCTGAAAAAGTCCTTGCGTCCATTCTTGAAACGCACTTCCACGATATCGAATCGGTCTTCCGAAGGTATATCCATATTGGACAGCCAGTCGAAGACGTTCATCTTATTGCAGCCACCTGTGAGACAGGCACCGTTATTCCGGCAACCTGCCACCTTTACTCCTTTACCTGAACCGCACGTACACCCCATAGCTAAAATTGTCTAGGCCAGTTTCAACAAATCTTTTCCAATGTCTCTTCTGAAATATACCCCTTCCCACTTGATTCGTGCGGCCGTATCATATGCTTTCCTTAATGCTCCATCGAGTGAACCGTCGCGGCCCGTTACGGCCAGCACCCGGCCACCGTTAGTAACCACTTCGGAATCGCGCCGGGACGAACCGGCGTGAAAGATGAGCGCGTCATGTTCCTGGTCAAGTCCGCTGATCCGATGCCCCTTCTTGTACTCATTCGGATACCCGCCAGCCACCATCACGACAGTAGCAGCGTGTTCGTCTTTTACTTTCAGGTTAGCATCTGCCAGGTGCCCGGTTGCCACAGCCAGCAGCAGTGCGCCGAAGTCCGATTCAATTCGCGGCAGCACAGCCTGCGTTTCAGGGTCGCCCATGCGGACATTGTATTCGATAACATAGGGCTCTCCGCCGACGTTCATCAGTCCGATGAAGATGAAACCCCGGTATGGAATGCCCTCTTTACTGAGACCTTTTATGGTAGGTACTACGACGCGTTCCTCTACCTTTTGCATGAAATCCGGTCCGGCAAAGGGTACCGGTGAAATGGCGCCCATGCCTCCTGTGTTGAGGCCGGTATCACCTTCACCAATACGCTTGTAGTCTTTCGCTTCCGGGAGGATGACATAGTGCTCGCCGTCCGTGAGCACGAACACCGACAATTCGATGCCGTTGAGGAATTCCTCCACGAGCACTTTCGCACTTGCCTCGCCAAACTTCCTGTTGACGAGCATTTGTCTCAGCTCTTCGCGTGCCTCGCGCTGGGTGAGACTGATGATCACACCTTTGCCTGCTGCCAGCCCGTCGGCCTTGAGCACGATGGGTGGTTTGCACGTCGAGATGTATTCCATCGCTCGTTCCAGGCCCGATTCAAGGAAAACTTCCGCCCTGGCCGTGGGAATTCCGTGGCGGAGCATGAACTGTTTGGAAAACTCCTTGCTGCCCTCGAGGCGGGCTCCACTTCGACCGGGACCCACCATGGGAATGGCGGCGAGCGTGCCGTCCTGTTCGAAGTAATCGCGGATACCGTTCACGAGAGGGCCTTCTGGTCCGACCACGACCAGGCCGATCCTGTGATCCCTGCAGCATTTCCCGATCCCTTCGAAATCGTCAACCGGCACGGGCACATTGGTGGCAATAGCAGCCGTTCCGGCATTGCCCGGCGCAACGAAAACCTCGTCGCAGAGGCTGCTTTGCTTTATCTTCCAGGCCAGTGCATGCTCGCGGCCGCCGTTGCCGATAATCAGGATGTTCATACGTTAAGCCGGGTCATTTCGCGGCCGCCGACTACAGTACCCGGAGCCGCGCAAAAAAACTTCAAGCGTCACTTTAAGGGACGTTGCTCAAAGATAATGGGAGAATCGGGTTTTCGTAAAAAAAATCGGGTTCAGCGTCCCGGCGCGGCGCGAACCCGATCAGAGAGCACTGCAATGCAGGCTAATTGGCGTATTCGGAAAGAAACTTTATCCGCATCAGCCGGAGTTCCTCCTCTGTAAACTCCGCGTTAGCCTCGTCCTGCATCGCCTCTTCGATGCTGTCGGTGTTCGAACTGAGGAAGTATTCATAGATTTCCTCCTGCTTGCTCGGATCGAGCACCTGATCGATGTAGTAGTCGATATTCAGCTTTGTGCCGGAGTAGCAGATATTCTCGATTTCCGTCAACAGCTCCTCGAACGTGATGTTCTTGGATTCCGCGATTTCCTCGAGGTCGACCTTCCGGTCGATTTGCTGTATGATATAGATCTTGATCTTCGACTTATTTACGGACGACTTGACCACAACTTCGGTAGCAGTCTCGATATCGTTCTCTTCGACGTAGTTCTGGATGGCCTCCAGGAATTCCTGACCGAATTTTCGGACCTTGCCCATCCCCACACCATTTACTGAAGCAAGTTCTTCAGGAGTCGTGGGGTAGGTGGTAGCCATTTCCTCGAGTGAAGGATCCTGGAATATAACATAAGGAGGAAGATTCTTTTCACGCGCGATTTTCTTCCTCAGGGTCTTCAGGATCTCGAACAACTTGTCGTCGTATGCCTTCGCGGCATTTGACCGTTCAGGAGATTTCTCTTCCTCTTCTGCCGTGGTCGTAAAGTCGTGGTCACGGGCCAATTCGATTGGATACGGCTTCTTGAGGAAGGATTCGCCTTTCGCAGTGATCTTGAGGACGCCGATGTTCTCAATGTCCTTTTCGAGATACTGATAGATGAGCGCCTGGCGGATTACCGATTTCCAGAAGTCCGCATCCTCAGAGGCTCCTTTGCCAAACACAGGAAGCTTATCGTGGCCGTAGCTCTTCACGTAGTCGTCGTCTTCCACGCCGCGGATTACGTGCACCAGGTGGTTGAGTTTAAACCGTGCGCCGGTCTGGCGCGCTGCCTCCAGGACGATCTTGACGTATTCAGTTCCGTCGAAACGTTCGCGGGGATGTACGCAGTTGTCGCACATGCCGCAGTTCTCCTCGGTGTACTCTTCCCCGAAATAGTGGAGCAGCTGCCTCCGCCGGCACACCGGTGATTCGGCGTAGTACTCCATCTCCTGCAGCAGTATCCTGGCGTTATCACGTTCCTGGACGGACTTGTCCTTGTTGAACTTTTCCAGCTTGTTGAGGTCGTTGTGGCTGTAAAACATCAGGCATATGCCTTCGAGCCCGTCGCGGCCGGCACGGCCCGTTTCCTGGTAGTAGCCCTCCAACGATTTGGGTACGTCGTAGTGGACGACGAACCTGACGTCGGGCTTGTCGATGCCCATTCCGAATGCAATGGTCGCCACGACGATGTCGACTTCCTCATTAAGAAAATCATCCTGGTTCTTTACGCGCACATCGGCGTCAAGGCCAGCATGGTAGGGCACAGCTTTGAAGCCGTTCACATTAAGCAGTTCGGCGATCTCTTCGACCTTCTTCCGGCTGAGGCAGTAGATTATGCCCGATTTTCCCCGATGTTCCTTGAGGAATTTGATTAATTGTTTCCTCGTTTCTTTTTTTGGCCGGACTTCGTAGAAGAGGTTCTTGCGGTTGAAGGATGAGATGAATACATCTGCATCTTCCATCTGCAGGTTCTTCTGAATGTCGATCTGCACCTTGGGCGTTGCCGTCGCTGTAAGGGCGATGACGGGCAGGTTGCCCAGTTGCTGGATCATGGCCTTTATCCGGCGATATTCGGGGCGGAAATCATGGCCCCATTCAGAGATACAGTGTGCCTCGTCGATAGCGACGAAGGTGACATTGACTTTTTTGAGAAACTGGATCGTCTCTTCCTTGTTCAACGATTCGGGTGCAACGTACAGCAACTTCACCGTACCGTTCATGCAATCCTTCTTCAGCCTCGTAATCTCGCTCTTGCTGAGCGTCGAGTTAAGGAACCGCGCGTTTACTCCATAAGTGTTGAGCTGATCGACCTGATTTTTCATCAGGGCAATCAAAGGTGAGATCACTACCGCGAGACCATCCATCATCATCGCGGGAAGTTGATAGCACAGGGATTTCCCTGCACCCGTCGGCATGATCACGAAGGTGTTTTTTCCCTCAAGCAGATTGCGGATGATCGCTTCCTGATCGCCTCTGAACTGGCTATAGCCAAAGACTTCCCTCAGTCGTTCACGCAATGCATCTTTTTCTTCGACCAACATTATCGTATCAAAAAGCTTTGAGTATTGTTAAACATGGCCTTCAACTAAAAGGCACTGAATATACCTAATATCGGTGAAAAATTCATGCGGCAAATGAATTTAATACCTATTACCTTACACTGTTGGTTCTTCCGAAAACGATTTCGAAAATGACACCATCACAGTAAATTTGGTGCTAGTTCTGAAGCTCCCAATTTTCAGGTGGCCCACAGCCGCAAACCCTTACAAAATTTTTTTTCGCTCACTTGATGTCGGGACCTTCAAACGCCAACGTGTACAACGTATAACGCATCGGGATGTTGCCTTAGCTGAACACCACCGTGAGAAGACCACGTCAAAAAAATCGCGATTGTCGCCACAAAAAATGCTAACATTACAACACCAGGACTGGCAATTCCGGTTCACTGTGCGGAATTTTTTCCGACTCATACTCATTCACCGGAATTTGTGACTATCTTCATTGTCTTTGATCGATTCGTGGAATTCCAGTAATGAACAAACACCTCAACGTAGTTCTCATGGCGGGTGGCGTGGGGAGCCGCTTCTGGCCGTACAGCCGCAACGCCAAGCCTAAGCAATTTCTTGATGTACTGGGCACCGGAAAGACGCTCCTTCAATCGACGTACGAGCGATTCCTCCCCATCTGCGACCCAGACAACATTTACGTGGTCACCCACGAAGAACACGTTGCCCACGTGAGAGACCAGCTTCCCGATCTTAGTCCGGACCGGATCCTGGCAGAGCCCATGCGGAAGAACACCGCAGCCTGCATTGCCTACGCCAGCTACCGCATAGCCCAGCGCGACAAGGACGCCGTCATCGTGGTTAGCCCCTCCGACCACCTCATCTTGAAAGAGGCCGAATTTCTTGATGTCATCCGCATGGCCGTAAAGGAGGCCTCCGCGCAGGACAAGCTTATCACGCTGGGCATTCAGCCCACGCGACCAGAAACAGGATATGGCTACATTCAGTACCACTCGGAAAACGGTGTGGTGAAGAAGGTAAAAACGTTCACCGAAAAGCCCGAGCTGCAACTGGCCAAGACGTTCCTCGAAAGCGGCGACTTTGTGTGGAACTCCGGTATCTTCATCTGGGGTGTTCAGGCAATCATCGATTCGCTTCATCGCTATCTGCCCGAGCTCGCCGAACTGTTTGAAGAAGCTATTCCTGCTTTCGGAACGAGCCGCGAAAAGGAGGTGATCCATGACCTGTATGCCCAGTGCAAGAACATCAGCATCGACTACGGCATCATGGAAAAGGCTACCAATGTATACGTGTGCCTCGGCAACTTCGCGTGGTCAGATCTGGGCTCGTGGGGCTCCATACATGAAATATCGCCTAAAGACGCCAACGAAAATGTAGTCAACGCAAACGCGTTGCTGTACGACACGCGCAACTGCATCATCAAGGGCTCGCCCGACCGGCTTATCGTCGCGCAGGGCCTCGAGGGTTACCTCGTGGGCGAATTCGGAAATGTTGTGATTGTATGTGAAAAGGACAAAGAGGAGCAATTCCGCCGGTTCGTCAATGACGTAAAGACCCGGCATAACTTCGGTGACTTTCTCTAGCGGACATCGCCGCGTTGACGCAACGCTTCAAAGATCGCGATCCCGGCAGCCACCGAAACATTCAGAGAATTGATCTTCCCGCGCATGGGAATCCGCACGAGCACATCTGCCTTGCGCAAAAGGTCGTCGGTAATACCATCTTCCTCAGAACCTAGCACCAGCGCCATCGGACCGCCGCCGAGATCGTCATAGATACTTTGCTGTGCTTTTTCGGTACACGCCACCACGCGGATGCCCCGCTCCTGGAGAAACGTCAATGCAACGCGCAGGTTTTCCCGACACACGGGAACATGATTTAAAGCACCGGCAGAAGTCTTCATGGAGTCGGAGGTCACAGGCGCACTTCCCCTTTCCGGCACGACGATTCCGTCGATACCCGCGCATTCGGCCGTACGCACAATCGCGCCAAAGTTTCTCACATCGGTGATACGGTCGAGCATGAGGAGGAACGGTTCTCTGCCCGCACTGTAAGCCTGGTCGATAATATGATCCAGCGACGCGTAGGTAATTGCAGAAAGGAAACAGATAACGCCCTGGTGATTTTTCGAGCTCAGCCAGCGAAGCTTTTCAGCGGGAACCCGCTGAAGCGGAATGCTCAACTGCTTCGCACGCTGTCGCAGTTCATTGATCGCATCGCTTTTTAGTCCCGCCTGGATGACGATCCTTTCAATCTCCCTGCCCGCGTCGATCGCCTCCATCACAGCGCGCGCCCCGTAAATCATGTCTTTCTTGTCCATGCTGCAAGGTAATGGACGCGCCGGTCAGAACCGCGAGTTCCTCCACAGGTCGATAACCTCGTACCAGTCGGTCGTGTACTTCTTGTGACGAACCAGCACATAATTATCCGGGTCGAACAATGTTGAGGACCGCGCAAAGGAAAGTGTACCTTTGAAATGACTCGTGTCGTAATTCCACACCTCCCGGTCTTCGAAACGAAACACTTCGGTCGGCCTGCCCAGGATGATGTATACCATGCCGCGATCTGTCTTCCAGCCTTCCTTGTATGACCCAAAAAATTCATTGGCCTCTTCGACCCGACGGAAATAACTGCGCATAAAGTTTTTTGCTCTTTCCGAGTTGCCGGTGATATTGAGAACGGTTCGGTCGAACTGCCTTTTATCCCCGCGTGAATTTTTCAATCGTTCGATTTCCTGGCGCGTACATACATATGTCAGCGGGTCGACCAGGTTCTCCAGTTTCGTGTACTTGGGATAATCGGCATACACCCGAAATGCGACACCCTTTTCCGAGGCCGTGTCGCGCTGGACGAGATACAGGCCCGAAGCGGAAAGGCGTTGGGGTTGACCTGAGGTGATGCGAAAAGTGGAATCCGGCCGGATGACTGCAGGGACCCTGGCAAGGGCTTCAGAAAACGGAGGCCCCGCCGGTGGGAAGTCGTCGGTATACAGCGATACAATGAACGTACCTTGCGGTTGGCCTACGCTGAACATGTCGCCTTCCACCAGGTACTTGTCCCACAACGGCTGACCGTCGTGTTCCACCGCCAGCTCCACCGGGTAATCCTCCCGGAGCGGAAGGGGGAAATACCACACCTGCTTTCGCGCTATATGTATAACCCGCGCATTCAGAACACCCTTGACGGTAGCTGGGATATGTATCGTGCCGGCTACGTGCGACTGCCCGCTCGTTTCAACCGAAATTGTGGAGTCGCCGTGCAATTCAGTACCCTCCTTGTCCCGGAGGTCCTCACGCAACTCCCACTGCACCTGGTAGTCGGCAGCAGACCCTTCGCGTACCTGAAGTGAATATGATATGTACCATCCTTCGGCAGTTCTCACGGGGGCCATCCTGAAACGGAACGGAGCGTCAGCCTGATAAAGGTAACTGTAGTTGATGTCCTGCAACGCCTGGCTCAATGCTATACCGGGTACCCACACAGTCGCTAACAGGAAAAGCCATTGTCTCATACGCATAGCTGCCATTTTGAAAATTAAATAAGGTTTCCCAATTATTCGAATCAGTTCCGGTATTTTTGTCGCGGCATGGCGAAAGTGTACACTACCGAGATTACGTCCGAAACAATCGAATCGGATAATCCCATACATCAACGGCTGTACAAGGCCTATGTTGTCGCCAAAGACTTCGTCAATGGAAATTTGCTCGAAGTGGGATGTGGCGAAGGACGTGGCATCAACCTGTTGAAGCCACTCGTCCGGCACTACACCGCCATTGACAAGATCGAAGATGTCGTAGCAGCGTTGAAAGCACAACATCCGGAAAGCACTTTTATCGCATCAGACATTCCGCCTTTCCCTATTAACGAAGATGCGGCCTTCGACTCTGTGATAAGCTTCCAGGTGATCGAGCACATTCGCGACGACATGTACTTTCTCAGGGAGATTCACCGCATGCTAAAATCTTCCGGCGTCGCATTGCTCACGACGCCAAACCGTCGCATGTCGCTCAGCCGCAATCCATGGCACATCCGGGAGTATCTTCCAGACGAACTTCACCGTCTCGCCGCACAGGTGTTCCCGGACGTCACGGTCAAAGGTATCACGGGTAACGAAAAGGTCATGCGCTACTACGAGGACAACAAGGCGGCTGTAGGGCGCATCACCCGATGGGATGTGTTCAATCTGCAGTATCGACTGCCAGCCGCGCTACTCAAAATTCCGTACGAGATCCTGAACCGCATGAACCGGAATAAGCTGCAGAAACGGGACAACACGCTCGTATCAGGCATCCGCCATGAAGACTACCATGTAACCGACGATGCGGAAAACGCGCTCGATCTGCTGCTGATAGTGCGGAAATGACGCCCACAGCACGGCGTGGACGCCAATATCTGACATGATTCCCTGTCAGGAATTTGCAAATTTTGAACAATTTGGGCCTTGGTTATTTGGTAGCTTTGCACTCAAACTCGTCCGCAGGATATGCGATTTTTATTTGGCGCATGCATCATTTTTTTCTGCCGGTCAGTCGCCTTCGCGCAGGCGCAAGATTCGCTCCAGACAGTTGCCTACCAACAGGCTCTCGAACAACTCGGGCAGCAAAACTATTCCGCCGCCGAGCAGGAATTCACAAAGTTGATCGATGCCGGCTTTAAAAACGACGAGATTCTTGTCGATCGCGGCGTGTGCCGGTATCATCAAAAAAATTTCGACGGCGCCCGCGAGGATTTTGACCATGCCGTACGTGCGCGTGTCAACACTGCGCGACTCTTCGAATACCGGGGCAACACCCGCTTCGCCCTCAAGGACTACGAAGGCGCATCAATGGATCTCGAAAAGGCGATCGGCATGGGCGCATCGTCCTTTGAGACCTTTGCCAACCTGGGCGACTGCAAGTTTCTCATGGAGAACATGCGCGATGCCATACGGTACTATGACCAGGCCATAGCCACCGGAAAGGCCGACGCGACCGTATTCAACAACCGGGGCAAGGCCAGGATGCTTTCTGGTGATATAAAGGGCGCCCTTCCCGATCTTGACAAAGCATTGGAGCTTCGCCCCGAATATGACCGTGCGCGTGAAAATCGTGGCGAGGCGCGCTTCGCGCTGCAAGACTGGAAAGGCTGCATTGAAGATTTTGGCAAACTCGTCGCGTCGGGACGTACAGACGTCGAATTGCTCAGAAAGCTGGGCACCGCTCACTACAAGTTGGGCGATCATGCCGCCAGTGCAACCGCCCTGGCCGAAGTGGTGAAGCGCGGTGTCAAAGACAAAGACGTCTTTGCCATGTATGGTATGAGCCTCGCCGCTTCCGGTGAATGCAGCGAATCCGTGAACAGTCTTACGGCCGCGGTTTCCATGGGCATCAACGACATTGAGGTTTTCCGTCAACTCGGGTTCTGCCAATACCGCAACAAAGACTACAAAGCTGCTGCCGCAAGTATCGGCCAGGCCATCGCAGGTGGCGCCAACGACAAGATTCTTTACCTGTACAAAGGCCTTTCAGAATACGAACTGAACGACCTTGACAATGCCGCCAACGACCTTACGAAGGCCGTTGCGCAGGGCGCGCAGGATGTTCCAGCATTCATTGCGTTGGGCAACATTGCATTTGGAAAAAAACAATGGTCCGAGGCAGTAAGATACTTCGACGCCGTTGTGAAGGGCGGCAACACCGAGGCGACCATCTACGAAAAACGCGGACTGGCAAAAAAAGAAGCCGGAGATGCTGCAGGTGCTCTTGCTGATTTTGACAAGGCATTGTCGATAGATCCAAACCTGAAAACGGTCCGATATAACCGGGGCACTATCCGTTTTTCCCAGGGAGACTATGCAAACGCTTTGAGCGATCTCGAAGCCAGCGGCGTTGTGGGTGACGCCGGCGACCTGAACCGCATGATGGGGATAGCGCTTTACCATACCGGCAATCACGATAAGGCCGGCACATACCTTGAAAAGACCGTAGCAAGTGGTACGTCGGACAAAGAGGCGTTACGACTTGCCGGCTACCTTCGCTTTGATAAGGGCGATTATAAAGGCGCTGCCGAGGTGCTTATCCGCGCGGAAGCGTCAGGCGCAGCGGAGCCAGAGCTTTATCTGAAACGAGGTTTGTCGTACTACCAAACGGGCACCTTCGACGCGGCGGCGAAAGATCTTGAGAAGTCGGGCGAGCAATCCCTTGAAGCCGTAGAAGCCCATGGCCTCTCGCTGGTTCGGCTTCAACGGGAAAAAGAAGCGACTCCCCTGCTTGAAAAAGCAGCAACGCTCGGAAGCAAGAATGCCGATGTGCACTATGCCCTCGGCAATGCCGCGTTCCTGACAAAAGATTTCCCGAAAGCCATCCAGGCGTACGACCGTGCGATCTCCCTCGGTGCCAACAATGAAGTGATCTTCAACAACCGGGGTAAAGCAAAGCTGCTGGCCGGCCAGATGAGCGAGGCGATTGCGGATTTTGATCGGGCGCTGGCGTTGAAAAGTGATTACGTTCAGGCCCTGCGCAACCGGGGTACGGCGCACTTTGAATCCGGACATTACGACCTTGCCATCAGCGACCTTTCAGCTGTCGTCGCACGGAATGAAGGCACCGCCGCCGACCTCGGAACATTGGGCAAGGCCCGTTTTTACCAAAAGGACTATGCCGCGGCAGTCCAGGATCTGACTCGTGCCATAGACGCCGGCAGCACCGATGCAATGGTGAGCGCATTGCGCGGTATGGGATACGTTAACTTGAAAGACTATACCAAGGCATTGCCGGACTTGACCCGTGCCATTGAAAACGGGGCCGCAGAATCTCAGGTGCTGTTGGCACGCGGAACGGCAAAATATCATCTGGAAGATTACTCCGGTGCCATGGTCGATCTTGACAAGGCGATCGCAAGTGGGGAGACCGCCGCCGAAGCGTACGACATGCGCGGCCATTGCCGCTACCTGCAAAAAGATTATGCTGGTGCCTTGCAGGATTTCAGCAGCGCCGTCGAACGCGATAGTAAACTCGCAATGGCTTGGTTCCATCGGGGCGATGTGAAATACGTGACGGATGATTTCAACGGCGCCATCGAAGATTACAATCAAGCCGCCGCGCTGAACATCACAGATCCCAAGCTGTTCAACAATCGAGGCAAAGCCTGGCACATGCTCAAGGAAACAGAGAAGGCATTGAAAGACTACGGCGAGGCCATCCGGATCAACCCAGAGTATGCCAGGGCCTATGAGAACCGCGGCGATCTCATGCGGGAAAGCGGCAAGGATGAAGACGCCGTCAAAGACTACCGCATGGTGGAGAAGCTTTCCGAATCACCCGATCCAACGCTGCTGCGAAAAATCGGAGACACTTACTTTGACGCGGAAATGTATGTCCAGGCTCATGATTACTTCGACCGCCTCGTGGCCGCCGGAGTAAAAGATGCCGAGGTCTTTTACCGACGTGGGCTCATCAATACCGAAACGGAGGAATTCGCTGCGGCGTTGAAAGATTACGAGGAGGCATCCAACGCAGGCTTGAATTCTGCGGAGCTGTTTATCAACCGTGCCCGGGCTTATATTGGCTTGGGCGACACCAAGTCAGCCACGGCTGACCTTAACCGCGCGATAGAGCTCGACCCAAAAAATCCCGATCTCTATTTCAACCGCGCGTTGATCAAAGAAGAAATCGAAGATTATGAAGGCGCGATGGTCGACTATAATAAGGTAATCAGCATCAATCCGGAAGATGACGTGGCTTATTACAACAGGGCGACGTGTAAGTCGGAGCTGGGCGACTACGGCGCCGGCGTTTCGGATATGGACGAGGCCATCAAACTGGATCCAAAAAATGCGTCGTATTACAAACAACGAGGCAACTTTTACTATCAAATGAAGGAACAGGAAAAGGCATGCTTTGACTGGCGCCGCGCAGTTGAATTTGGGGATGGCAAAGCAAAGTTCCAGATCGATCAGTACTGCAAACGCTGATCCCACTTTTGGAAAAAAAGCGATGAAAGAGCCTGCGCTTTCGTCGTTTGGAATGCAAGAAGCAGGTTTCTAAAAACTGGTCGATTATTTGCTTTATCTATGGAGACAAGCCAACACACCGTATGCGACATTTTTTGATCTTCCTTGCGGGGGTGCTTCTTTTTGCCCCCTCCCGAGCCGGCGACCTGAGGATAATGGGTACCGTCGTAACCGTGGTCGACGGAAATACGCTTGAAATCAATACAAGCAATGGTCCGATGAAAATTTTACTTTACGGTATTGATTGCCCGGAACTGGGTCAGGCATACGGCGACAAGGCGAAAGCCCGCCTCGAGAAGCTGCTGCTCAACCAGCAAGTCACCGTAGAGCTAATCACGCGAGACAGGAAAGGCAATCATTATGGTCTTGTGGTCACCGAAGTAGGTGACGATCCCCGTATTGACCTCCTGCGAGAAGGTCTTGCGTGGACCATAGAGGATGGATCTGCTAAAGATCTCGAGCCCTATCGTCAATTTGCGCAGCAGAAACGCAGAGGTCTTTGGCAGGAGAGCAAGCCGAAACCTCCCTGGGTCTTCCGTCGGGAACAGTCCATGCTGCAGCCCAAGGGCCGATAACGCTGATCTGTCTGGACGGAAGTTTGCCCCATCATGCCGCGGTTTATCGAATCACTCACCTGACTGCACAATTTTTCCGGCTGTACTCAGTTAAATATGTGTAATATCACGCCAGCTATGCGGTCAATATCTTTTCTTATAGTGATCCTCCTGACCTGCGGAGCCACGGCCTTTGCGCAGGCGAAGAAGGACAGGAAATCGAAGCGGTCGAAAAAACAGACTGAAGTGAACCAGCCGACTTCAATGGATCCCAGTTATCCTACGATCATGTATGCGCCCAAGGCCGAACGGCGGGACTCCAAGTTGGAACTCACCTACAATGCCGAAGAACGCTACTATGAACAGATGGAGCGTGTAGCGAAGGCGCGAAAAAAAGCTGAAAAAGAACTCATGAAGCCGCAATACAGCGATCCTATGTACTTCGGTCACAAGCGGCCTCCCAAGAAACACCCACCCGGCAAGATGAAGTACTGCAAGGTCTGCGGTATCCGCCATTAGCGCAGCCAAAAATTCGTGAGGTTGAAGGATCGGGGGTGTAAACGAGTGTAGACACCACCGATACCGATTGCAGTATTGCTTAGAGCCAGAGATATACCTCGGAGGAAGACTGCCTTCGTTGGAAATATTCACCATGGCTGTAAATTGCGGCTGTGAATGTCACACCACATCTCTTCGTCACCTCACCGAAGTTATGACAAAACCTGTACAGGACATTTTCCCGGAAGATCACTCCATTCCGGCTGAATTCAGGCTTGATGAAACCATCGAGCAACGTGAATACCTCCTCAATGGTGAACTCAAAATCTGGGACGGACCGCTTAGTCCCGTAGTAAGTCCCGTGTACACACGCGTCGACGGTAAGCTCCGGCAGAAGGTACTTGGAGCTACTCCCCTGCTTACGGCGAAGGAGGCCATGGCGGCACTTGATGCAGCCGTTCGCGCATACGATCTGGGGCATGGATCCTGGCCAACACGCAGCGTCACCGATCGGATCGCCTTTGTCGAAATATTCCTGGAACGGATGAAGGCGAAACGCGATGAGGTCGTGAAGCTGCTCATGTGGGAAATCGGCAAGACGCTCGACGATTCCCGCAAGGAGTTCGACCGGACGTGCGACTATATCCGCGATACCATTCAGGCGTACAAGGAACTCGATAGAAATTCAGCCAAGCTTGTCGAAGAAGCAGGGTTCATGGCACAGATCAGGCGTGTGCCACTGGGCGTGGCATTGTGCATGGGCCCCTACAATTATCCCCTCAACGAAACGTTCTCGACGCTGATCCCTGCGCTGATTATGGGCAACGCAGTCATCTTTAAACCGGCCAAGTACGGTGTCCTTCTCATACGGCCTTTGCTTGAAGCATTCCGCGACAGCTTCCCTCCCGGTATTATCAACATCATTTACGGCCGGGGCCGCGAAACCGTCGGGGCCCTCATGGAATCGGGAAAGCTGGATGTCTTTGCATTTATCGGCACGAACAAAGGCGCCAACGACCTGAAGAAACTCCATCCAAAGCCGCATCGACTGAAATCAATTCTGGGACTCGATGCAAAGAACCCGGCGATCGTGCTTCCCGACGCCGATCTCGACACTGCAGTAAACGAATGTCTTACGGGTTCCCTCTCTTTTAACGGGCAACGATGCACGGCGATCAAGATCATCCATGTGCATAAGACTGTTGCGCCGCTGTTCATGGAAAAATTCGTCGCCGGCGTAGAAAAACTCAAAGCGGGCATGCCGTGGGAAGAAGGCGTGAGCCTCACGCCCCTGCCGGAGCCAGGCAAGGTTGTTTACTTACAGGAACTACTCGACGATGCGATCCGGCACGGCGCGAAAGTCATAAACCCGAACGGCGGTGCGTCCGAATGTTCCTTCTTTTACCCGGCAGTCGTCTTCCCCGTAAAACCTGAGATGCGGCTGTATCGTGAAGAGCAATTCGGTCCCATCGTTCCGATCATGACCTTCGATGACCTGGAGGAGCCCATTCAATACGTCGTCAACTCCAACTACGGCCAGCAGGTAAGCATTTTCGGAACAGATTCAAAACGCATCGCGCGACTGCTTGACGCATTCGTAAACCAAGTGGGCAGGATCAATCTCAACGCGCAATGCCAGCGCGGTCCGGACACATTCCCCTTTACCGGTAGAAAGGATTCAGCGGAAGGAACCCTTTCGGTGTCTGACGCGCTACGCGTATTTTCCATCCGAACTATTGTGTCAACGCGAACGAACGACATGAACAAGCAGATCCTCAGCACAATTATTCGGAACCGGGAATCCGCCTTCCTTAGCACGGACTACATTTTGTAAGAATGGAACCGACGGCCGGCGTGGAATCCTTTGCTATTCACCGATGAAGCATCTTACTATACGCGTCATGGGCAGAGTTCAGGGTGTGTTCTTCCGCGCGTCGACGCGTGAAGTCGCGTCGAATCTTCAACTACGCGGTTTCGTACGCAATGAACCCGACGGCTCTGTTTACATTGAAGCAGAAGGGACCGATGAAGCTCTTGAGAAATTCGTGGCATGGTGCCGGCAAGGCCCGCCTCATGCTGTCGTGAGCGACGTGGCGGTGCACGAGGGACCGTTGCAGCACATGGATCGGTTTGACATCAGGAGATAGCTATGGATGTACGCGTA
>DASVCT010000305.1:0-11201 GCA_036381475.1 Cyclobacteriaceae bacterium
GTACGTTCAGCAGGACGGTCTTTGCGGAAGGAGCGTTGCCTGCGAAGACGAAGGAACTGATCGCTGTCGCCGTAGCACACGTCACGCAATGCCCCTACTGCATCCGCGCACACACCAGAAATGCGCTGCGGAAGGGAGCGACGAAAGAAGAGATCATGGAAGCGATCTGGGTGGCTGCAGAAATGCGTGCCGGCGCCGCATACGCCCATGCTAACATTGCGATGGATGTTATGGAGGACTCGTGACTTATCCCGTCGCCTGTCCAAACGTGAGCAGCGTACCGTTTGGATCGATCATCGAGAACTCTTTTTGTCCCCACGGCTTTTCCTCCAATTTGCCGTTCGGATGAATGGCCGTACCCTCATCAAGGATCTGCCGGTACATGCCGTCAATGTTCTGATCTACCCTTAGGTAGATCATGAAATCGGATTTGCCGGGCACCAGCTCAGCGTAGGAAAAGAAATGCAACTCAACCTGATCTCGTGTCAGGATGAGGTAATCCTCGTAGTCTGACTGCAACGCGAAGCCCAGGCGGTCTACGTACCAGGCCAGAGTCTCCTGCTTGTCGATGAACGGCAGCTTGGGAATTGCATTTGTAATCATGAATTCTGTTTTCGTTGGCACTTATTCATTCCGCAATGAATGGGCGGGGTTGATTCTCGCCGCTTTGATGGTCTCGACACTTACCGTCACCCACGCAATGATAAGAGCCGCAAGAAAGGCAAAAACAAACACACTCCAATCGATATCCACATGATAGGCGAATCCCGCCAGCCAACGGTTCATGCCGTACCAGGCGAGCGGAAAGGCTACCACCATGGCAATCAGGACGGGCCGGGTGAAGCTGCGCGACAACAGGTATACAACGCCCGGCACACTGGCGCCCAGCGCCTTGCGCACGCCAATTTCTTTTGTGCGACGCTCCGCAAGGAATGCGGACAATCCATACAGCCCGAGACATGAAATGAAGATCGCGAGCCCCGAAAAGATATTGAACAACGTTCCCAAACGCTGCTCGGCCTTGTAAAGCGTGGCCAGCGTCTGATCGACAAAGTCGTACGAAAATGGATACGACGGATTCAGTTCCTTCCAGATATCTTCCAGTGCATGAATGGACGCCTCTGTCTGACCGGGCTGGGTGCGTACAACCACCGTCCCGCCCCACCAATTCATCCGCAAGACCAGCGGACCGATCGGTTGCTGAAGCGGCTGGAAGTTAAAGTCCTTCACAACACCGATAATCTTTCCTTTTACGTCCTGGAACGTCAGCGGCTGCCCGACGGCAGTTTCGACATCCATACCCATGATCTTGAGCGCGCTTTCATTGACAACAAAGTTCGCGCTGTCGGCAGTGAAATCGTCAGAGAACCACCTGCCTTCAACAAGTGAAATACCGAAGACGTCCATGAAATTTTCGTCAACCGCAAGACTGCAAAACAGCGGTTGCGTTTCCGGACTTTTACCCTCCCACTCTATGTTGATCGTCCCATTCAACAGGTTGGTCGGAAGATCAGAAACAATGGTAGATCGCGCCGTGAGCGGATTCACTTCCAGTTGGGTTTTCAGTGTTTTATACTTCGACCACATGTCGCCGTTCATTCGCGAAAACACGAGGTTTTCCTTATCGAAACCGAGATTCCTTTCCCTGATAAACTGAAGCTGGTTGTACACGACAGCGGTACCGACCAGCAGTATAATGGAGATGGCGAACTGTACTACCACGAGCGTGTTGCGGAACGTGCTCCCCGCGGCTCCCGCCCGGAGATTACCTTTCAGCACTTTGGAAGGAAGAAAACCAGAAAGGAACAGGGCAGGGTAACTTCCGGAGATAAGTCCCGTCGCCGCTGTGATGATCAGCAGGCCCGAAAGAAGCTTGCCATCAGTGAAATCAAACGTGAGGGTCTTTCCGGTAAGTACGTTGAAGAACGGAAGGGCGACTACGACAAGTACGACCGCGAGCAGCAGGGCGAAAAAGGCGACAAGCGCCGACTCAGCCAGGAACTGCCTGATAATTTGTGCGCGGACTGCTCCCGCCACCTTCCGTAAGCCTACCTCCTTGGCCCTTCGCGCGGACCTTGCCGTGGCGAGGTTCATGAAGTTGATGCACGCAACAGCGAGGATGATGACCGCAATGATGACGAGGATATATACATACTGCGCATTTCCGCGTACGAACATGTCACCCATGAGATGACTGGAATGCAGGTAAACCTCTTTCAGCGGCTGAAGGTCAAAAGCAACCTTAAGCACGGGCTCGTTCGCTTTGTAAATCTCCTGGATCCGATCACCCATACGCTCGAGGCCTTGCGGAGAAGTGTCGGCGGCGTCATCCAGTAGCAGGTACGTGGCAAAGTTGAAGTTGTCCCAAATATTCTCTTTCAGATCGCGGTTTGTACGCGCGAGATTGGCCATCGGCTGCAGGAAGTCGAAGCGGATGTGCGAATTGCCGGGTACATCTGCGAGCACAGCCGTGACCACGAGGTCTTCCTGGTGATTTTTCCGGATGGTTTGTCCCAGGGCCTCTTTGTCCCCAAAGTATTTTCGCGCCATCGACTCGGTGATCAATATTCCGTCGGGGTTGCTGAACGCCGTTTCAGGATTTCCAGCCACGAGAGGAAATGAAAATATCTTCAGGAAGGTGGAGTCTACGAAAAAGATCCGCTCTTCCTCGAACATCCTGTCACCTACCTGGAAGAGGTCCTTATGATTTCCGCTCAAGCGCACAGCGCTCTTGATTCCAGGAATCTCCGTCATGACTGCACGCGCTATAGGTGCGGATGTGATGCTGGCATGAAGGTCGAACTCAGGCAGGGAAGCGTTTATCCGATAGATATGATCGGCATTGGAATGAAACCGGTCGTAGCTCAACTCATCCTGCACCCAAAGGAGAATCAGGATGCTGCAGGCCATACCGATGGCCAGGCCGAAAATATTGATGAACGAAAAACCTTTGTGACGCTGCAGATTTCTTAGAGCGACTTTCAAGTAATTTCGAAGCATTGTTTATTTTTTATTTGGGAATGGATTCGCAATGGTTCCGAAGACGGCGGCACTGAAAGTCCTTCGAGCCCTTCATCAAAAGACGCGAAAAAGGGTTAATCCGTTACACCATCTAAAGCAAAAACGCTCCGGCGACGGAGGGGTTGTCCGAAAAAGCACACTGCGAACGATTTCGATAACTGCCGCCGTCAGGCGACCTCGGCGGTCTCCAGCGGTCCAGGGTACGCCTTCACCCCCTCTGCACATGCTTATCTATCTTGAAGATCCTCCCAACGTGTCCCTCCGCGCCGCTGCGGCTCTGCGATTAACCTTCCTCCGTCATCCTTTTCGTCACGCCCGCTGCACTCTGCAACGCAGCCTCGACAGTTCCCATTTCTTCACCGACGTTGAATGCCTCTCCCGCGAAGTAGATCGTATCATACACGGGCGTGGTGAGGACCTGAAGTGCAGCAGCAGTGTGCGGTGTCTTGTACGCATAGCCTCCCAGTGAAAACGGATCGCGCGACCAATCCGCGACTTCAACGGCACGGAGTTCATTGACGATGGTTTCCCCGGGGCAACCAAAAAGGTAAGCCAGTGACTCCACCGCCATCTCTGTGAGCCGATCCCCGCGCGGCGCTGTTAGCGTGGCCGGCCCGGCCAGCCAGCCCGTGAGTATCGAAGGCGTCGCGGGCAGTTGCGTCCACCACGTTGGCACCCGGGCATCAGAAAATATGAAGCCGGCATCGCGCAGCCGGTCTTCCCAGAGGGGACGCCGGAACTCAAAAAGAAATTTGATCACACCTCCCGTTTCAATTTGTGATGTGGCATCCTGCCATCGGTCGATACCCGGGCTGAACGTTATCGCACCCGTTCTCAACACACCCGCCGGAACAGTGATGATCAGCTGACGCGCCTCATGGCGTTCGCCGTCCGTCGTCACAACTTCAACCCTACCCGGCGCCCACGTCACAGCCGCCACAGCAGAGGAAAGCCACAGTTCGGCCCCTCGCTCGGAAGCCTCCCTTGCAAGCCAATCGCACAGCTGAGAATAGCCGCCTGATATGCGTGAGCCTTTGAACTCCGATTCGGCCGACCACTCATTACGGATTGCCATGGCGCTGATACGGTCAAGGTCAGCGGCGTCGAATCCTTCGACGATGTGACGCACGTCTTCCCATACTTCAGGAAAGTCGGCACGCGGAAAATACTGATCCAGAAACGACTTCATGGTCGTATCAGCGTTCAGTCCATCAAGCGCCTCAGCAACCTTCTCCAGTGTTTCGGGGAACATCGTCGTACGCTCAACCTGTCCTTTGTGCACATACCATGTGTCTCCACCGGAAGGCACGGTTTGTACACCGGCCTCTTCAATCAACGACTGAGTGTATTTGGGTTTCCCGTGAAGAAACTCTGCTCCCTGTTCGATACGGGTAGAAAATGGTCCGTTAAACGTACAGATGCGGCCCCCAATCCGGTCGCGGGCCTCCAGCACCGTCACCGACCGGCCTCGCAAGGCCAGGTCGCGTGCCGCGGAAAGTCCGCAAATGCCGGCACCCACAATCAAAACATCCTTCATAGATCTTCGCAATATCTGGTGAGTTTATGGATCATAATAAGGAGCAAATTTTTGGCCGGTCTCCGTAGCGACCGCTCTGAAATATACTGCGTCAGCAGATGGGGTGGATTTTCCCGGGACAGGTTATTTTGCACCATGCAAGTTCACGTGTACCCGGATTATGAGGCCCTTTCACATCGCGCAGCTGACGAAATCATCCGCCAGTTGCAGCAGAATCCGGAGGCGGTGCTTTGTCTCGCCGCCGGCGACACACCCCGGCTCACCTACGACACGCTGGTGGCCCGCGCTGCACAAGAAGGCTTTGATTTTTCTCAGTGCACGTTTGTCGGCCTCGACGAATGGGTAGGCATTCCTCCTGATAACGCGGGAAGCTGCTCCTGGTTCCTGCATTTACATCTTTTTAAACCCCTCGCGATTTCACCGTCGCAAATTTATCTCTTCGACGCCTTGTCTTCCGATCTGGAAGCCGAATGCCGCAAGATGAACGACATAATCCGAGAGAAGGGAGGCATCGACCTGATGCTTGTGGGAATCGGTATGAACGGGCACATCGGCTTCAATGAGCCAGGCACACCTGCCGACAGCTATGCGCACGTGATTGATCTCGACGCGACAACACGTTCCGTTGGCCAAAAATATTTCAACCAACAGACATCCCTATCGAAGGGAATTACGCTGGGACTAAAACATCTGCTGGAGGCCCGACATGCCATACTCATCGCAAGCGGCCATCGGAAGGCAGACATCATAAGACAGGCGCTGGAAGGCCCCGTTACTTCTTATATCCCGGCAACGATCCTGCGAACCCACCCGAACTGCGATTTGATGGTGGATGAAGCCGCAATGCATGGACAAAAGGGTTGACGTTGCGTCAAATACGCCTTATCTTTAGATTCCTACACTAACCTGAACTTATGCGCCACCTAACCCCTCAAAGCAGGTGGCAGGCCAGTCACTTGATTATCGGCTATTTGCTAACGATGGTCCTCCTGGTTTCCGCCTGCGCCCGGAAGCCTTCAGAATTTCGTTTTGCCAGCTACGTCGACACGACGGTATCCGTTTACGGCCACTACGCCGTGATAAAACTACCACTGAATAAAGGCGTGACTCCTGGCAATCCCGTCCAATTGGCGTTGGGACCCGGCGACGTACTTTACGCGTGCAACCAGACCGGTGAAGTGTACAGCCTTCGCGACACGGACGGCGACGGCCTTGAAGACACGGGCCTTCTGTATTGCAACGTCAAGGAATACGGGTTGCGATCGCCGGGTGGATTCACGTATAAAGACAACACCATCTACATTGGTACGGCACAACAAATTCGTGCATTCCGCGACCTGGATGACGACGGTGATGCAGATACCAGCTGGGTGTTTTTTGACGACATTCCTCACAGCGACCATCCATACGAATGGACGTCGGGACTGACCTTCGGCCCGGACGGTTGGCTCTACGTAGCCATGAGCACCGACTCGTGGAACGCCGCACCATCGCCTGATCCCCATGGCTATCGCGGGTCAATCATCCGCATTTCGCCGGACGGCAAACAAGCTGAGACCGTCGCCACGGGTATTCGGTCTGTGTTCAGCATGGCCTTCAATTCATTCGGTGACCTGTTCTTTGCCGACAATGAAGGAGGCGGTAACCCCGACGAAGAACTCAACCGGTTGGTGAAAAACGGTTTCTACGGTCACAACCCAGCTAAGTACAAATTCGATTCAGTGATCGGGCCAGACTATACCCTTCAAACGGAGGTCGCACCATCGGGTATCCTGTTTAATCGAAGCGACAACGACTTCGGTGGTACGGCGGGAAACCTGTTCGTCTCGTTCTACGGCGCGGGCGAACGATGGTCCCGCGGTGGCATCGGTCGCGTGATCATCAAACGCAAAGCCGACGGTACCTATTCTTATGAAGAGTTTCCCGTCGCCGACATTCCGAAATTGTCCGCTCTTGCCTTCGGAAGCGACGGCTCGTTGTACGTCGCCCAACATGGCAAAACCGATTACTGGTATAATGCCATCTATGAAGGTCAGGGCACTTTCTACAAGCTTATCTACGATCCCGACCGACCAGCCTCACCGCCAAAGGCGCGCAACGTATTGGCCGCGACACTGTCAGAAAACTCCATCGAGGCAGGTAAGCAGATCTATGCCGAATACGCTTGTCTCGCTTGCCATGCTGTGGACGGCAATACTGAACTTCTTGGACCAAGTCTCGCGGGTATCGGCGCGCGCATGTCGCGCGAAGAGATCCTCGAAGACATACGCAATCCGTCTTTGCGCATAAAGCCCAGCATGGGAGGAGTGCGGATCACCAAAACCGACGACAGGGTACTCATTGGTCGGGTCGTCAACTCGGACGAAGACGCGATCTCCCTTATGCTTGTCGGCAACCAAGTGATCCGCATTCCCCGCGACGAGATTCGTACCGTTGATAATGAAACGAAATCCCTAATGTATGAAGGGCTCCTTAAAGGACTAAGCGATACGGAGGTGGAATCACTGCTTGATTATATCGTAAGCCTTAAGTAGTGGGAAAACAATCAGACAGGGGTCAAGAATTTCTTATTACTGCTCCTTCAACACTTCGGCTGGATTCGCATTCGCAGCCGAAAGGGATTGGAACGCAACCGTAAAGGCTGCGATCGAAAGGGCCGCCACGCCGGCTACGAGGAATACCCATGCATCCATAGGGGTACGGTAGGCGAAGTTTGCGAGCCAGTGGTCCGTCATTAAATAAGCGACTGGCACCGCGATCACGATACTTATCGCGACAAGGCGCGTAAACTCGGAAGAAAAAAGAAACACCAATTGACGAACGGTTGCCCCATGCAGTTTTCGTATGCCCAATTCTTTCCTCCGTTGATCGGCAGAGAACGCGGCCAGCCCGAACAGCCCCAGACACGCGATGGCAATCGCCAACAGGGTGAATAAGTTCAGGACGATGCTCATCTTGCGCTCCTCGTGAAAGGTATTGTCGAATTCATCGTCCATGAAGCTGTACTGGAACTGCACAGCGGGGTCGATACGAGCCATTTCTGATTTCACATCGTCGATGATCCGTTGCAGGTCATCTCCATTCCGGACAGACGCCGGGTTGAGACGCATGGACAGGAAGGCCGGTGTACCTGGTCCATAACTCCAATGCTTGTCGTTGTCGTTGTGCATGATCAGAAGCGGACCGATGCGCTGCCTGACGCCATTGTAATTAAAATCCTTAACGACACCGATGATCTCAAATTTTTCTTCCGTTCCGAATGCCTGAACCACGTATTTTCCCAGCGGTGAGTCGTCACCCCACTTCTCCTTCGAACCGTAACCCAGGACCCTTGCCGCTTCCTCGTTGATGATAACATGGTATTTGTCAGCGACATTATCCGGGTCAAAGTTGCGGCCCAGGAGGAATTCGGCCTTCAACAAAGGAAGAAGATCCTCATCGCAACGCATATAATGAAGATCGACAACAGGTTGATCCGGTCCCTCCGCATGATACCGGTCACTGGTCCAGACATTAGGGGGAGTAAAACTTGATTTGGCCACGACACTGAAGACCGGATTGTCTTCCAGCTTCGCCTTGAGCACATCAGCACCCGCACCCATCTGGTGCATATTGTAAATCTGCAGTACGTGATCCTTGCTGATGCCGACGTCGATTGAACTGGTATACGCCAGTTGTTTCTGAACAAAGAACGTACAGATGATCAGCGCAATGGAAACCGTAAACTGGAACACCACCAGGCCGTTGCGGATACCAGCACCCCTGAACCCGGCACGGAGCTTCCCCTTTAACGTCTCCGCAGGCCTGAATGCAGACAGGTACAGCGCGGGGTAACTTCCGGCAGCAAATCCCACTACGAGGATAAAACCGGCCAGGATTCCGAAAAAGTACGGATTCGCGAGATGCGGCCATAACGAAAGTTGCTTTTCCGCAACCACATTAAATGCCCCAAGTGAAAGCTGCACCAGTACAAGCGCGGCCAGCGTGGCTACGGCGACAAACAACGTGGACTCAATAATAAACTGACGGATGAGCATCTGCTTCTGCGAACCGAGCACTTTCCGTATCCCCACTTCCTTCGCGCGATTGCTCGACCGGGCAGTCGAAAGATTCATGAAGTTGATAGACGACAGCACGAGGACGAGCACCCCCACCGCGCCGAAGATCATAACGAACTCCTGGTTGCCCGATGGACCAAACCGGTTGAAGTTGGGTGTCCTGGCGAGGTAAATGTCGCGCAGCGGTTGCAGGTAGAGCGTCCAGGGTTGACCCTTGGTAAACTCTTCAAAACTTTGGTTGAAGATCGACTGCGTGGTTTGTTCGGCCCATCGCGGTGGCAGGCTTTGCAGTTTTTCCGTCAACGCCGCTATATCCGTGCCTTCCTTCACGAGACCATAAGTGCCGAAAATAGTCCATATCCATGTCTGGCCGCTTTCTTTGAATTCCGGAACTGAAGCAAGTGAGCCCAGGATGTCGAATTGCAGGTGTGATCGCGTAGGGATATCAGCCATCACGCCGGTGACAGTATAGGGTGCGAAGGTGCCTCCCGGTAACTTTACGTCGATCAGTTTCCCCATCGCGTCGGCGTCGCCAAAATAGCGATGGGCCGTGGATTCCGTAATAACTACGCTGTTTGCTTCCTTTAAGGCAGTGTATGGATTACCTGAGACGAAGGGAAATGAAAACACGCGGAAGAAATTGTCCTCCGCAATGTAAAATTGTGTTTCGTTGAAGTTTGTAGCTGTGCCATCATGGGTGACACGCACCAGGTAGTCTCCCTGGTATAAGATCCTGGTTACCTGCTCGAAGTCGGATATCTCCGCGCGGATGGCCTCTGCTACGCCGGGTCCTATAGTGCCCATCTGTTCATTCCAGTCGCCCCATATCATCGGTTGATTGATACGGTAAATGCGGTCGGCATTAGCGTGAAACGTGTCGTACGTGCACTCATCGTAAACGTACAGACCGATCGCGAGACAGGTGGCGATGCCGAGCGTGAGTCCTAATAGGTTTAGAACAGTGAACTGCCGGTGACGCAACGCGCTACGCCAGGCGACCTTGACCATGTTACCGAGGAACATAGAATGACTTTGTTTTTTTGCTGTAGACGAAAAGCCGAGGATCAGGTGGATCGCATCGATCCAATACATTGCCTCAGCGAGAAGTTTTCCTTTTGCTGCCCGGCGGTCTTCATACATTTCATCAAGGTCGCCCAGGAATTCCTCGACATAAGCACGTCCTACCTTGCGCTCAACAAGGTCGCCCGCCACGCGGCGCGTGAACGATTTCTGTTCTTTGTTCATGACCCCAGGTTGAGCTCAGGAATAAGCGCCCACATTTTTTGACGCACTTCCTGCGACGCGCGCAGGTGTTCCATTCCTTTCCTGGTGATCCGGAAGAGGCGCTTTCGCCGGTCCCCCCGCTTCTTCGTGCTGCCGCCAAGACGGGATTCAACGAGTCCTTTCTCCTGAAGTCGATACAGGGTAATATGAACGGCACCCAGGAGTATGGACCTGCCTGTGTGGCGTTCTACTTCATTTTTTACGGACACCCCGTACCCCTCGCCGTCCAATATGCAGACCGCAAGCAGTATGAGCTCCTCCAATTCGCCAATTACCCTGCTCATGGGCTTAATATACAAAATTATAAGAAATAACGTAGGAACGGGAGGTAAGGTTGTGTTTAGTAGACAGTAGGCAGTAGGCAGTGTGCAGTATTATGCAGTCCGGACACTATTTTTCGACAGAACACCGTATCCCGTGGAAACGCTTTGTTGTCCCATGGCACAAGCCGGGTGCACTAAGACTGACAACTTGTTTCAAAACCATTTCAAGCTTCAGGATATCACAGGTACACGACATACATTTGCTCTGCTTCGAACCAAACAACTCAAAACTCATATGACCGCAGTACGCGTATTGGTCGGCACCCGGAAAGGAGCCTTTGTGCTGACCTCGGACGGCACGCGCCGTAAGTGGGATGTCCAGGGTCCTCACTTCGGGGGCTGGGAAATCTACCACGTGAAAGGTTCATCGGTAGATCCCAACCGGATATATGCATCCCAGACCAGCAGCTGGTTTGGACAAATCATACAGCGCTCCGACGACGGCGGAAAAACCTGGTTCCAGCCAGGAACCCCGGATGGCGCGCCAAACAAGACGGCTGAGGGCATGCCCGTCGGCGAAAGCAACAAGTTTGTATACGACACGTCCCCTGAAACCGGGAAACCGTTGACAACGCATCAATGGTACGACGGAACCCAGCACTCATGGGACTTCAAACGGGTATGGCACCTGGAACCCTCCCTCACCGATCCGGATACGGTGTATGCTGGCGTGGAAGACGCGGCGCTGTTCAAGTCGAACAACGGCGGACAGACATGGCAGGAACTCCCCGGCCTGCGCGGCCACGTATCGGGACCTAAATGGCAACCCGGCGCAGGCGGCATGTGCCTCCATACCATCCTGCTGGATCCCACCAATCCCAAACGTATTTTCATCGCCATCTCCGCAGCCGGCGCCTTCCGCACCGACGACGGCGGTGAAACCTGGAAGCCCATTAACGGTGGACTGCATTCGCAATACCTTCCCAATCCCAATGCAGAAGTCGGTCACTGCGTTCATCGTATCGCGTTCCACCGGTC
>DASVCT010000306.1:0-14135 GCA_036381475.1 Cyclobacteriaceae bacterium
GGGGTTCGAGCGTGCCGATGTTGGAGAACACCTGTATGCCGATGATCTCGGAAGAAGCCTTGAAAATGGAGTTGATATCAAAAACCAGCGCTTTGGCCATGCAGACGATATCTTTCAGGTATTGGCCGGCTTCCTTACACTCACTTCTGGGCTCCCTGGGGCCCTCCTGCCTCGTATCATCTTTGCATCCTTCCGGCGCCTTGCCGGTAAGAATGATCATCTGGGTGCAGTTGCAATTGTCGTTCATGCAATCCTCCAGCTTGCAGGCCGCGTCGCGGAGGTCTTTCATCTTCGCTTTAACCTCCTTTACCGATTTGAAAATGTTCTTGAGGGACGTGGAGAGATCGTTGCCCCATTTGATGTAATTTCCGACGCTTTCCTTGATGAGGTCGTTGGACTGGATCAGCTCTGTTCCTATGCAAAGTTCCGTGTTCCGGTACCGCCGGTAGTTTTCCTCGGTCCACAGAAACATGCATTTTTTGCGCCCAAAGAGTTTGAATTGGCCATCATAACTTTTTTCCGCCTTTCGCACCTCTCCGGCCGATTCATACAACTTGTTGCAATAATCCCTTCGTAACACATTGATACTTTTCTGGGTCGCATTGTCTTTTTCTTCGCAGTCCTTGCAACCCTGGTCCTTGTCCTCGTGCTTGTCAGTTTGTTTCACATTCGTGGCCATAACTTGTCTGTCGTTAAAGTGATGAGATCATTTTTCAGGATTCCTGCAGCATCTTGTGCATGAAACGCAGGATGATAAACTCGGCCGGACGGACGACGGCCAGCCCGATCTCGACGATCATCCTGCCCTCGAGGATATCCAACTCGGTCATTGTTTCTCCCAATCCTACCTTCACGAAAAAGGCTTCACGCGTCGTCGTCCCCATAAGCGCACCTGCCTTCCATTGTTGTGTCAGGTAGTTTTCGATCATCGACTTTACGCGGATCCAGGTATTGCGGTCGTTGGGCTCGAATACAAACTGCTCCGTCGCATTTTTGGTCGACTCTTCTACCATGTTGAAGTACCTGCGCACGGAGATGTAGCGCCATTCGTTGTCATTGCCCGCAAGCGTTCTTGCTCCCCAGATAATGGCCGGACCCCGACCTGGAAATGAACGGATCACGTTGATCGACTTGCCGCTGGAGGTGTCCACATTGAGGCTAGCCTGGTCTTTATGTGTGACGAGCCTATACGGACGAATCGCATAATCGATTCCTATGTTAGCAGGCGCCTTCCAAACCCCCCGGGTGTTGTCCACCTCGGCATATTTTCCCACGACGGCAGAAGAGGCCGGCAGGAGCATTTCGATATCATTAATTGCCCCTTTTGCCATGAAATAATAGGAATTGTTCTTTGACTGGAGTTCGGCCAGGGTCCCGTTAAGCGAGCCGTCTCCGACGCCAACAATTTGAACGGCACTGTCATCGGCAACCCGGTACCTAAGCCTGCAATAAATTCGCGGGTAATACACCGCCCCATACTTTGCTGTATCCGTTGTCCCAAAATCGGCGTTCCGAAGCACCTCGATATTATCAACCGTAGTATCGGGATCTATCCAAACGTCCATGACCACAAAGCGGTCCTTCAACTCGGCACACTGGTCAAGCGCTTCCTTGTGCAAGGCGTAATAATTTCCAGCACTTGACATCTTGAGTCCGTCGGGAAACAGTATAAGGGTAACCTCGTTGATTTTGGCGACCTCATCGAGGCCTGACTTGAGGGCATCCCGATCGATCACTCCCCCTCCCGAATAGTCGCCCACGGATACGATGTAGCACGGACCGCCTCCGTTGATAAAAAACATTTGGAGGGAGTAGTACATAAGGTAGGAAGAGGGAGTTGCAACTTTTCCCTGCACATCGATTTTGTTCGGTTGCGACGTGTCGATCGTTACCGTTATCGAGGTCTCAGGTAAAGCCAAACCAAAATATTGTTCATACTCCAGCATCGACGTGATGCGCTTGGGCTTCAATCTCAAATCATCGGCTTCTTTCAGCTGTGCTTTTTCCGTGTACCCAATGAAGGCCGGAATGGCTGTTTCAACAGAAGCGATGGAAGGTGGCAACTTGGGAATCTCTTCGATGTAAACTCCCGGGGTCAAGTATTCTGGCATAAGATGGGTGTTTTAAAGTTTTTGATGAGTGAATTGTCCGAAAGCATCGGTCATGGCCCCGACGGGAACAAGCCTTTGGATTCGCTTACGTAGATGTCGGCGAACAGCCTGTTTCCTTCAGACCGGAGTATCTCACCTGCGGGATTCGGCAAATAATAGGGCGAGTTGTCCGATTTTTTGAAGTACAACGGTGTATGGGTCAAAGCCCGGGGTTCCTTCGATACGAGCTTTCCATGTTCCAGTTCCAGTTGAAACTGATGAAGATTGTTCTGGAAGTCCTTCTTCTTATCGTTGATGTACCGCCAGAAAGCGAACCGGCTGCGCAATCTGACCTCAAAAATGCGATGAACGGGATCGAAGACGCCGTCAGGTCTTCTCCTGGTAAGGAGCAATCCACTATCCAAAAGGTCGTAACCCGCATTGGTGTTCCGCACCTTGATGTGAACCAAACCCAGTATGTTGTCGATTCGCTCTGGTCCACTGTAAAACACCAACCGCACGGTCCTGCTGTATCCATTGCTGCCGGTCACTTCAAGGGTATGCAGCAATTGTGGTCCTGGAGCAGCGTCAGGCACAGACAAAACATCCTCCGGGCGCACGGAAATAAACGCCTTTTGGATCGGCTCGGCCTGGTTGAAGGAATACTCCCTCACCACATCTCCCGCTGAATTTCTGAGAACCAAGTCGGCCTGGGTTACGTTCGCGACAGGATCAAAGGAGTAGTAAAACGCGAGGGGAACAAGAAGCCGGTCGGTCTCACTGGCATAAGCCGCGTTTTTCAGGGGAAGCCAGCGGATCGCATTAGTGGAATCGCGGTAAAATGCTTTAATCGTGTTGGCCCCATGATCGGCCAGCTCCCCTTGTTCGTAGATGTAGGTCGGGTCCAGGGGAGGAATGGGATTGGAAAGAAAGGGAAAAGCCTTTGCGCCGGCATACGCATCGCCGGAAAAATAATACGCAGCGTTCGTCTCCCTACGCATTCTCCCGTTGGTCAATGCATCGATACGCCTGCTTTTTTTGATCAATAATATCGGTATTGCTTGACCGTCCTCCAGTGCGACCTTTGGCCGGTATGTCGTTGTCCCATCACCAAGCATTTCGGATGTAACTTCAATAGCGACCTTAAACCCGCCGAAGGTCCGGAGTAACCGCAGGCGATGATCCCTGAACATTCGTTGAGCCGTGGTCGGAACCACATAGTCGAGTTCTTCGTTGATGCTGGGCTTACCTTCGGCAAACCGTTGCCGGAGGAAAGCAATACGGTCATTCCGATCGTTCAGGTCAAAGATGTTCGTGCCATCCGGATTCGTGAGATAGTATTCATGAAAAACATTCGCTTCGAACAACGTTTTGTAGCAAATCGACATCTTACCTGGTCTTTGAAAGGTTTGTCTCGATTTCTTCGATCAGCGGGACTTCCCGGATTACGCGCGCTTCGCTGATTTCCACCAGCCGGAGTTTGTACATGACAAAGGGCATTTGCTTCCCACCCAGGGTTCCCCACAAATGATTGATTTGTTCAAAAGTCATTGTGTAGAGTTCCGCGGTAATCCTGAGCCTCAGCGCAGCCTCCGTTGTCGTCGCAGGATCTAAAGGTCCCGACGAGGTTCCTAACGTAAAGGCATTCTTGCCCTGGAAAAAACGGATTACGAGTGAAAGCCGCTCCAGTGCATCCAGGTAGCTCTTGTCGTCCGTACTTTTGTTGCAGGCCGTAACCAGCAGGTACAGGTTCAGGAAGACCGGTGGATTTTCATACCGTGCGGGAGCAATCGCATCTTTCCTGATAAAAGGCGCATTCTTGAGGGCGCTCTCTTCCTCGATGTTGACCAGGGTGAGAATGATTTTGTCGTCAAAGTTTACGCCGGTCGATGAAGACTCAAACAAACCGATGTTCTCAATGAGGATAATATCCTTGGCGGTCGTCAGAGTGTACCCGTTAACTGACAGATAGTTAACGAGTTCATTGCGAATCAACGACAGTGCATGATGAATCATGAGCGAGAGGGCATTGAAATTTGGCGCAAGAAAAATAGTGCAGTGATATTTCCTTATCATCCCCCCTGGGGGTGATTTTTCATTACTCAGCACGATCCATTGGAATAGTTGACCGGTTGTATCAATGAATACCGGTATTCACTTTTACCTCTCTGTGAAAAAAATTTTACTCATCCGGTAATGCATGGTGGAGCGTATCGGAATTGGCAGCGGAACCCTGTTGCTGATTGATGTCGAACAAGATGTTCAGGAGATCGTTAACCCTTTGCACTCCTATCTTTGAAACTATTTTTTTACGGTGGGATTTTACCGTTTCGAGGCTGATGTGGAGTTCGTTGGCAATTTCTTTATTGTGCTTCCCACGCATCGCCAACTGCAGGATCTCAGATTCTCTTTTTGTCAGCTGTTTCAGCAACCGCTGCACTTGCTTTAGTTGATGCTTGTAGTTGGCGTAAGCGTTGCTTTCGACGATGTCGATGATGACGCAGTAGTTGCCATGGCATTTATCAAGGCTCAGAAGAATGGACACAAGATCATTGCAAGCGATCCGGGAAGTACAGACCTGTTGGTTGACTTCCTGGGTTGCCGAGTTGATCTTAATCTCCTTAATCATTTCAAGGCGACGCGAATTCTGACGAACAGAATAAGCACCTTCCTTATCCCAGCAGTCGCATACTCACAAAAAGGATGAAGTTGACTGGCAGTAAGTTCTGGATTCGAAGGGTCTTATTGGCATTCACAAACAAATACAATCGGGTCTTACGGCCTTGATCAACAAAGCCGACCAGAGCGCAGAACGAATGCGGTTTAGGAAATAGGCTGGCTGCATCCTGAAGCTAGCAATATCCTGAAACTAAAGCCAGTCTTCATAGCACAAAAAGATTACTTTCTCCCCGAAAGAAGGGAGTTTTTTTTTATGACAGGTAATGTGTGCAAGCGCGATCGAGGAAAATTATCCCCGGGATCAGTTACGACGCACGCGACGTACCCTCCATGCGTAAAATCAGGTAGGGATTATTTAATCAGAAGGTGATCGAAGTATACTATTTGAATATACCGGGCGGACAACGACGCCGTCGAAGATTACGCATTGCGACCAAGTTCCTTTTTCACTATAGCATCGAATGAAGACCCCTTGCAAAAAGCCCTGGTCTTTTTGTTTACTTCAAGAATTTGCAGGAAGCCCCTGTCCACCAACTCCAAAAGGTCATTTCTGCTGGTTTGATTAGAAACACCTAACCTGGTTTCTACCTCCTTAACGGTAAGCAGGATATCGGGGTCGTCGAAAATCCATTTGATGATCGTCGCCTGTCTTTCATTAATTCCCTTTATCTTCTGAAAATGAATAAAACTCTTTTTTTCATTGATCTTTCTCTGGATGTACTCACGCAAACTCTGGTAAGCAAGCGTCATGGTTTTCAGTTTGTAATGAATGAAATAAGTAAGGTCGTTCCCGTCGACCTCACTATAGATAAATGCCATGGCGTACTGCGTCTTGCTCTTCACAATAAGTCTTGATATAGACAAGTATTCCGTCAACCAATATCCGCGGCGCAACATGTACCAGTAAAATAAGGCCCTTGCACAACGCCCGTTACCATCTACAAAAGGGTGAATGAATCCTATCATGAAGTGTATGATGCATCCTTTGACTATAGGATGCATGAATTCTTCTTGACCCTTGTCGTTGAAGAAATCCATAAGTTCATTCATCAACCCGGATACCTCCGAATGGTCAGGAGGCATATGGACGATCTCCCCGTCGATCGCATCAACGACATTTATTTCGTTATCCGTTCTAAAACGCCCTTCATCCTTTTCGTTGTCCAGTGTTAGATGGGTGATTAGCCGATGAACTTCCAGAAGCCTGTCCACCGTCAACGGTTGATCCTTAATTTCGACAATGTGCTTTATTGTCATGTAATTGTTCATGATCATCTGCTCGGACTTGTTCCTGGGTTTGGCGTTTTTTCTAAGCATCTCCTTTGCTTTTCGCCGTGTGGTTACAGCACCTTCGATTTGACTCGAAGCTATGGCTTCCTCCATTATGGAACTGATTAAATACCTGTCCTTCTCTCCGGGGGGGATCAGATTATCACTTCCCAAGTGTCCCCCTATGTGGAGGTCGAATTCATGGAGTGCCTTTTGTATTGTATTCGTTAGGTTAAACTTGAAGCGATACTTTCCGAACATCACCCATTTTTCCCGAAAGTGGCGGCTGAGTTTGACCATTGTCCACAGCAACTCCGGAGATGCAGAGTCAGGTACCTTCTGGTACTTTACCTTGTCCCAATAGAGATAGTCTTCGTTGATCCGGTTAATCAACGTCCTAAACGAGTCCTGCCACCATAATCTCAAAGCCTGCGCCTGATATTTTTCAATGGAGGGCGGTGATTCGATTTTTCTCATAATATTTCAAAATATTTGAATCAATAGGACATTTTAGGAACACACAAAGAACTCCAAAATTTCCTAATTTGTGACATTTTTTGAAATATTAGGATATTTATTTACTAACAGGCAACACTAATAGTCTGTAAATCAATACCTTACTCTGGTAGTGTGTCCGAATAGGCCAAAACATAATCATCCCTTCCCACTTCTTGTGGATATTTTTGCGCTGCGAATCCTCAGCATGATGGGTTGCGGGACGGAATCGTCTCTTTGCCTTCCTCATCAAACTTCGTTTGGGGTATCGCCCTGGCGCTGTTGTCGGGAAGGAGTAGTCCCCCACTCAACTCTTCAAAGTAAGCGCAGGATTCATTCCTGCCGTGCGCAATGCCTGGTAGCTCACTATCTCGACGACGTCGCAGCCGAAAAATCCGTAACTTCGTTTATGGCCGTAATCCGGGAAGGGGCGCTGATATCGGCCTCAAACCCTTCATAACGATGGAGTATCGCAAAATCGATCCATCACCGGCCCTCGGTTCCTTCGTGAAGTGTTACTATGTGCTGGAGGCCACCCTCGGGACCGAAACCAGGGTCGTGCAATCACCCCCAAGCGGTTACACTGCTATGGTCTTCAACCATGGCGACCCGTATCGTGTGTCCTCCCCTAACATCCCTGACACGGTTGTTCCCAGATGCTTCTTTGCGGGACAGTGCACAATCAACTACCACCTTGCTTTTACCGGTACCGTTGGCCTCGTGGGGATTGTTTTCATGCCAACCGCAGTCTCCACACTGTTCGGAATATCTATGGAAGGCACGGCCGACACGCGCATCGAGCTCCCTTCGCTGCTCGGCAACGAGGCAGGCGCCTGGTGCGATAGCATAATTGCGGCAAACTCTACCGACGCGCGGATCGAACTGATCCAGGAATACCTCACATCAAAGCTTGGCGGACACCGGGCCCGCTACAATGTCGCCGACCTGGCCGCGGCACGGATCCTTTCCGCAGAGGGCAATATCACCGTGGAGGAGTTGGCGTCCGACCTGTGCGTAAGCCGGCGCCAGCTCGAGCGAAAGTTCCTCGAGAAAACAGGGTTGAGTCCGAAGCTCTACGCGCGCATCGCGCGCATGTCCCTCATAAGCAACTTCGTGGCCCATCATGACGACGAAAAGATCGACTGGCAGGACCTGGTCTTCAAGGGCGGCTTTCACGATCAGAATCATTTTGTTAAGGATTTCAAAAAACTTAACAGGCTGAGTCCGGAACAATATCACAACAAACACCACGAACTGATTCGATATATTCGTAAGAGGAAAAAGTAGTCGCATTTTTACTATCCGTCCCCACCTCGCTGTCCTACATTTGTTCTAAACAACGACGACGACATGAAACCATCCACGCTCACACAACAGGAAAAACCTGATGTCCTCAGCAAGAAGGGCGCATGTATCGAATTCTTCTCCGCATACCAGGAAATGGACATTGACCGCATGTTGAATCTCTTCTCCAAGGACGCCCAGGTTTACTTCGAACCCCTTGGCGCCGACTTCTCCGGCCCCGTACAACAGATCGGCAAATCCGTATGGACCCTGCTTATGGATGTCTTTCCGGATCTCGACAACACCGTGCAATCACTCGACTGGAACGCATCCGATCATACGGTAACCTGCAAGGTCTCCATCTTTGGCACACAAGCAAAACCCATCATGGACATTCCATCCCGCGGCCTGCGGTTCGAAAGCGAACACATCTTCATCTTCCGCTTCAACGAAGAGGCGGCGATTGACGAAGTCCGCGTACTCTGGAACCATGATCGCTTCGTCGAACAGCTTCGCGGAACACACTAACCTTACGTCACATGAGAATACTTACATTAGCCGCGATCCTGATCGCGGGTGGAGCGGTATTGTCGTTTGCAGACCGCAACACCGAAGAAAAGGAAAAGGAAGCGATCCTGGATGTGATCCGGGGCGAAACGATGTCCTTTTACCATAAAGACTTCAGGGAATTTGAAAATGCATGGGCTCACGGCGACTATGTGCGCATAATGGGCTGGTGGAAAGACGGCGGTATCACCGTGCGAAAAGGTTGGAGTGAAATCGGAGACCATATGAAGAGTAAGATGGCAGCAGAACCGAAACCAATTGCACAAGTCCCGCGGATTGAAAACGTGAACCTGCGCATCTCCGACGACATGGCCTGGGTCACGTTCGATCAGTACGGAGAAGACACTGGCTCGCCATCTTTCGACATGCCTGGTGTCAGTCGCGAAACGCGCATCCTGGAAAAGCAAAACGGCCAATGGAAGATCGTCTACGTTGGTTGGTTGCTGCAAGGTAAGTAGTGTAGCCATCCGCACAGCGTACGGCGGCGCCGCCGTACGCCTTACCGTCACTCAAAGCCCTTAAAGAGTGCACACTACTCCCGTGCCACGTGCACCACGAACTTGGTTTCGAAATACGGCTCGCGGAAGTAGTCCGACAATGCAAAAAGTTTTGTCGGGCGACGAACCTCGGCGATCTCCGCGGCTAGATCGCCACCCTTCAGGCAAAGGATGCCGTTCGGCAGCGCGTGCTCCGATTGTCTTTTTATCAACTTACTCGTCCAGCCATTCAATTCTTTCAGCTGCGTTACCGCGCGACTTACAACGAAGTCGTATTCACCCTTCAAACTCTCCGCACGGGCCTGCTCCGCGGTAACATTGGTCAGTCCAACACCCTCAGCCACCGCCTTCACCACCGTGATCTTCTTGCCGATGGAATCAACAAGATGAAAGCGGACTTCCGGAAAAAGTATCGCCAGCGGGATGCCCGGGAATCCACCGCCCGTTCCGACATCCAGGATGGCTGCTCCCTTTTGAAATGTGACCACCTTCGCGATCCCCAGCGAATGCAGCACGTGATTCACATAGAGGTTGTCTACGTCCTTGCGTGAGATGACGTTGATCTTTTCATTCCATTCCCGGTACAACGGCCCAAGCCTGGCAAATTGCTCCTGCTGATGGGGGGAGAGTGAAAAATATGTGTTGATGTGTTGATGTGTTAATGTGTTGATGTTGGGCACGGATTGAAGTGTGATCGTGATTATAGCCAAATAATGAGCATAGAACCATACTCTTGATCTGTGAGTGACTTCAACACATCAGCACGTCAGCACTTCAACACTTTTCAGATATGATCTCGCTTATTCTTCACCATCTCATGCATCAATTCCCGCGCGCGGTGGAGTTGGGCCTTGACGGTGCCGAGTGGGGCGCCGAGTTCTTCGGCGATTTCTTCGTATGACAACTCATGGAAGTATCTCAGCCGTACAAGCTTTTGATACTTGGGCGGTAGCTTGTCGACAAAAAATTGCATGAGCTCCGCCTTCTGCATGCGGATGGCCTCCTCCTGTGGATCGAGGTTTTCATCCTCCACATCAAGGGAGACGGACTGGCCGTCGTCATCGGTGAATGTGTTGTCGATACTGAGGGTGTTGAGCTTTTTCTTTCGGATGAAATCGATCGTATTGTTGGTCGCGATACGGAACAGCCACGTGCTGAATGTATAATCCTTTTTAAAACGATGAAGGCTTCGGAAGGCCTTCGCGAAAGATTCGATCGTGAGGTCCTCAGCGTCGTCGACGTTCCGAACCATCTTGAGGATCATATGGTACACGGGACGTCGATAGCGCTGCAGCAGCCGGGCGAACGCCTGTTCGTCATCATGGGCCACAGCCTGATCGATCAGGCGGAAATCCTCCATCGCTTTGTCCGAAAATTCCCGTTTCAATTCGTCCATCGTACCGTTCTGGTAAAGAGCGCCCTGAGGGCCGTTGAAAGATAGTAAAACACGTATAGAAAATCTAAGAGGATAACAGGCCACGGGGGGATTTTGTCCCCGACGCGCGTCGATGCAAAAATCACCAGGCCAGTAAAAAGCAGCAGCCTGCCGACAAACCCTATTATTATAAGGAGTGGAATCGAGGATATGAGAAAAAGTACTACGGCAAACAACAGCCAGCTCAGCACATACGACGCGTGGAATATTCCGAGCAGAACACGTGACGCCGGACGATAGCGAAGGCCTGCTGCCAGATGCCGCGTTTTCTGTTGAAGAAAATCCTTCCAGCTCGTCTTGGGGACAGACCACACGAGCGAAGCGGCACCCATCTGCACGCGTGTATGGCCAGCGCGGGCATTTCGATTTACCCACAAATCGTCATCCCCGCCAGTCACCGTCATGATTTCGTCAAACCCATTGGTGCTCGTGAAAAATGATTTCCGGTAAGCAAGATTGCGGCCTACGCCCATATAAGGAAAACCGAGGCGTGCCAGTCCGAGGTATTGTATACCGGTAAGCAACGTTTCAAAACGGATAAACGTATTGAGCAATCCTGAAGTTTTCAGGTACGGCGAATAGCCAAGAACAATGGTCGTGTCACGGCGAAAGGCGGAAGTCATCACGCTCGCCCACTCACGCCCGGGGCGGCAGTCCGCATCCGTGAGCAGCAGGATGTCGTGCTTCGCCTCCCGGATTCCCTGAAGCAGTCCGTACTTCTTTCCGTTGACCCCCGCGGGAACGACGGGCACGTCGACGCAGCGCAGATTTTTATGGGTCCCGGCAGCCGTTTCCAGGAACAATCTGCTGCCGTCGCTGGTCCGGTCCAGCACGACCACGATTTCCAGCTCCGGATGATTTTGCTCCAGGAGCCGCGGAATCAGCTCCTTCAGGTTGGATTCCTCGTTATGCGCGCACACCAGGACTGTCGCCGGCCGCGGGTCACCCTTCCGCTCATCCCCCTCCCGGGCGAATGACCATAAAAATGCCAGAAAATAAATGATCTGGATAGCCAGGGTGGCGAGCAGGAGAATACACAGCGATGACAACCTGAAAATCAGCTACGTAAGCGCCAAAGGTACGATTTGCCACCACACCGGGCCATCACAATGAAACGATTGCAGTGCACCGCAATCGAATGCGGCAACGGTGCGCCGTCCCCTAATGCTTGACAATGTGTTCGCACACAATTATTTTGTGTTCGTTAACGGATCCAGTTTGTGGGATGCGCTGGCGCAATTACCAAACCTAAAACATATGGCTAACAGGAAGAATATCACGATCAAGGACATTGCGAGGATGTCGGGTGTATCCGCCGGGACGGTGGATCGGGTGTTGCACAACAGGGGCCGCGTTTCTGAGGAGGCACTGCGGAAGGTGCTGGCGGTGCTGGACCAGATCGACTATAAGCCGAACTTAATTGCCAGGACACTGGGGTCGAAAAAGAATTACCGGATCGCGGTATTGGTGCCCGACCCGGAACAGGATCCGTATTGGGAACTCGTAGGCAAGGGCATACAACAAGCGGAAGGTGAATGGCGGCAGTATGGCGTGACCGTAGAGCCGTTCTTCTTCGACATGTTCGACAAGAATTCCTATCGTCTCGCTGCCGAAAGGGCCAACGAATCGGGACCCGACGGCCTTCTCATCGCGCCCATTTTCTATCATGAAGCGCTCCCCTTTTTCGATGTTTACACCAAGGGGTCCATCCCCTATGTCCTCTTCAATACGAACATTCCGGAAGCGCACCCGCTTTGCTTCATCGGCCAGGATCTTTACCAGAGCGGTCATGTCGGGGCTGAACTCATGCACATTGGTCAGCACGGCGACGCATCGTTTGCCGTACTCCATATATATGAGGACATGCATAACGCCATCCACCTCCTGGAAAAAGAGCGCGGATTTCGCGACTACTTCGAGAAGAACAATGGCCGCTACGCACACAATATCACGTCGTATGATCTGAGCAATCACAACGAAGAGGAAATGAGCGAGAAAGTCCTCCACATCCTGGACGATCCATTGCTCAAAGGTATTTTCGCCAGCACCTCGTCAGGTACCTACATTGCCGCGTCCCTTCTCGAAAAACACGGAAAGAACGGCATCCGGCTTGTCGGATACGACCTTTTGGAACAAAACCTCGGGTTTATGCGTGCGGGCATCATCGATTTCCTTATCAACCAGAATCCGAAGCGTCAGGCATTCCTCGGCATCAGCCATCTCGCCAATCACCTGCTGTTCCGGAAAGCAACGCCGGCCCTGAGTCTGTTCCCGCTTGAGGTCATCACACCGCAAAATCTGGAGTCGTATCTGAATTCAGAGCCAGCGTTAGTTAAATAATGACGGCCTTCGACAAGCTCGGCACACCCGAGCTTGTCGAAGCAAAATCCCTCCTACTGGCTAACGTACCCCATTTTTTCCTGGCACACCACCCGGAAGCCAGACAACTTCAACACTTCAACACATCAACACTCCAACACATTTGATAGCTTTGCGTCGCTTATGCGATTTGAACTTCTTGGTACGGACCCCTCCGGCGCCCGGGCGGGGGTCCTTCATACTCCGCACGGCGTCATCCACACACCGATCTTCATGCCGGTCGGCACGGCAGGCGCAGTGAAGGCCGTCCATCATAGCGAGCTCAGAGAGGCTATCGGCGCAGAAATTATCCTCGGAAACACCTATCATCTCTACCTCCGGCCAGGTACGGCTATTCTTGGCGCCGCCGGCGGCCTCCACGACTTCTCGGGATGGAGCCTGCCGATCTTAACCGACAGCGGCGGATACCAGGTGTATTCACTCGGAAGTTCGCGCAAAATCAATGAAGAAGGTGTCGTCTTCACGTCGCATATCGACGGCTCGAGGCACGTCTTCACCCCGGAGAATGTTATCGACATACAGCGCACCATCGGCGCCGACATCATCATGGCGTTTGACGAATGTACGCCCTGGCCGTGCGGTTACGCGTATGCCAGCGACTCGATGCAGCGTACGCATCGGTGGCTTACCCGATGCATAACACGCATGAACACGACATCATCACTATATGGTTTCGAGCAGGCACTGTTTCCCATCGTCCAGGGCAGCACCTATCCGGACTTGCGGAAACAGTCTGCTGAATTCGTCGCTTCCCAAAATCAGGCGGGCAATGCTATAGGGGGATTGTCGGTGGGTGAACCCACCGAAGAAATGTATGCGATGACCGACCTGGTATGCCGCATCCTGCCGGCCGATCGTCCACGTTACCTGATGGGCGTCGGAACGCCGGAAAACATCCTGGAGTCGATTGCCCTGGGTGTGGACATGTTCGACTGTGTAATGCCAACACGAAACGCGCGCAACGGTATGCTGTTCACTACGGAGGGGGTCATCAACATACGAAACGAAAAATGGAAGGACGACTTCTCCCCCATTGACCCGGTGCTCGGCGGCGTCAGTGCGCTTCACGCCAAAGCCTATCTGCGTCATCTCGTGATCAGCAAGGAAATTTTGGGCGCGCAAATTGCAAGCATTCACAACCTTACCTTCTACCTTTGGTTGGTTAAAACGGCCCGACGACATATCCTGGAAGGCACCTTTGCCAACTGGAAGGCGCAAGTAATCGGCAAGGTCTCACAACGGCTCTAATTTTCAGTCCTGTTGAAGTTACTGGACAAATATATTCTCAAGCGTTTCCTCAGCACCTTCGTGTTCGTGGTCCTGATCCTTTTGGCCATTGTGACGGTCATCGATCTCACAGAAAAGATGGACAAATACGCGCGGGCCGAACTGTCTGCGTTGGAAATCCTGGGGTATTACAAGGATTTCATTCCCTGGATC
>DASVCT010000307.1:0-6973 GCA_036381475.1 Cyclobacteriaceae bacterium
CAAGCTGGCAGGGCTTGCCATCGGATACATGACAGGTATCAAAGACTCCAACACACCGTTTGGAGAGTCGGTACAGGAAATCCTCCTTCGCCATGTCAGGGACGCAGACTACCCCGTCGCCTTCGGTCTGCCTATTGGCCATGAGCACCCCAACGCAGCGTGGCGACATGGCAGTCGGATGAGGCTTGTTGTCACGTCAGAGGGTTCCGCGCTCGTTCCTTAGCGGGCACTGCCCACTGCCCTTGCCTACTGCCTACTGCCCGCTGCCTATTAACTATAGGTTTGCAATCAATTTGGCGAACGCATAAATCCCCAATCCCAGCAGCACAACTCCCGGCACGCGCTTCAAAATTCCCTGATGCCGGAAGAGCGGAGCGATCTTGCTGGCAAGGTATACGAGGATGATGAGGAGGGTGAGGCCGCCAAGGACGACGCCGATGAGGTATCCCTGGAGTTCAAAATTAGTGTCGAGGTCGACCCATCCCTGACTCTTGCAATATGTGGTCATGGCAATCCAATAGGGAATGGCCATCGGGTTGAGGATGCCCAGGAGCAGGCCGCGCCGGAACCCGCTGTTATTAAAACGGACGGAAAAGGTGCTGGGCTTTGATGCCGACCAAAGGTTGAAGACACCGAGCGCAACCATGACGATGCCGGTAATCAACTGGAAATTCGTGACGATAGCAGGCGTCGAGAGGATGAGGGCAGCGAACTTCACGGCAATCCATCCATAGGGATATTCTACGAGCGCCGCGGCGACGCCAAAGCGCAAGGCGATGGCGAACTTCTTTTCCAAACCCAGTTGTAACACGGTGAGGTTGATGGTTCCAGGAGGAACCGACCCGATGAAACTGAACGCAAAGGCTATGGCGAAGGCGGTGGTCACGCGGCGACGGTAGCTCTGAACTTGCGATACATTCGCAACCCCTCCCTGAAGCTCATGAAGGGAACGCCCCTGCGATGGTTTTCGATGCTGACACGATACAGGTCGTTCCAGTGCCTGTACATGGCCTTCATCGCCTCCGCCAGCGTATGCCCGGGGTCATAGATGTGCGCGGGCTCGGCGCCGCAGCCGTTAAGTTCGAGAATCTTGACCCGACCCCGGGCCAGATCGCGCAGCGATGCCGCACGCAGATCGTATCGTCCAAAATAGAAGTCGGGTATCTGGCTGCTGATGCGATCGAAAGAACTGCATAACTCATCCGTTATTAAATGATTGCCGTCGAGGAACTTGGTTCCGAGACAGTGATTCCCGATGGACACAAGTTCTACCATTTCTCCCTGCCTGAGGACGGTCTTCAACCGGTGCCGATACTTTTCTTTCAACACGTGCCATTGGAGCCGCGCCCGTTCGTTGGCCATGATGAGTTCCTCGAAGGTTGAATGGCCGTCACCATAAATTGTAAGCATCTCTTTCATAACGATAGACGTAACCGTTCCCGACGCTTCATTAGGGTAGCGACAATAGAACACACCGAATTCAAGTGGAAGGTCGATGAGCTCCTGGATGATGAAGTTGGTGCGTATGTTGGCGAGGTAGTCGTCAATGTCTTTTTCCGTGTTGATACGCTTCACCATCCAACCACGCTCGCCGATATCAGGTTTGAAGATGACCGGCAAGGTGAGTTCAAGATCCCGGACTCGGGCAAGCACCTGCTCACGAGTTGATGAAGCCGGCATGAGTACGGACTTTGCGACAACCGATGGCGGAATATTGCGGAGGATGTCAAATTTTGATTCGCCAAACATCCCTCCTGTTGGGATGCGAGGATTCGACGCGGAAAAAAACATCACGGATCGCGCCTTCAACGACAACCATAGCCAGTAGAGAAAGAAGGGCAGCTGAATAATTCCGAACGGCCAGTACTCCCAGCTCCTGAGCCGCACGAAGACGTTGCTCCGGGTCAGGCGCTTAAGGAATGCCGCCTTTACCGGGGAGCGTTGCTCAATGAGCGGCGCCGACCATTTCCTGGTAACGGATGGTTGATGCTGCAATTCCGAAATCGGAGGGAAGCTGGACATAAGGGGCGATTTCCATAACGCCAATCTTGATGAGCGCCATATGGTGTACCGCATGTTCGATGTTGTACACCAGCTCGCGCGATAAGTTGGTTTGCACAGTAATGTATTCCTCTTTCGCGAGATCATACCCAACCTCCAGGGCCAACGGCGTGTCGCCCGTTGTCCCCGATACAAACCGCTTTATCGTTTCTATCGTGGACGCCGCGAGCTCCTTGTCGGTTTCGATGACCTTGTCGTGCTGACGCTTGTCGTAATTCACCACTCCGCGCCCGACCCCGGTCTCAAGGCAAATAAAGAACTCGAGGGTATGTCGTATGTGTTGTCCGACCGTCGCCATGCCAAGGATTTCGACAGGGCGGGAGAAGTGTTGGTGTTCAACCTGCCGGCAAACGTCGGCGAGTTGTTCCAGGATATGGGCGCAAGCCTGTTTTAGATGCATTGGCGGCGATAGAAATTCAAATATAGACCAAATTTCAATAAAGCTAGTGGCACCCCAGGTTTGGCCCTCGCCGTTATCGGCAGGCGATCGCCCGGGTCCGGTCAGCCGCCGCGGGTCGGAGGTTCTTATCCGGCACCGCGACGTGATTTTGCCGGCCGGTCGGGGACGAGTTCCTTCAGCATTTCCCATACCATTTCCGGCTCGAACCCTTTGCGTATGGCATGGCCGGCAATCTTATCACGCATGACAAATGGATTTTCTTCCTTGATCTCCCCCATCTTGCGGGTCAGGACCTCTTCCAGCGATGAATGGTATTCCTCCTCCCCGATTTCTTCAAGACCGCTGCGAATACACGCACTGCTGAGTCCGCGCGATTCCAGTTCACGAACGATTTTCATTCTTCCCCATCGCTTCAGCCTGAATCTTCCCCTTGCGAAGGATCGGGCAAACCGTTCTTCGTTGAGGAATCCCTCTGTAATCAGGAAGACGATGAGTTCGTCTGCTTCGTCGCGAGGAACGCCCAGATCGGAAAGCTTGCGGCGCACTTCGGCGTGACAACGCTCCTGGTATGCGCAGTAGCGCATAATCCTTTCCCGCACGGTTGCCGCGGAAGGTCGTCTCTCCATGCCGACAAACTTCACTACTTGGTAAATCCCTTGTTCCTGAGAATGCTGGCTACGAATTTGCGCTCATTCTCTGTGTTGAATATACGAAAAGGCAGATGGATGATTTGTGCCTTGTTGACGAAAAGAACGAACGCATCCTTATCGATATGGGCGTGCTTGATCTGATCCCACTTCAGGGGCATGCCTTCGCGAGGACTAACTTTCATCAGGATCTGCTGGCTGCTGATGTCGTATGAATATTTTTGAAACAGCATTTTTCCCTGTTCGAGCTGTGTGACGCCGTAGAACTGGATCCACCAGAATAGCATGTAGAGCAGCAAACCGATGATCGCTCCAATGAACCACCATATACTCGGGAGCCAGATGGCGGGCACACAAATGGCGAGTGCGCAGAGCGCCGCAATCCACCCCTGCCGTTTCATGATGTTTCGGAATGCGATCCGGGTGTATGTCTTGGGATCGAGTTTATAGTTCTTTGTTCGTACGATCATACAATCACTTCAGGTTGTTATTTATTGACGCCGCGGATCTTGAGACTCAGATCAAGACTGCGGACGCTATGGGTAAGCGCGCCGACTGAAATGAAGTCAACGCCCGTCTCGGCAACGGCACGAATGGTTTCAATCGTAATGCCTCCGCTGGCTTCCGTCACACACCGCCGTGAAATGTATTTCACGGCCTTTCGCATATCGTCCGGGGACATATTGTCGAGCATGATTACGTCAACGCCTCCCGTTTCGATAGCTTCCGCTGCCTGCTCGACGCTACCGACCTCGATCTCAATTCTCAATTTCTTACCGGTGGCGCGAATATAATCTTTTGCGCGAAGGATCGCCTCACGAATGCCCCCCGCAAGCTGTACATGATTGTCCTTCAGCATGATCATGTCGAACAGCCCCAGGCGATGGTTGTGCCCGCCACCGATCGAGACGGCCCATTTTTCAGGAAGCCGAAAGTTGGGCGTCGTTTTTCGGGTGTCGATTACCGCTGCGCCGGTGCCGGCAATTTCCTGCACCAGCCGCCGCGTGGCGGTTGCAATGCCACTCATGCGCTGCATACAGTTGAGCACGAGGCGCTCCGCCGTGAGAATGGATCGGGCCCGCCCGTGTATGACGAAGGCAATGTCGCCGCGCGTAACCGCCGTGCCGTCGTCATGAAAAACATCCAGGGAAAGGTCCGGATCAAGGTGCGCGAAAATCCGCCGTGCCAAGGCCACCCCTGCCAGTATGCCTGTTTCCTTTACCAGGAGTTCAGCGGCCGCCGACTGATCCGCTCCCACGCAACTGAGCGTGGAGTGGTCACCATCGCCGACGTCCTCACGTAAAGCCTGCTCAATGAACCGATCCAGGTATTCATCGGTAATGTAGTCCGGCATCATCGTGCAAAAATAGACCGGACGGGTATACTTTGGAGGGGAGGAGAAAACTTATTCCTTCGAGAAACGGATTTCGTGCACGAGCTGCTGCTTGTCAGTGGCCTTGATTTTCATAAACACGCGGTAGGTTTCGTCACCGCTCTTATACAAGCCGATGGCAAAAGGCTGTCCGCCCTTCGAGGACCCCTGGTGTATGATGGTGAATTCGCTCGCCGGGTGATTTTTGAAGAAATCGCGGAGGACGAATTCGGCCTGGGCCTTGCTGTACGACTGCAGTTGCTCGTCGATCATTACGTCGACGTTCTGGTTCAGGAACTTCGCCAATTCCTTCGCGCTGCCCGCACCGATGGTTTCCCTCACCTGCTCGATGATGTCGTTCTGACTTTGCCCGAAAACCCCTGAAAACGTTGAAAAAAAAAGGATCAACGCAAAAAGTGACCTGTTTATGCTCATGATGACAACCTTACTGGGTTAATCGAAAAAATGGGCGAAAACTATGCCATTGTTGGAAATATAGTGAAAAATCTACTGCTCCATCCCGCGCAATCGGTACAACGGCGCTTCTTTTGGTGAATCCTTCAAAATCAGCGACTTATTTCCTTCGGTCATGGCTATATTTGCGGCCTCAAATAACGTTTTCTGGTGGCTCTGATGAACAGGAAAGTACTATTGATGATCCTCGATGGATGGGGGATCGCTACCAATAAAGAGGTTTCCGCGATCGATAAAGCCAATACACCCTTTATCGACTCCTTGTACCCCCGTTATCCCCACAGCAAACTCCAGGCTTCAGGGATGGCTGTGGGCCTTCCTGAGGGGCAGATGGGAAATTCCGAAGTAGGCCATATGAATATCGGCGCGGGAAGGGTCGTGTACCAGGATCTCGTACGCATCAACAAGGCCATAGAAGAACAGGAGTTTGACACGAACCCCGTACTGACGGCCGCCTTTGAATACGCACAGGAGTCAGGACGGGCATTCCACCTCATCGGGCTCCTTTCTGACGGAGGGGTCCATTCCCATATTCGCCATGCGATCGCCGTCCTGGCGGCAGCGCACCGGAAAGGGCTTAAGAATGTGTTTTTCCACGCGTTCACGGACGGAAGAGATACAGACCCAAAAAGCGGCGTGGGCTTCCTTGATGAACTTCAGGATGCCATGGGGCGCACCACGGGCCAGCTGGCGAGTGTCGTGGGACGGTATTACGCCATGGATCGGGATCACCGCTGGGAACGGGTGCGACTGGCCTATGACCTGCTCGTTCACGGTAAGGGTGACCCAACACGCAACGTCCGTGAAGCGGTAATGGACTCGTACGCCAAGGGGGTCACTGATGAATTCATAAAGCCCATCGTCGTCACAAACGATTCTGGACAGCCATTGGCAACGATTCGCGACGGCGATGTAGTGTTCTGTTTTAACTTTCGCACCGACCGGGGCAGACAGATCACGGAGGTGCTGACACAAAAGGACTTTCCCGATCACGGGATGAAAAAGCTCAACCTCCGCTACATCACCATGACGGTGTATGACGATTCTTTCGAGGGGGTAAAACCGGTGTTTGAAAAGGACAACCTCGACAATACACTAGGTGAGGTGCTCGAACACGAAGGCAAACAGCAGATACGTATCGCTGAAACCGAAAAGTATCCACACGTGACCTTCTTTTTTTCGGGAGGGAGGGAAACGCCGTTTAAGGGCGAGAAGCGGATACTGTGTCCCTCTCCAAAGGTAGCCACCTACGACCTTCAGCCTGAGATGAGTGCCCGGGACATTCGCGACAGCATCATCCCGGAATTGGAAAGGCAATCTGCCGACTTCATATGCCTGAACTTTGCCAATCCGGACATGGTGGGTCACACTGGAGTATTTGAGGCAGCGGTGAAAGCATGTGAGACAGTGGACCAATGCGCAGGGCGCGTAACGGAAGCCGCGCTTGCCCACGGCTACGCAACGATCATTATTGCCGATCACGGAAATGCAGATATGATGATCAATCCCGACGGCACACCAAATACGGCGCACACGACCAATCTCGTCCCCTGCATTCTGGTGGATAGTGATTTCCGCGGTACGATCAAAGACGGGAAGCTGGGCGACCTGGCGCCGACCATCCTGACGTTGATGGGCATACCGATACCACCACAAATGACCGGGAATGTACTTATCGCGTGACAGCGCATTATGGATCTTAGTAATTGCCCTGCTTTCGACGGCGTGCGAGCGCAGGCCACGGCAACAACTACAGGCATTTTACAATCTCGACAGCCTCATCAGCATGCAGGTGAAACGCCTTGCTGAACTACAGCCTTCCCTTGAAAAAAAGGCAGTAATCAACGGTGTGTCGGAGAAGGTCGTTCTGCAAGACCTGGACAGCGCCGGCTGGGCACAGGAGTTCGAAATTTTCAGACAACTCGATCTCAATGAAAAAGCGCGCAACGCCTCACAGTACCGCAGTGAACGCGGTCTTCGCGATGCCACGAGTAACCTGGGCATCATTCAATACACTGC
>DASVCT010000308.1:0-8739 GCA_036381475.1 Cyclobacteriaceae bacterium
TCGTACCGTCAGGTTGTCGGCGTTCCGTCAGGCTCATGAAGATCATGACGGCAATAATTACACCGAATGTTATCGACATCCGGTCGAGAAACGGGAAATCCGGGAAGTCCCCACCGGTCCACAGCGGGAGAAATTTGAGCAAGGTGGAAATCGGTATGGTAAGCAACGTACCTGCGAGCGCTGCCCTGGCCGTGGTTCTTCGCCAGAAGAATCCCAGCAGAAAAATGGCCAGCACTCCGGGCGAAATGAACCCGACATACTCCTGGATGAACTGATAAGCCTGATCGAGCGACCTGAGGAATGGCGCGACAAGGCCGGCAATTACCATCGACGCGATTACAGCCCACTTGCCTGTGTTGACGATCTTTCGTTCGCTGGCTTCCTTGTTGAAAAACTTCTTGTAGATGTCGAGGGAAAAAATGGTAGAGATGCTGTTGGCTTTGCCTGCCAGCGATGCAACAATAGCGGCTGTCAACGCTGCAAAGGCCACGCCCTTTAGACCCGGCGGAAGTAGATTCATGAGGGTGGGGTAGGCATGATCAGGTTTGAGGACGCCGCTTTCATCCACCATTTGGGCTTGAAACAGTCCCTGTTGATGCAACACGTACATCGCAATCCCGGGAAGCACGGCGATGACAGGTATCAGAAGCTTAAGGAACGCGGCGAACAGGATTCCGCTGCGCGCCGTCTTCAGGTCTGCACCCAATGCACGCTGCGTGATGTACTGATTGCATCCCCAGTAATTGAGATTGTTAATCCACATTCCGCCTATGAGCACAGAAAGCCCGGGAAGGTCCATGTAATAGGGATGACCCTCCTCGAAGATCATGTGGAAATGGCTGTCTGCCTCCTGACGTAACAGGGAAAGTCCGCGCAGGAGGTTCTCGCCATATCCGAATTCGCGCGACAATAGGGTGAGCGCCAGGTAGGTGGTAATCAGTCCGCCCACAATCAAGACAAGCACCTGAATGACGTCGGTATACCCAATCACCTTCATGCCGCCAAGCGTAACAATCACCGAAAACACAATGAGCCCTGCGATGCACCACCCAAAGGGCAAGGGCGAGATGGAAGTTATCGCTATGGCGCCCAAGTACAGGATCGATGTGAGGTTGACAAGCACATACACCAGCAGCCAGAAAACGGCCATCACCGTACTCACACGGTCGTCGTATCGCCGCGAGAGAAACTGCGGCATGGTGTAGATCTTGTTCTTCAGGTACAGTGGTATGAAGAACACGGCGACAATCACCAGCGTTGCCGAGGCCATCCATTCATAAGTGGATATGGCAAGGCCCAGCGCAAAGCCTGATCCGGACATTCCAATAAAATGCTCCGCAGAGATATTGGAAGCAATAAGGGAAGCGCCGATGGCCCACCACGTCAGTGACCCTTCTGCCAGGAAGAAATCTTTGGAATCAGGAGACGCCGCTTTTTTCTTGTGATAGACATAATACCCGTAAGCCGCGACCACCACGAAGTAGATGAAAAAAACGACGTAGTCTGCGGTCTGGAGTTTATTCATCCTGTCTTACGACGCGAAACTTCAGTGGCTGCCCGTACTAGAATTTCAGGGTAGGAGGAAGGTATTTCGCAACCAGGTCTTCATAATACGGACGAATCTTTTGCCATTCGGGCGGATTCGGATTTTTTGAATACAGATCGTACGGATTGAACAGCTTTACCCACTTGAACATTTCACGGTCATGGTCATCGAGCAGGTGATCGTATGCTTGTTCGCGATGCTGAGCATAGAAGGAGTGATACCTCAGCATGTAAAGGCCGGGCTCGGGAAGGTAGTCCTTCACCATGTTGTAGACGTATTCGTCGTGCCCCCACGACATATGTACATTCCGCAGCCCGCAGTTGGGTTCATATACGCCATACTTCGTGTTGTATCGGTCGTTTGTGCTGTCCGGGTTGTTTGTAAAAAACTCTGGATATACAATCCTGTCAGAATGTGCACACCCCACAGGAAACGTATCGCCGACAACGGCCCACTGGGGTTCACCGAAAAGACACAACACCTTTCCCATATCGTGAAGAAGACCTGTTAGCACCATCCAGTCGGGATGGCCATCGGCACGGATGGCTTCTGATGTCTGCAGCAGATGCTGGAACTGATCCAGGTCAGTGTCGGGATCAGAGTCATCCACCAATTGATTGAGGAAATCGAATGCCTCCCAAATGGGCATTTCTTTCTTGTCGAAGGTCAGGTACTGTGCCTCCTTTTGGAGCACGAAATCGTAGGTCTGATAGGTGTGGTTAAGGCGATAGAATTCACGCACGGTATCGCGCGCGGGATTATCGTAGTTCCGGAATTCTTCTTCCGATTTTCCGATCGCAATGGACTCAGGATCGGGATAGCGGCGGAGGAGGTCATCCTCCCATTCATCCAGGCTCTTCAGCGGTTGGTCGTTGGATGGCTTCATGATAAATCGATTAATACGCCTTCAAATACCAATTTACCCAATTCCTTTAATACCGCAAAACCGTCAGCGGCACAACATTTTGCGCTCTAGACGATGCAATACCCTCTGTTTCGTGAGTTTATTCGGATGGATTGGTCGGCACGATCGATTCGCCGTCCCATGTAAAGAACGAGACGGGAATCTGCTCCCTTTGCTTCAGGTATGTTGCGTACTCATCGGTAAACCACGCGCGCGACTGAACCACTTCGTTGTAGTTCCCGTTCGTGCCTATCAGTAACTCGCAAGCCTCCCGCAATCCCGAGTGACCACCGGCATATGCGGTAACGTAATCTGCCAATCCTCGCCCGACGACGAATTGTGTGAACAGGGGGCTCGCTTTCCGGTTGATCATTACCCGCAGCCCGCATTTTTCTGCCAGGGCGAGGTCCAAAACATCGTCAAAGAAAAAGGCGACCGATTCCGGCGCCAACCCATAGCTTGCAAGGAGGTGCTCGAAAGCGAGCATCTTGTTCTTTACATTGAAGTATACACCGTGCACGTGTTCACGCCGGCCGAACTGGAACGAAATGCTGTTCCTTGCGCCTGACATAAGCGTTACGATAGGCATGACATTATGCCGCGTCCACCACGAGTACCGGAGGAGATTCGTTCCCATGGCATCGACTTCTCCGAAAGAGCTGCTGCCGTTCTGGTCCTTTGCCCCATCGTTAAAGACGCCGTCCCAATCGAATATGAATGCCCGGATCGAAGAAACCTTTTCGTTGAATTGTTCTGCGGGGACGCACAAGACCCCGCCCAGTTCGGAGAAAATCCGGGTGACGTCCGCCATCAGCGACTGGTATCAGTCTTCAGATCCTGGATATCAAGCATACCAACAGGCATGCCATTGTCCGTAACAAGGATGGTGTCGACGCTCGTCTTCTTGAACAAGGCGGAGGCGTCGTTCAGGAGTGAATTGACGTCGACGGCTATAGGTGTTCCGTAGGTAAAATCGCTCATCTTCTTTTTCAGAACGTCTCTTCCCTCAGCCTGAATTTTTCTTCGCAGGTCACCATCTGTGAATACGCCCACAAGGCTGCCGTCCTTGTTAACTACTGTGACGGCGCCGAAGCCATACTCGGTCATTTTCACGATAGCATCCATCAACGGCGTATCGACGGTGACGGTCGGGTTGATGTTGTTGATGGCATCCTTGACCTTGACGGTCATCAACCGGGTATGCTCTATAAACTGCTCGGTGCCCAACGTGGTGAAATTGTTCTCGGTAAGCTGCTTCATGATCTTCCATGGTACCGTGATCGTGTGAACACCGATGTTGAGTGCATTTCTGACGTGCTCGGCGTTGCGCACAGAGGAGAACATCACTTTGGTGTTATACCCATAATGATCAACAGCAAATACGCACTGCTCCACCAGGGACAATGCGTCATGCCCCTGATCCTGCAGGCGACCTACAAGCGGGCAAACGTATGTGGCGCCCGCCTGCATGGCCATGTATGCCTGCTGCAGCGTATAAATAAGGTGAACGTTGACCAGCAGTCCCTCTTTACGCAGCAGATGGCACGCGCGCACGCCTTCAAGCGACACGGGAATCTTGAATACCGTGTTTTTGGGATCCAGACCGAGGTCCAGTTGGCGGCGTGCTTCCGCGAGAACTTCCTCCGCAGTGTCCCCGAGCGCTTCAATCTGTAGCACGGGTACCATCTTTGAGAGTTTAACGATCAGGCCGTCGACGTCAGTGACGCCGCCCCGGTGCATAAATGTTGGGGTGGTAGTAAGGCCGGTAAGAAAGCCGAGTTTGAAGGCTTCTTCAATTTCATTGATATCGGCAGAATCAAGGTATAATTCCATTCGTAAAGTTTTGATTTAGGGCATTTATGGTTCAGGTTCAGGCCGGGATGACTTCCCGGTTTCTGTATTTTACTTCTATCGCATGGAGTTCCAACAGCGGTTTAAGGAACTCTTCTAAGTCGTATACGCACAACTGACTGGCTGCATCACACAAGGCCTTGTCCGGCTCAGGATGGGTTTCAATGAATACGCCATCCACTCCGGCAGCGACACCTGCGCGCGAAAGCACGGGAAGAAATTCGCGCGCCCCGCCCTTGGCATCAGCGCTGGGTATCCCGTACTTACGGATGGAGTGTGTGATGTCAAAAACGACAGGATACCCGAGCTTGCCCATGTGATAAAAACTCCGCGGATCGACGATAAGGTCATTGTAGCCGAACGTATAGCCTCGCTCCGTAAGAATGATCTGGTCGTTGCCGGCCTCCTCACACTTCGTTACCGGATGCTTCATATTCTCAGGGGCGAGAAACTGTCCGTGTTTGATGTTGATGACCCGCCCCGTCTTTGCGGCAGCAACCATGAGGTCGGTTTGCATACAGAGGTACGCGGGTATCTGGAGGACGTCAATGGCATCAGCGGCAGCGCGCGCCTGATCCGGGTAATGGATGTCAGTCAGTACCGGAAACCCGAACTCTTCGCGAATGCGTGCCAGCAGTTTCACTCCCTTGTCAAGGCCGGGACCGGTGTAGTATTTCAGGCTGCTTCGGTTATCTTTTTGAAACGAGGATTTATAAATGATATTGATCTTTAAACGTTCGGAGACTTCCTTCAGCTTCTCCGCCGTTTTCATCATGATAGACTCCTCTTCGATCACGCAGGGCCCGGAGATCACAAAAAGATCGTCTGACCCGCACTCGATGTTGCCAACCTTTACTTTCTTTCTCGCCATTTTTTCTATTTTTTAATTTTACCCAGACGACAATCCACCAGCAAATTCGATGTCCTGATAATCAAGGTAATCAACGGAATCAAGGTAATCAATCCAGTAAATAAGGATCTTGATCATGTTAATCAAGCTCACAGCCTTCTGAACAACTCCTCAATGGTTTCAACGGTCACCCGGTTTTTCCAGTCGGGCCCTACAGCGTGACTCCACATGTGAGGAAGGTTGTATGAGACCCTGGCCATCGCAGTGATCTGTTCATCGCTCCAGTCTTTCGACAACCCCGACGGGAGATCGATATTGTGTTTTTTAACCATTTCGCGAAACTCGCGAACACCGTCCGGGTAATAGTCTTCCAGGTGGTTAAAGGCGACACAGTTCGCGAAGCAATGACGCATCCCCAGGATTTTGGAGAGCCCATATGAAAGCGCGTGGCATACGCCAACTTCGGAGTAGGTAAGACTCAGGCCCCCCATGAGCGAGGCCACCATAAGCTTGTCGTCATTTTCAGGGGTCTGTCCGCTTGCGGGACCCAGGTAGATGTCGCGGCACAACTTCAATGCCTGTTCAGCATAGGCATGACTGTACGCGTTGTTGAGTATGCCATTCTCCGATTCGATGCAGTGGACGTACGTATCCATGCCGGTGTAGAACCACCAGTTGCGCGGAACGGTTGCGATCAGTTCAGGATCTAGCACAACCTGGTTGAACACAGTCCATTCGCATTTGAGTCCAAGTTTCTTTTCAGGTCCGGTGAGCACGGCAGTCATCGACACTTCCGCGCCCGTTCCTGATATAGTGGGCACACCGACGTGATAAATGCCAGGCTTCTTGATCAGGTTGAGCCCCTGGTACAGCGTGGAGGATCCTTCGTTGGTAAACATCAGGGACGAGGCCTTTGCGATGTCCATGATGCTACCACCTCCGATACCTACAACTCCTGCCGGCAGTCCTTTCGAGCCGAGTACCTCATCGCGAATCGAGTCCACCTGTTCTGTAGTAGGCTCGTGAGGATCCACATCGATATAGAAGATCACATCTTCTGGCTTGAGCGGGATGCGATTGCTCAGGGGTTTGTCTTTGAAGTAGTTGTCGACGATGAACAACATGAACCGGTCGTTATCACCGCGTTTCTCATCCAGTATAGCGCCGAGCTGATCGAAGCTGCCGCGGCCGTATACAGTTTTCTCAATACCCTTGAAATTCTTATGCATGGATCGTTGATAACACCTTCTGGACGCTCTTCTTAATAGAAGAAGCCAGTGCTTTTATTTCCTGCGGGGTCCAGGTGACGCGAATTCCGAACGATATCAGCCGGCCGATGACCTCCTGCGATTTGGGGAGCTTTAGCGTAACGTAGTCCTGAGGTGCCTCCAAAAGATGAATCGGCAATGGGGCAGCGGACTTAAGTTCCTTGAGGTGGTTCCATTGGTTAATAAAGTGGTACATGTTGGTGTACCAATAGTTAAACCCGCCGACGTTGTTGTGGCGAAGGTCTTCCACGACTCGTTCAGCTATTCGCGGATCGGGAAGAAGCAGGTTCAGAAATGTTGCCGAGTCGCCGGAAGGATCAGGAAGGTGGGAGAACCCTACGCCGTCTACGCCGGAAAGTTCTTCCTGAAGCATTTTTTTGTGCTTGCGGTTAACATCGCGGATGTGAGGAACCTTGCGCGCCTGTGCTACGCCTACTGCCGCGTGCAATTCGCTGATCCGGAAGTTGAAACCGAGGATTGGGTGATTTTCCATTCCACGGTTATCACCGATGTGATCGTGACCGTGATCCGAATAGCTGTCGGCGAGTTTGTAGCAGGTCTCGTCGTTGGTAACCATGACGCCGCCTTCTCCCGCCGTAGCGATCTTGAAGAAGTCAAACGAATAGGACCCGCACTTGCCGAAAAGTCCGACGGAAGTGCCTTTATAGCTTGCGCCGAAGGCCTGACCGGCGTCTTCCACCAGGATAAGGTTGTGCTCGCGGCATAAGGCCATGATTTCGTCCATGCGTGCCATGCCCCCGCACATGTGCACAAGGAGAACGGCTTTGGTGCGGGGTGTGATCGCTGCCTGAATGCCTTCGGGACTGAGACAAAGGGTTTCGTCGATCTCGGCAAACACCGGCAGGGCGCCACAAAACAGCACGGCTTCGATGGTGGCGATGTAAGTGAATGGTGGCACGATCACTTCGTCACCGGCGCCAATTCCGGATGCCGCCAGCGCGCAAGACACCGCAGTGGAGCCGCTCGACACGGCATGCGCGTATTTGGCACCTGTTACTTTCTTTACTTCCGCCTCGAATTCGCGTGCCTTCCAGATGTTCTTACGTTGAGCCTCATGGTTGTACCGGAAGAGGATCCCGGTCTCCAGCACGTCGTTGACCTCTTTCCTCTCCTCCGCGCCAAATAATTCAGTTCCCGGCATAGCGATGGTTTTAAAAATGGGCCTAAAGGTACTATAAAGACAATTTTTGCCCAAGTGATTCGGCGCTCAAAATGGTGGTTCATGCGAACATAACCTGCTGATATCGGAGGAATTAGGTTAACTGCGTGTGATCAGGGACGGAAATCCTTGTAGCAAGGGAACACAAAATATCGCCATTGGGATACGCGGCATACTCGCTAACTGTTATTTTGCGCCAAAACTGCGGGTATGGCTTTGAAGTTTTCAGGCGGCGAGCAAAAACAGGAAGTATTTGAGGAAGTTGAAAAATACCTGTCGGGCTTAGGGCTGACGGCCGTTGCCCGGGATTTTTCGAGGCCCTGGGGAGGATTCTTTGTGATCGATGAAGGCCAGGCCAGGGAATTCGCCGGCATTTTTTTTCCTGATATTGAATTTGCGTCGATACAGCTCAACCGGAAGCTAAGCCCGAAAATTCTGATTGTACAGCCCGGCCAGAGGTTATCGTGGCAGTATCACCATCGCCGATCCGAGATTTGGCGTGTTGTGTCGGGCGAAGCTGGCGTCATCACCAGTAACACCGACGTGGAGGGCGAGCTGCAGCGGCTCGTTGTGGGAGACAAAATCGAATTAAGGCAAGGTCAGCGCCACCGCCTGGTGGGATTAAAAAACTGGGGCATCATCGCCGAGATCTGGCAGCATACGGATGCCGATCGACCTTCGGATGAAGAGGATATTGTGAGAGTGCAGGATGATTTCGGAAGGTGACGATTTAATAGAAGGTTATTAGTTCTAATTGTTCACTCTCCCCCTCGTACCTTTCGGCAATATTGGAAATGATTGCGCTTGTCCCCGCAGTGTTATCCTTGTATTTTCTGACGATCTTAATGACCTCGCCGAGACTATACCTGGCCGAGTCGGGTGATTGCGCGTAACTAGTGGTTGCGACTAGCAGTAGGATGGTTAATACTCGCATGTTGTCTTAAGCACGCATGAGAATGAGGGCCGGTATATGCTTAACCGGAATCCTTTGAAATTATTGCAGGTCTCTGAAAAGCGAATTTAAGAAATTCCAGCTAGGATGGCTTGTGGCGACTTTTTTGATCATTTCATCCCGGTTTTCGCAGAATCACTCATCTTGCCGTCAGGCCTAAGGAAGCGTATCGCGTTGTTATAGAAGAT
>DASVCT010000309.1:0-11353 GCA_036381475.1 Cyclobacteriaceae bacterium
AAATGCCTCTTCTGCAAGCTTGGCGGCAGCATCTATTTCCGTCTCTGTTGCACTATGAAATTCTGGGTCAAGGGCGGTGTTCGCCACGGGATCGAATGCGCGAAAGGTTTGGCCACCCAGTGCCGACCTGCGCGTACCCACAAAATTCTCACCGGTTACAGTCATAAAATGTGTGATTTTTAAGAAGATCGTAAAGGTAAACCACATCGCGATTACACCCAACCCTAAATTGTGGCAATTACGCAACACAACACAAACGATGCTATCCCGGTACGCATGGGGCTGCCCTGCCACGGCCAACTCGCTATTGCAGGTATTTGTTGGCCGGTTCCTCAAGCGTGCAAATCAAATGAGTAGCTTTGAACATGCGGTACTGGCTATTCCTCTGTGGCGTTTTTGGTATCCCGGGGATAGCACCGGGGCAGAATGAGTACGACACTTCGTACTACGTCTCCTATGCGGACGAAATCATCGGGCGACTCTATCTTTCTCAAAAGTACGTGTCCTTCCGGTACATCGATAGCGGGAACGACGTTGCCTTCCGGTATCTTCCCAATACACGACTAAATATGGGCGTTGGCGCTACCTACAAATGGGCAACCCTTAACCTGGCCTACGGGTTTGGGTTTCTCAATCCGGAAAACGGGAAAGGTGAGACCAAATACTTTGATCTTCAGGGACATTTCTATGCCCGGCGGATCACTGTCGACCTCATCGGACACACCTACAAAGGATTCTATCTGACAGATGAGGACTATAAGAGTCCTGGCGGCGACTTTTACCTCAGGCCCGATATGCGGCTCAATGGCGTGGGCCTGACTGGGCAGTATATCCTCAACTCCGAGCGCTTTTCCTACCGGGCAGGATTTCTGCAGAACGAATGGCAGAAAAAGTCGGCAGGTACAATGCTGTTGGGATGGCAATTGATACTCGGAAGCGTTTCGGCCGACAGTTCTCTAGTCCCCCGCAAGATTAATGAGGAAATTAATGCATCCGGGCCAGATCGGGTCGCCTTTTTTGAAACCGGTCCGAGCGTAGGTTATGCATACCAGCTTGTTATCGGCAAGCACCTGTACGTAATGGGATCGCTTGCTGCCGTGCTCACGTTTGGAACGGTAGTGAGCGAAGGCGAAACGCGTGAACGATCATCGTCCTTTATCCCCAACATAACCTACCATGCTTTCGCGGGTTATAACTCTGAAACATGGGCGATCAGCCTCACCTTCACGAATTCCGTCGTTAACATTAGCGGCACCCTTTCTGATGAATGGTTCTCGATGGATGCCGGAAATGTGCGGTTGAACTTTGCCCGTCGGTTCCGTGTAAAGCGCGATCTCCTGGAAGGGCTGGGCTCAGGGAGGAGAAGGCCAAGCTCATTTTCCGCACTTTAGCGCCTTCAATGTAGAGTTTTTCAGGGGCTGGACTTAACTTGGCGTACGCTTGTTTTCTAAAACGAAAGAAAAAAACCCATGTGTCGCTCATCCATACAATGCATCATTCCGCCGTACATGATCGATAAGCTTGTTGACAGCGGAAGCAAGACCGTGTCCACACGAGGAATTGAAAACAAGTTCCGATCGTATCGCTTTCGAAGCGACCGCATTTTCTTCTCGGCGGTGAACGACTCCATCCGCGCATCGCTTGGATTCGGAAGGCGCGCGCGGACCGCAAAACCGGTTCTGGAGGTCTACACGGCCGGCAACAAAACCTCGCTGCCCGGCAGGTTGCTGAAGCGAGGCAAGTCGGGTTATGCCGACAAAGATGCGGAACGCGTTTACCAGGGCGGTCTGCACACGTGGAATCTATATTATGATATGTTTGGACGCAATTCCATCGACGGAAAGGGAATGGCCATCGTCCAGTCGATCCACTACAGTGTAAAATACCAGAACGCGTTCTGGAACGGGCGTCAGATGGTATACGGTGACGGTGACGGCACTATCTTTGACAGCTTTACGGCAGATGTTGACATCATGGGGCACGAACTTACGCACGGTGTGACGCAATACGCCTCTAACCTCGATTATCAAAACCAGAGCGGCGCACTGAACGAGTCCTTCTCCGATGTATTCGGCATTATGGTAAAGCAGCGCATGCTCAATCAGGACGTGAAGGCATCGGACTGGCTGATTGGCGCGAACGTGCTCATTGGTGACGAGTACGCGATACGCTCGATGAAAGAACCGGGAAGTGCCTACAGGAATCACCCGGTATTGGGCAGCGACCCACAGCCTGCAACTATGGCGGACTACAAAGACCTCCCCAATTCACCGGAAGGAGACTGGGGCGGAGTTCACATCAATTCGGGTATTCCCAATTTTGCCTTTTACGTAGCCGCCTCCAACCGTGGAGGTTATGCGTGGAATACTATTGGGAGAATTTGGTACACCGCGATGACGGACACGGTGAGGATGCCCCACGACTCGACTTTTGCAACGGCCAAAGAAGCTACGCTGTACCATGCACGCCAGCTGTTTGGCGAAGGCAGCCTCGAGTTGAATGCCGTTGTTCAGGGGTGGAAGGAAGCCGGAGTTGAATGAAACTCAAGTTGATACAGACGGGAGGTTTCGCCGGACTTACACGGTCCGCAGAGCTGGACGTCAAACCAGAGGAAGCCGAGGCATTCGTACAGCGTCTGACGCCGACAACCACGTCGCATGAACCCCCGCGCGACGTACGCGACGCGTTCCATCATGTGCTCCTTGTCGGCGATCAAAGGATTCCCTTCTCCCCTGAAGACACACCCGAAGAGTTGAAGCCAACGATCGATCGATTGATCTCCATGCTAAAGGTAGATCGGCATCAAGAGGATTGAAACCGTTGTGATCAAGCGGGTGATTTTTTCGTAATTGCCATCGGATTAGATACATGGCAATTCAGGCATTCAGGGCACTACAGAGTCGCAACTTCCGGTTGTATTTTTTCGGGCAGTCCGTTTCGCTCATCGGCACGTGGATGCAGCGTACTGCTGTGTATTGGGTCGTATATGAACAGACGCAATCCGCATTCATGCTGGGCGTAACCGTTTTTGCCGCACAGTTCCCTGCCTTTCTGCTATCTATGGCCGGTGGCGTTGTCGCCGATCGCTACAATCGGTATCGTGTGTTGCTTTCAACGCAGTTCGCCTCCCTCTTGCAAGCGCTCGGGCTGACGCTCCTGGTTGCAACGGGAACATACGAGATCTGGCAGATCCTTGCACTAACGGTCATGCTCGGCACTATTAACGCGTTCGATGTTCCTGCACGTCAGGCCATGATCTACGATATGGTGAAGAAAAAATTCCACGTACCGAATGCGATCGCCCTGAATTCGTCCATGGTTCACCTTGCCCGCATCATTGGACCTGCGTTGTCTGGCATCATTCTGGAAACTTTTGGCGCAACGTTCTGCTTTGCGTCAAACGCACTGAGCTTTGCCGCCGTGATTGGCTCGCTCCTGTTGATGCGACTCCCTCCTCCCAAAAAAGTCAAGCGAACCACCACACCGTTAGGTGATATGAAGGCCGGATTCACCTACCTCAGAGAAACGCCGGCCATCAGCCTGGTGATCGTCATGCTTGCGTTCACTAGCCTGCTTTCGTTGCCCTATGTTACGGTACTTCCAGTCTACGCGCGGGAAATTTTTCATGGCGATGCATCGACATTCGGATACCTCAACAGTTTCGTGGGACTTGGCGCCATTGCGGGCGCCATCTTTCTCGCGTCCCTTCGGCCCGGCGCGCGACTGGCAAAGATCCTGCTGATCAACACCGGGCTCTTTGGTATTGGACTGGCGGCGTTTTCACACCTTACTTCGTTGCCCCTCGCCCTGCTTTGCCTTATCCTCACCGGGTTTGGAATGATGTCGCAAACAACGATAAGCAACACCATCATTCAGCTCGCGGTGGTACCGGCCATGCGCGGCCGCGTCCTCAGTTATTATTCCATGGTGTTCTTCGGAATGCAGCCCGTTGGCGGACTGCTCATAGGTACCCTGACCCAATACCTTGGCGCCCCGCATACCGTGTTGATTCAGGGAATCATCACAATCCTTATTGCCCTGATGTTTGCCCCACTACTCCGGCGCCGTGAACTAAAGGCGAAAGACCGGATGAAAATTGAACAGCTCAAGGAGCGGTCAGTGGAGACTACAGGATGACGGGGTCTCTGGTCCCGTCAGGAAAGCTGCGGACAGCAGGCTTTCGGTGGCTGAAAAAACTGGATGGAAATAAAGACGGGAAGGATCAAAAACGCTGACCCTTCCCGCTGTGTAGCCCCGGAGGGAATCGAACCCCCACCAAGAGAACCGGAATCTCTCGTTCTATCCATTAAACTACGGAGCCAGTTCCGGGATCTTTCTCCGGTAAAATGAGAGCTGCAAAATTAGAATTATTTGCGATTTAATGGTCGTCCCAAACCGAAATTGATTACGCGTCCGAACGTCGACAGTCACCTCAGACAACACCATTCGGGCACCTAAAAATTCCGCCACGCCTACACTTCGGCGACGCTCCTGACACTGATCCATTCCATTGCGTAGCTGCAGTACAAGCCTTGGTCACAACAGGGCAGTCAAGACACCCATCCTGGCCGAGTCACCCTTTTCCTCCCCTTTTTCAAAGATTTTTTCAGTCTTTAGAAAAAAATTTTTGCAGTAAAAGCGGAGCGAAACAGCCGCAGTCAAGGTTCAAAAATCCTACAAGCAAACGCGATCCTCGTCATGTCGTCGATCAACACGAAGACTGCTACAGTCAATGCATGTTGGTATGCGTTACGACATGATCACTTCAATGCATCGCTTAACGCTACGTATACTGATCATTCAATGATCGGCAGCAAAAAATCTGCAAAAGCAGCACAAATTTCAAGATTTTTTGTCGCCGCTGAACATTGACTCACGCAATCGTCGTTAAAAAATTTTTTATAACTACTGAGCAGTTCAAATGCTTTGCGATCATCTTATCAACTCTTGATGAGGCATGCACGAGCTATTATGAATGTTACATAGTTGAACAAAATCATACATGCAACGCGCATCTTTCGAAGCCTGCTTCATCACGCTACACCGACGCAACGCACGTCCAGCGGCCGTCGAAATTTTGGTATTTAAAAAAGTATGTATTAATTTCAAACCACAATTGTAACTTTGTTTAACCAAAACTTTCAACGCTATGGCAAAGAAGAAAGCAGCGAAAAAGAAAGTAGCTAAGAAGAAAGCTACTAAGAAGAAAGCCGCTAAGAAGAAAAAAGCCGCTAAGAAGAAAAAATAACGGCGCAAAGATCTTCGATCTTTGAAGATGAAAACCGTCTCGAAACTGAGACGGTTTTTTTGTTTCTACCCTTTCATGTTATCGCCTTCTTACCACGCCGCGCACCGCCGATGCTGTGCGAGGGTCGTCGGGCCAGGAATGCTTCGGATACCTTCGCCTCAACTCCTTCTTTACTTCTGCATAGCCCCTGTTCCAAAAACTCTGGAGGTCGCCGGTAACCTGCACGATGCGAAACCCGGGAGACAAAAGATGCAGCAACACCTTCGTATGTCCCGCATTGATCGACGGCGTATCCATCCAGCCAAATACTTCCTGCAGCCGGACTTCCAGCACCGGCGGTTGGCCATCAGTGTTATACTTTAGCTTTATTTGGGAACCGCTCGGAACTCGTATCCTCGCGGGAGCGAGTGTATCGAGTCTCTGCTGCTGATCCCACGACATCAGTGACCCGATCGCTGCATCCATTCCGATGCGTTGGAGATCCTGAAGGCTCCTTACCTCCTCAAGAAAAGGGCCAAGCCACGTCTCCAGGGTTTCGAGCAATCGATCATCACTCACGTCGGGCCAGCCTTCCTCGCTGTTCCATTGTCGAAGGCTCATCACGCGCGCCTGCCACTGTTCCATCGCCTCCGACCAACCTAACACCTTAAGGCCCCTTGCGCGGATCATATCACAGATTACGGCACGCCGCCTTTCGCTACTGATGTGCGTGAGTTGACGTTGTTCAAGGATGAGCGATCCAACGCGGGTTTCCATAGAACCGACAATTCTTTCATGCGTATCGTCCCACCGCACGACCTCCTTGTCCTCGGACATAGGAATAAGCTGAACCGGGTCGATGGTTGCCGCCAGAAATATTCTGCCTTCCGCTTCACCTGCGTCCAGGTGAACGGCAACAATCCACGACGCGCCGACCATCTGATCGCCCTCGGAAAGCCGGGCCATTCTTCCGTTGACGAGTTTATACAGGTTGCCCTGGCGTTCAACTTGCTTCGCAACGCGGTCGGGATACGCATACAGAAGGAGTGCCCCCACCTCATTATGGTCGACGCTGCCCATGCCGGCGGAAGCGCTAAGGATCTTGCACCATTGGCTCACCAGCCTTTCAATACGCTCCATGACGCGCCGGTCGCCAGCATAGGATTCCTTTCTCCTGAACTTCCGAAGCTCGTCCACACGAACAGCAACATCGGCGCCATACTGGGGCGCCAGTGGATCGCGTTCTTCGAGCAGCGCGGCACAGTCGATGGCCAGTGGCATCATGTCGTGTTGTTGCGCGGCCTCTGTAAGCATGTGTGCAAGTCGCGGATGCGTTGGCAAACGTGCCATGTCACGACCGCGCGAAGTAATCGCATTTTCATCCAGGGCACCCAGTTGTTGCAACAACTCAACCGCCTGGTTAAGATGACCCGATGGAGGTGGCGATATCCATGCGAGTTCGCCGGCGTTCCTTATCCCATACCATGCCAAAGTGAGCACCAAAGGTGCAAGATCTGCATCTTCAATTTCAGGCGTTCGGGTGGGCACGAGGTTCTTGTGCGAACGCTCGCTCCAAAGGCGATAGCAGACTCCGGGACCCAGGCGCCCGGCACGCCCGGCCCGTTGATCGGCAGCATCGCGGGTCACAGCGACAGTCGTGAGCCGCGTAAGTCCTGTCCTGGCGTCGAACCGCGGTACCCGTGAAAGGCCGCTGTCGATCACTACAGATACCCCTTCGATCGTTAGTGATGTCTCCGCGATAGATGTCGCCAGCACGATCTTGCGTCTCCCCTGAGGATCGGGTACAATGGCACGTTGCTGTGCATCGAAGGACAGGTCCCCGTATAATGGCAACACCAACATCTCAGGACATTCGCTTTCCAGCATCTCGAGTGTGCGTCGGATTTCAGCAGAACCTGGAAGAAAAACGAGAACATCACCTTGCTGTTCGCGAATCGCCTGCCGGCATGCGGCCACCACGCGGATGGATATGTGAGCTTCCACCGTGTCGGGACGATAGATGAGCTGGACCGGATACTCACGGCCGCGGCTGGTCACAACCGGCGCATGATTAAGTCGTTTCGCCACGGCACCGGTATCAAGCGTTGCCGACATAATCAGAATTCTGAGGTCGGGTCGGCGCTCTTCGCGCAGTTTTAGACAAAGTGCAAGTGCGAGATCGGACTGAAGGCTCCTCTCGTGGAATTCGTCGAAAATGATCAGCCCTGTCTCTTCCAGTCCTTTCTCCGGCTGCATCATGCGGGTTATCACCCCTTCGGTAACGACGTGGATCCGAGTCCGGCGACTGGTCCGGCTTTCAAAACGCACGCTGTAACCAACAGTTTGGCCAACATCTTCGCCGAGGGTGACGGCCATGCGCTGCGCCACAGCACGTGCAGCCAGTCTCCGCGGCTCCAGCATGATGATCTTTCTCTCTTCCAGCCAGGGCTCATGCAACAGCTGAAGGGGGAGCACCGTTGATTTCCCGGCGCCGGGCGAGGCCTGTACAATGGCAATCGGGTGATCGCTGAGGGCAGCCCTGATGTCCGCTAATATTTCGAGTACAGGGTATTTCATCTCATTTGGCCAGCGCATCGACCATGCTCACCAGGCATTCGGTGAGATAAGCGCCGTTACCTGGACCGTACCAGTTCATGAGGCGTGTTTCGTAGTGATCTACATCATACCATTCGTCGGCAGTGATGTATCCTATGTAATTACCGTTGAAGCTGGTAACCATGGCCTTCATGCCATGCGCCGCTGCGGCCGAGTCGATCTGTGGCATCAGCTCGCCGGAAAAATCGCAAGGCGTACCGAGCAACACGAGGTTGCCAATCATAAGGGCGGCCAGATCCGGCTGATAGGTTCCGAATGCCTCACGAAACAGCCACGGTCTGATCCGCCATCCTTTCGATACCTTGAATTGAGGCTCACCGAGTTCCAGTGGTGTCCTCGTCATGACGAGTGAGGAGTCAGATACCGGTTCAAGAACACCGCGACTGGCCAGGAACGTGTCGGCGAGTTTCGTACCTACTGTGTTTACAGCCTCCATGCCACGGGATGTGCTCTTGCAGCCATGACTTCCCACCGCTCCGGCCATGAACATCGCGAACGCATAGCCGTGACGTTCGAGGATGTCAGTAAAGACTCCGGGATAGTCCCGCGAAAGGTACAGGCTCCCGGACGCATCGCAGGTCGCGTGTCCGGTAAAGCTGGCAATCAGCAGCGTGTCACTTGGTCGCCGGATCTCGACGACACGCAGCATAGAGTCCAGTGTTCCGGCCTCGCGCGCCAGGCGGTTGTACAGCATGCCGGATGTCGGGATTTGTCCCGTCAAAAGTCGGGCAGGAAGTCGTGATTGATCGGCTTTTTTTATCGACTCAGCAATATGTGCGATCAGGCCATCAACGAGTTCCTGGTCGTAAGGGCCGGTGTACAGGTATCCCGAAAGGCGTTTGCCCCAGTTGCCAATGCTGCTGTGGGTGTGTGTCGCGGAAAGGTACGTGTTGTCCAGGCTGAATTCCGTGCCTTTTAGCGCTTCTGTCAGTCCCTCGGTAACTTCGGGGGGAACAAGCAGCATATCCAGTGATACGATCGCCACTTTCTTCGTGTTGTTGCCAATGACCACGGCGCGGACATATATGGAATCGCGTACGCCCTCATAGCGCAGACGGCGCAGACCGCTCCCTGCCATGGACGTTGGATGCGACGGCGTAATGTTCACCCTGGCGTAGCCTGCATTGAATCCCGATGATGCTCGCGGGATTGTAACCGTATCCAGGGCCTCCAGATGCTGCTGCATGGTTGGATAGAAATCCTGGTCCCGAGGCAATGTCTTATCAAGGGGTATGACCGAAAGCGCTATGAATGCAACGATCACGATAATCAGTAGCGTGATCAGTCTTACTATCGATCGTAGCAGGGATCCCACCATAACAGGTGCAAGATGCCACTATTAGGGGGAATGGGGAAATACGGAGGGGGAAATAGGGGAATAAGGAAATAGGGAAATAAGGGAATAAGGGAATAGGGGAATAAGGGAATAGGGGAATAAGGGAATAAGGAAATAAGGAAATAAGGGTATAGGGGTATAGGGGTATAGGGGAGCCACAGATTGTAGTGAATAGCTAGATCGGCAGAGACACCACAGATCACGGAGGCGGAAATAGGGAAATAAGGGTGATTTCTGATTATCGATTTTCGATTTATATACCAAAGAACACATTTTTCGATCAACGACGATACTTATGATTGTAAGTCGGAGACTCTAATCATTGGCATCAAATCGCAAATCACAAATCAAAAGTCACTAATCACCAATCTTGGTAGGGGTATAGGGTACATAGGAGTATAGCGGCCCTGAAGCAGGCCTCCTAAGGTCAGGCGCTTCAGGCCAGGCAGCACGGAACGGTGGGTGGTTACCGATCACTGTATGGGTTTCGGAGACGCACAGCCGTGCGTCCCTACCTGGTATCGGCTACCGATTACCTGATTACTGATTACCGATTACCATTTGCTACCAGACGACCTGTTGCCTACGCTCAGCACACGCGCTCCCTTTGCGGGTTTGAATCGCATGTCGATGAGGGCCTGGTTAGCATCTTTGAAATCGTAGACTTCGTGGTCGGGCTTTATACCTGCGCGTGCGGCGAGCATGAGGAATTCCTCCACATCTTTCCGCGTGATGTTGGCGACGGATTTGATTTCCTTTTCCATCCAGAGGTGGTTAGGGTATTCCAGTTCCAGCAGTGCGGATTTGTCGACTGATTCTTTCCGGATAGCGTTGATCACCAGCCTGCCTCCGGGCCGGAGGCGCGAGAGGGCGGCTACTACGGGTGTCCATGCCGGTGTTGTATCGATGATGGCATGCAGAGGTTCGGGGGGATCATCCGATGTGTTTCCTGCCCATGCGGCACCGATGCTGCGGGCGAAGGCACGTTCGTTTTCACTCCGTGCAAAGACGTAGATCGGCGTGGCGGGCAACAGGAATCGCGCCATTTTTAGAACGAGATGGCCGGAAGCGCCGAAGCCAGTCAAGCCGAGACGCTGTCCGTCGTGCAAGGCTGCAAGCATCATGGATCGGTAGCCTATCGCCCCGGCGCACAACAGCGGCGCGGCCTCTTCATCTTTGAATAAGTCCGGAATGGGATATGCATAGCGTTCCGGCACGACCATGTATTCCGCGTAACCACCGTGGCGGTCACGGCCCGTGGCAAGGAATTGCGGGCACAGGTTTTCGTCTCCTCTTAGACAGTACTCGCACTGACCGCACGCAGAAAATATCCATGCTACGCCCACGCGGTCGCCCGGTGCAAAGCGACCGGGCGGAGCATGTTCGACCGTTCCGACGACCTGGTGGCCCGGTATTACCGGGAAGGCAGGCGGTGGCGTGCGTCCTTCGATTTCGTCCAGCTCTGTGTGACAGATGCCGCAGCAAGACACCCGGATTAGTATTTCGCCGTCACCGGGTTCAGGAACAGGCACGTCCGCAAACTCCAGCGGAGTGCTCGTCGGCGAAAGCTGCATGGTGGAGGTAAGCAGGTAAGCCTTCATAACGGCTTCTTGTTTCCCTGCAAAGTTACCGACGATTGTCCGGGTATGCTACTCGATGATGACCTTTCGGGTATGAATGACGTTACCGAGTTGGACGCGTGCGTGGTACACGCCGGGTTCGAGTCTGCGAGGGAGGTTGAAGCGGGCGGGCTGCATGGGATCCTGAAGCAAGACGATGGGATCCTGTCCAAGGGCATTCGTCAGCGTCACCTGTATGTTTTCGTCGGTATTGATTCGCGAGAGGTAGATGTGATCGCGGAATGGGTTCGGATAGATCTCCACCCGCGGCAAGTCGTCGGCAAATACCGGAATGAGGCGTGAGTATTCGAACTTCCCGTCGTAGTCTATTTGCTTGAGGCGGTAGTAATTCCACCCCTGGTCCGGATGATCATGGATAAACTGGTATTGGTTGGCCACGTTGGTGGTTCCGTGCCCCGCGACCCAGCCGATCTTGACAAAGTCCGTGCCATCGGTACTGTGTTCAACTTCGAATCCTTCGTTGTTGATTTCAGAGGCGGTGTGCCACTCAACGAATGCTTGTCCATCGGCGTAATAGCCGTTGAAGTAGTGCCA
>DASVCT010000310.1:0-18339 GCA_036381475.1 Cyclobacteriaceae bacterium
CCAGAAGTTCGGAGATGCCTAAATTTAGTAAAATTTGAAACGGATGCCGCGAAACGGTCGTCCTGATTTTCCACTTGTCGACAAAGCGCCACATTCATGTTCACAGGACCGAGTCTCACTCCACAGCGACGGGACTCCTCCAAGCGGTGCGGAAGTTGGATTACGTGCCTGTGCACGAAGGTTTGGAATCGGGAATGAGCTACTTTCCTTTTTTCAGTTGACGAAAGGCGACATATCTCATATAGCGTTCCCACGCCGCAATGACGGCCAGGAGGAATCCGCGATACCCGTCGAGAAACCCCAGTTTTAGGAAATAGCTTCGAACAAACAGTGACACGGGCTTGATGGCCGCGTGATACAGCCACAATTTTCGTCTCCGCTGCTCCAAGTCGGTCCGGGCAACCAATTGGGCGTAGCGCCACGATTTGGCAACATAGTCCCGGACGGTAGGTGATGCATAATGGAGGAGATCGCCCTTCAGCCGAACGACGCGCGTGCCGCTGTTGAACACCAGCTTTTCATGGATGGCACCCTCCCAGCGCGCTTCATTTTTTCGGAAGACCCGTGTCTTTCGGTCCGGATACCAGTCGCCATGACGGATCCATCCCCCGAAATAGTGATTCAGACGGTTCATCGAGTACGCTGTATGCGGCGGAGCATTCTCACGCAAGGCATGGATAGATTCGGCGAGTTCGGGTGAAAGCGCCTCGTCGGCATCAAGCGAAACAATAAGATCGCCTGCGGCAAGGGAATTAGCATGGTTCTTTGCTTCGGAGTAGCCCTTCCATTCGCGTTGGAGGAAAGTGACGCCAGCTGCGCGACAAATGTCGGCCGTTCTGTCAGACGAGTATGCGTCCAGCACAATAATCTCATCGCAAACGTCAATCAGGGACTCGAGACATCGCCCGATGTCGCGCTCCTCGTTCAGGGAGATGATCACTGCAGAGAGTTTATTTATCGCCATGCCGGTAATCCGCCGATTAAACGCATGCCCCATGCGCCATGGTTTTCATCCCGCATTCGGATAGACTCCATCAGGTCATACCCTCAATACCAAAACAAATGCCGGCATTCCGCCGGCAGGCACTGAGACTCAATGCTCTCTTGTATCCCGGGATTGATTCTGGAACCGCGCCGGCGCGGCGACAAGGAACGCTGCGCAACGCCTGGCGACATCGGGCATGCACCATCTTTTTGTGGGTAAAGCTAAAGAAAAAGTGGCGTCAACGCGGAATAGCGTCCCTATTTCTTTTCCTCCGGTTTGGCCGCTTGCCTAATCCTGTCACCGTCTTTCAACCGCTTCGATACGACAAGAAATGGACCGGTCACCACCTCCACCGTATCGGCCAGGCCAGACTCGATTTCAATGTTGTCGTAGTCGCTAATGCCCGTCTTTACCTCGACCATGCGCGCGACACCATTGTCGTTGACGAACACGACAACCTTATCTTCCCGCCGCGGCATCGCGCTGTCAGATTGATTGCTTACAGGTTGCGGACCAGCTTCCTCCTTCTTCTCAAGTTCAGCCGGGTTGCGTGTGGTAACTGAGGCAAGTGGAACAGACAGTACATTCTCTTTTCGTGTCGTAAGTATTTCCACGCTCGCTGTCATGCCAGGACGAAAGGGATAGGTATTTCCTTTGTCGATCAGATCCTGGTAGGACGATTTCAAAATAAGGATTCGTACCTCGAACTCCGTGATGGCATCAGTTGTGGTCTTTTCATTGGCCGTGTTGGCAATCAGCGTCACAATGCCCTTGAATATTTTTTCCTGCGAACTATAGGCATCGACATCGATGAGTGCCGTGTCTCCTACGTGTACCCTGACAATGTCGTTCTCGTTTACATCAACCCGCACTTCCATGACGTTGAGGTCGGCAATGCGCATCATTTCTGTGCCCGCCATCGTTTGGGTTCCCACTACGCGCTCGCCTTTCTTCACATCGAGTTTCGAAACGATACCATCCATAGGCGCCACCACATTGGTGAGCTGAACGTTCTCGCGCGCCTCACGAACGGACGCCTCACTGCTTCGTACAATGTAGCGTGCGGCTTCTACGGCTTGTCGCGCGGACTTCAAATCGTTCTCAGCTACTTTGTAGGTCTGCTGGGCGAGTTGCCATTCGGCTTCCGAAATAACTTTCTGATCATACAATTTTTTCTGCCGTTGAAAGTCCTGCTCAGCGCGCATAAACGTCGCCTGGGCACCTGCCAGTGCCGCTTCAGCAGAAACCTGGTTGGCACGCTGCTGGTTGAGCGCAGCCTGGGCACGTTCGAGTTGCGAGATCCAAATATCCGGGCGGATTTTCACCAGCGACTGCCCCTGTTTAACAGAGTCACCCTCCTCGATCAACAGGTCGATGATTTCGCCAGAAACTTCGGGGGCAATCTTTACCTCCGTTACCGGCTGTACGGAACCCGAAGCGCTTACCTTCTCCGTTATCGTTTTGTAGGCAACCTTGGCGATCTCGACTTCCATTTCCCTGGGCTTGCCAATCCAACCCATCGACCTGCCGATAGCCAATACGATGATGATTAGGACCGCGGCACCGATTAGCCAGTAAAGGAGTTTGTTGGATTTTTTTCTTTGTTTAGCCATAGATCAGGTATTAGAAATCGACGGGTTTATTTTGATAGAAATCGAGGATCTTCTTACGAAACACAAAATTGTACTTGGCCCTCGCCAGGTCGCTGCGGGCCTGAAAGAGTTGGCTTTCCGCCAATTGGTACTCGAAGTAGTTCGAGGCGCCGCTGTTGTAGCGGGCTTCAACCGACCGGAATGCCTCTTCGCGCGCGGCCACTTGCTGTTGCGCAGACTGATACGTTTTAGATGCGGCAATTGCATCGTTATAGGCGGTCTCCACGTCCTGGCGAAGCAGGTTTCTCACATCGGCCCGGGCTAACTCCGCCTGATTTCGGGCAATGATCGCACGCTGATAAGCTGAGCGCGCTTGCATCCCGTTGAAAACCGGAATGGATAGGCTCAGATTCAGCGACCGAAATATATTGTCCCTGAATTGTTCACTGCGTCCATAGCTCTCCTCCAGCACACCCGGCATTTGAAAGGAATTCGTCAGGACCTTTTGACCCGTTCCCTCGACATAGCCGATCTCTTCGACCACCGGAATCGGATCGTCGCCGTTCGGAACAAAATGGGGGCCGTCCGATGCACTTGAATAGTTCGTCGTTACCGAGCCAAACAGCGACAGTCGTGGATACAGGTTGCCCCGTGACGCCTTAATGCCGTGTTCCCAGCTCTCGACTCTCAGGTCAGCGGCCCTGATCTCCGGCATTACGCGCAAGGCCGCCTGGAATACTTCGTCTCGTGTAACATCCAACACCAGATCTTCCACCGTCAGCTCCGGAACTTCCACATCGATTTCAGCGGTCGCCGGAAGTTGCATGGCCTGCTTCAGCTGAAGGAGCGAGAGGGCCAGTGCGTTCTCCTGATTTACGACGTTGAGTTCGTTGGAAGCAACTTCCGCTTCAAGGTTGAGCTGATCCGACATGGGAAGTGCGCCCAACTCGACCTGAACACGGGTCCGTTGAAGTTGTGCCTGACTCGAACTCAATTGAAGTTGTGCGTTGTCGAGCAACTCCTTGTTGAAGATCACATTTACGTACAAGGTTACCACGTTGATGATGACGTCATTCCGTGCCTTCTCCAGGTCGGCTTCGGAAGCGTTAAGGCTGTAACGGTTCTGTTTGATTTCATTTTGTATTCGGAGGCCGTTAAAAAGCGTAACGCTACTTTGAGCGGCAAGCTGATTGGACCGTATTTCCTGGGTCGTAAACAAGTTCGTCACCGGGTTTATCGATCGCCCCCAGTTCAGCCCATATGACGCCGACCCGTTCAACGATGGTACCATAGACCATCGGGAAAGGTTATAGTCAATCCGGCTTACCTCGACGTCCAGCTCGCTTCGCTTTACGGCAAGGCTTGCCTCCAATGCATAATCGACGCATTCACGCAGTGTCCATATCCTGTTGTCATGGATGGTGTCCGTTTGTGCCGAAAGGCGTCCGAAAGCAAAAAGAAAAACAAATAAAAAGGACTGGGTAAGTCGTCGTTTCATGGTGTGGTCAAAGGTCAATGTCTGGTATATAGGTAACCGATCGTACCCACTTCAGGCTCCTTAGGTAGTCGAGTGTAAGGGGTCTCAGTCCCGAATCCATTTCGATTACGAGACACGCGATGTCGTGTTTGCCCTTACGGGAAACTGACATCGACGCTATGTTGCAGCCGTCATGGGCAAGCACGCTTGCGATGAACGCGATACTTCCCGGCACGTCTTCGGCCGTCAAAACGAGGGTGTGGAGACTGGCACGAAAGCCGGCCTTGAAACCGTTGATCTCCGCAATATTGATCACTCCGCCACCCAGGCTTTCAGCGACGACTTCAACCTTTTTCCCCGAGCCGTCCTCAACCACAAGCTTGAGTGTGTTGGGATGCATCGTCGACGCGTTCGGGATGCCCTTAAAGGTGACAGCAAAGCCGGTTTTCGCAGCCAACTCGAGTGCCTGGCGGATCCGGGTGTCATCGGTTTTGAAATCCATTAGTCCCGCCACGATTGCACGATCACTGCCATGCCCCTCGAAAGTGCGTGCAAAAGAGTTGTAAAACGTTACTTCGGCCCGAACCGGCGCTCCTTCCAGCAACCTGCGGACGGTACGACCGATTCGAACAACCCCGGCGGTATGGGAACTGGACGGCCCGATCATGACAGGTCCGATCATATCAAAAACACCGCTTCGCTCAGCCATATTGGGTTAATAATGGTACGCAATATGTCGCATGAAAGTTGAAATGTTACAGGACGGGATGCATTAAAAGGCTGGAAAGCCCTGTCGCCATGCCACTCACACGGCAATGGGCGCCTTGATGGATGGGTGCGACTGGTACCCAACCACCGCAATATCTTCAGGTGTGTATTCGAATAGGGATTCCGGCTTCCTCCGGAATTCCAATGACGGCAGCGGCATGGGCTCACGGGTCAGTTGGAGGCGGGCCTGCTCCAGGTGATTCGTGTAAAGATGCACGTCGCCACCGGTCCAGACGAATTCTCCCGGGACCAGGTCGCATTGATGAGCCACCATGTGAGTCAGAAGGCCGTAAGAAGCAATGTTGAACGGTACGCCAAGGAAATAGTCGGCGCTGCGCTGATACAGCTGGCAGGAAAGTTTGCCGTCGGCAACATAAAACTGGAATAACGCATGACAGGGAGGCAATGCCATCTTTTCGATTTCGGCGGGATTCCAGGCCGTTACGATATGTCTCCTCGAGTCAGGATTTTTTCGGATCTGATCCATTACCCTGGCGATCTGATCGATCGACTCCCCATTGGGGGCGGGCCAGCTTCTCCACTGGTAGCCGTACACGGGACCGAGGTCGCCCTTTTCGTCGGCCCATTCATCCCAGATCGTCACGCCATGCTGATGGAGGTATGCTGTGTTGGTATCACCCCTCAAAAACCACAACAACTCGACGATAATGGAACGGAGGTGAAGACGCTTGGTCGTCACAACGGGAAACCCTTCGGCCAGGTCGAAACGCATTTGTCTTCCAAAAACCGATAAGGTGCCCGTGCCCGTTCGGTCTTCCTTCTTGGTTCCGTTATCGAGGATGTCCTGCATCAAATCGAGGTACTGTCGCATAGTTGGGCTTTGGCCTGCAAAGAAAAAAAGATACAATGGATTCTCAATCAAAACGAAAAAAAAAGCCGGCGCGTGCCGGCTTTTCAGGAAAAGTGGAAGCAAGTATCTAATTGGTGACAGCAACGGTCGTGGCGGTGCCCCCGCTGATCTTAACCGTAACCGTTCTGTCGCATTCCCCTGAGCCGTAATCGATGATCATGCTTCTGCCGCCGCTCACAAACGTCTTGATACCCTCAACGGCCATGTAGATGCCTTCGGAAAGAACACATTTGCGTTTGTACACGAGCGTCTCATCAATATGCATCGAGTAGTCTCTTCCCCGTCTGTTTACGCCATCCGCATGGCCATCAAGCCGCACGGTTTGGTCGACGGTGTTGATCTCGCGCACGAAAGCAGAGCTTCGGGTCGACTCGCTGCCATCTGCCCAGACGGCCCTGCCGTTTTCAAGCGTGATCTCATGGCGGATCACTTTAGGGTCGTCCGACGCAAGGCGGCGCAGGGTGCGGGTACCCGAAAGCGCCACACCGTTGACGACATAATCTTCAAAGGTGAGCGATACCGTAAAACCTGTCGAGCCGGCTGGGCCGCCGCTATAAGTGAGCCGGATGACGCCGGAACGGGTGTTGCCACGAGGATCCGTACAGCCGTCCCCGAAGTCGAGCGTGAGTTCACCGGAAAGGTTAGTACCTGAAAAGCTCACCGCCGTACAAAACCGGTCGTCGGACGCCAGGCGCCCCCCTCCGACCGGGCTGTCTTCACTGGTAACTGCAGTCAACGCCATATCGTCGGTGTCTTCATAATAAGCGTCGATAAGGGACTCGGAGATGACGTCGGTGACTTCGCCTCCGGACAGGCGTTCGTCCTCCGACGTGCAGCCCGCAGCCAGTACGCCGCACATCATCGCTATCAGAATCTGGATGTTTTTCATGTGAAGATGGTTTTCGTGTCAAGAAACAATCTACAACGCCGGAACTCTCAATTGCGTTTGTTCCTCCCTTAGAGACATCGGACGCGCGAAGGTTTAACGGCCTTGTTGGAAAAATTTGAGGGTTCGCCGAAAGGGTGGGAATTCCAGCCCGGATTCACTATTTTGGCGACACGGTTATGCGCAAATTGGCAAAATATTGTGTGGAATGGCTATGGTGAAAGGAATGTTGACGATCGTGTGCCTGGCACTATCACTAACCGGCGTCCAGGCTCAATACAAGCTCAAACTGGCGAAACTGAAGTACAACGGAGGCGGCGACTGGTACGCGAACAAGACGGCACTCCCGAATCTAATAGAGTTCTGCAGCAAAGAACTTGGCATCGTCCTGGCCCCGGAAGAAGATATCGTTGAAGCATCGAGCCGGGACATCTTCCTTTATCCCTATGTGTATATGACCGGTCACGGCAATGTTGTCTTTAGCGAAGCTGACGCTGCGAACCTGCGAAAGTACCTTATCGGCGGCGGCTTCCTCCATATCGACGACAACTATGGACTCGACAAGTTCATCCGGCTTGAACTCAAGAAAGTATTTCCGGAACTGGAGCTGGTTGAAATTCCATTCGACCACCCGATCTATCATCAGAAGTTCGACTTCCCCAACGGGCTTCCCAAGATCCATGAGCACGACGGCAAACCTGCACAAGGTCTGGGGCTGATATATGAAGGAAGACTGGTAGTGTTTTATTCTTACGAATGCGACCTGGGCAACGGCTGGGAAGATCAGCGCATGTATAACGATCCGGAAGAAAAACGACAGGCAGCATTGAAGATGGGCGCCAACATCATCTCCTATTGCTTCACCCATCCGAACTAGTGGAAAAAGAGCGGCCCCGTAACGTGAGGCGTGAATTACTCTCCTATAAGATACGCAAACGATTTGCGCAGTCAGGCGCTCACTTTACTCCGCTGACCCTTGTCAGAAGTATCGCATGGGCCATCGCAGGTGTCATCATATTCTACACGTCCTGCGAGACTCCCGAGCACCGGGAGGAACGCATCGCGCGAACGTATTGCGGATATTGTCATGCATTCCCTGACCCGACCCTTCTGGATCGTAAGACTTGGGACGCCTCCGTGCTTCCGCTGATGGCGTTTCACATGGGCGCTACCAACAGTCGCATAATAACAACGATCAACCCGGCAGATATCGACTATGTGCTGGCGGCCCTGCCCTCGCGCTTTATTGCCACAGAGGAAGAATGGCAAACGATCCGCCGTTATTACCTGGGTCATGCTCCCGACTCGCTAACAGTCGTCCACCCGGCAATCGATGATACCCTATCGCTGTTCAAACCATCGTCTCTGAAAAACACCTTTGAACCCTACGTCACGTTTCTTCGCTACGACACCGGTCGACACGAGTTGTACGCGGGCACGCGCCTCATGGATTTTTTTACTTTCAACGACCGTCTTGAACGCGTCGACTCCATGAAGCTCAGCAGTCCGCCCTCGTGGATGGTGCGACAGGACAATCAGATCCTGGTAACCGCGATGGGTATTATGGATCCCAACGACCGGCCAGCGGGCCGAGTGATCAGCATACAGGGAAAAAAGGAAGTAACCCAGATCGATTCAATCAAGCGGCCAGTATACTTCGAGTACGAAGATCTTAACGGCGACGGCACCCGCGACTTCGTCGTATGCGGATTTGGCAACTACACCGGCCATCTTTCGCTGTACGATGGCCGTGACAACTCGGAGCATGTATTGAGCGCCACGCCGGGTGCACGCAAGACGATTATCCGCGACGTAAACGACGACGGCAAGCCCGATATCCTGGCGCTCTTCGCGCAGGGCGACGAACGCGTCGTGTTGTACACGAATCGCGGCGATTTCTCTTTTGACGAATCCCGTCTCTTGCAGTTTTCACCCGTTGATGGAACGAGTTACTTTGAGGTTACCGACTTCAACGGCGATGGACATTTTGATATCCTGGTAACAAACGGTGACAATGCCGATTATTCGACGATTGTCAAGCCCTATCATGGCGTTACGATCTATGAAAATGATGGCAAGAACGCGTTCACCGAGCGCTGGTTCTTCCCGATGCCCGGTGCTTCCATGGCCATGGCTCGCGACTACGACAACGACGGCGATCTGGATATTGCGGCGATTTCATTCTTTCCGGATTATGATCGCGCGCCCGATCGCGCATTCTTATACTTTGAAAATACAGGCAATTACAACTTCAAACCCTACCGCTTGCCTTCCTCCACTGTTGGACGCTGGCTCGTGATGGAAGCCGCCGACTACGACAGCGACGGTGATATCGACCTTATTCTGGGCGCCAACAATTTCCGGGGCATGGGCGCCGGCAATGACGACTACGAATACTGGAACGCCCACAAGACCGCCCTGTTGTTTCTGGAGAATAAGTCAGGGGACCGAGAGACCGCCTTGGATCAAATCAACATTTCAAGGAATTCAGCAGGAGAGTAAACTGGGAGCGAGAGTATGGTTCCCAATGAACTCAAAAAAAAACTTAAAAACTCTTGCCTGGATATAACTAAATGTTTAGTTTTATAACGTAACACTTAGTCGACATGAAAGAATTAACCAGGGCAGAAGACCAGGTAATGCAGGTATTGTGGAAACTAGAGCGGGCGTTCGTGAAGGACATCATCGAACAGCTGCCGAAACCCAAACCTGCCTACAATACCGTTTCAACCATCGTGAGAATCCTGGAAAGCAAGGGGTTTGTTGGGCACAAGGTCTATGGGAAAACCCATGAGTATTTTCCACTGATAAGCCGTGAAAAATACACGCGCTTCTACGTGAACAACGTGGTCAAAAGCTACTTCGACGGTTCCTACCGCAACCTCGTTTCCTTCTTTGCCAAAGAGCAAAAGTTGGACGTCCGCGAACTGGAACAACTGCTTAAAGAACTCAAAACCAAAAAGTGATGAACACCCTCAACTACTTCGTTGAGGCCAACCTGTGCCTCGCAGCCTTCTACGTGCTGTTCCGGTTGTTCCTGTACCATGAAACGGGTGCTACATTCAACAGGGCATTTCTTCTGGGTGCATTGCTGTTATCTGTTGTCGTGCCCCTCCTCCACTTTGGTAAACTGGACAATATTCCGGCGGTGGGTAAAGCCATACCGGCATACCTGCTACCCGAAATTACCATCGGTGTGGGTACAGCCGCGCAACCAGAGACGGCATCCGGCTCGGGCATCGACGTGTGGAATGGAATTGCATATGCTTATGTCATAGTGATGGCCCTGCTTTTCATTCGTCTGATATACCGTTGCATGAAACTCAGGTCGGTACTTCGCAATGCACGGTTGCTAGCCGAGGCCAATGGTGTCAGGATAGTCGCTTTGGACGACCCCGACATGACCTTTTCGGTTTTCAGAAATATAGTTATCGGCAACCCGTCTGCCTTAAGCGAACGTGAAAGGAATCTTATTATCAGTCACGAAAGCGTTCACGTAAGAAACGGTCATACGTGGGATATCCTCGGAGCGGAACTGCTGTGCATCATGTTCTGGTTCAATCCGGCCGCCTGGGCGATGAGAAGCCAGTTGCGGGATGTTCATGAGTTCGAGGCGGATCAAAAGGCGGCCGAGGGGCACGATGTGCAGGAATATTGCAGCCTGCTGGCCCGAATCGCCCTCCAATCGCAGGGGTTCGCCCTTGCGGCTCACTTTAGCCGATCGTTAACACTTAAACGAATTCATATGATAAAGTTTGCCAAAAACAAAATTAGCAGGTGGAAGATTGCCGCCCTCGTGCCTATCGTTGCCGGAGTACTCGGATTTGTGGCGTGCCAGGATCAGGTGATGAGCGATATCAACACAGTTGCCGAGAACTCTTCCGTTGCCCTGGATGTCCCCCTGCAGGTTAAGCAAAGGTATGATGAATTGGCTGGGGCAAATCCAAAAGCCAAGTATGTCATCCTGGAACTACAAAAGGAAGGCCACGAAAAACTGGAGGAGCTTAGTAAACAATATGGACTCCCCAACACCGTCGAAATTTTCGAGTCACGCAGAGGCGAATTTGACAACGCTGCGGTCTATCAAAAGACAAAAGCAGCAATGATACTGCATGAGATGGAGGACAAAAGATATGAGTCAAGGGTTTTTGCAATACTTGAATACACCGACCAGGTAGCCGCGATCTCCAAGAGCACGGTGCGGGAAGGTGAGGTATACCTTATAGTGGAAGAAACCGCACACCCAAGGGGAGGTATGGAGACTTTCTATTCATTTCTTGCTGAAAACATCTCCTACCCTGCCGAGGCCCGGGAAGAAGGTATCACCGGCAGAGTGTTCGTCGAATTTGTTGTAGAGAAGGATGGAACGCTCACTAATTTTAGAGTCTTGAAGGGCATTGGTCACGGCTGCGACGATGAAGCTATCCGCGCACTGGCTATATCACCTTTGTGGGAACCCGGGACAGTCAAAGGACAACCCGTCCGACAGAAGATGGTCATGCCGATTGTGTTTAATCTGTGATTCTGAATGGTTTGAACATAATGCTTGTAGGGGTGCACGGGGCAAGCGTTTCTACGTGCATAGGACGGAGAATACTGGTAGAGACGCCCGAATTGGGCGTCTCTACCCATAAATGCATCGAATTATTTTTCCCCGAATATTTCCGCCATCTTCTTTTCCAGCGCCGCCCCGCGCAGATTCTTGGCGATAATCACTCCGTTTGGATCAAGAAGGACTGAAAAAGGAATAGCGGTAATGTTGTAGGTCCTTGCCGCTTCCGATTGCCAGTATTTCAAGTCGGACACATGGGTCCAGGTGAGGTTGTCATCTTTAATTGCCTGCAGCCAGTCTTCCCTATTGCGATCCAGCGAAACTCCAAAGACGGTAAAGCCTTGATCTTTGTATTTATTGAATACCCGCACGATGTTAGGATTCTCGGCACGGCATGGGCCACACCACTTGGCCCAGAAATCGACCAGCACATAGTTCCCCCTCAGTGAAGAGAGCTTCACGATCTCTCCGTCGGGATTCGGCAATGCAATCTCCGGTGCAGGCTGTCCGATAGCCGTGGTCTTCATCTCGTCCACCATCTCGATAAAGTCGCGCGCATACTTTGAGCTGGGCAACTCCTTCTTGAGTTTCTCCGCGACGTACAGATAGGTGTCGTAAAACCGGTCGCGATCAATCGACTGATTCTGCAGGAAATTGATCACGCCAAGCGATGCCGGTTGTTCGCGAATGAGTGCAGCTACCTTCTCCTGCACATCGGCGTACCGATCCATATACTCCTGCTGGATGCTCATCAAAGATTCCCGGTCGCCGGATCGTCGTGCCTGCTCAAACTTCTGATTCAACTCCGCCGCTTCGGGCGATTGTTGAAATCCGTGGAGCATGTTCGTCGCCTGCACAAGGAAGTCCAACTCCGGCGATCCATGGATCTCGCTGACACCGCGCATATCGGAGCCATCAACCGTGATGTCGAGGTCGCTCTTGTAAAGAATAAGGTTAATAGCCTGGGCATTGAAAAAGTTCATCCGGTAATAGCCCGGCTCCGACAACGTGATCTTCTTTGAAAACGTATTGTCGCTCCGCAGCGTGACCGTATCCTTCCAGCCGTTTAACGCCCCACCGTCGGTGATTTCTGCTATCTCTATCGTTCCTGTGCCCGGATTGAGGACCTTACCGCTGACCGTGACCTGCCACGGTGCCTGCTGTGCGTCCTCCTCCTGCTTCCCGGATGAGGAACACGTTACGAATGCCAGCAGCATCGCGCAAGGCAACACAATTCCCTTAAGATTGATCATACTTCGGTAAGTTTCTTTGTTATCAATTCGTTCGCCAGCCTCGGGTCCGCCCTACCCTTGGTGCGCTTCATTACTTCTCCCATAAACATACTGATAATGCCCTTCTTTCCCCTCTTGAATTCTTCCACTTTCAGCGGAAACTCCTTCAAAACTTCCTCCACGATGGGCAGAATCTGGCTGTGGTCCCGCTCCTGGATGAGGTTGAGCTTTACCGCCAGTTCCCCTGCGCTCTGGTTGGGATTCTTAACCAATTCAGCAAACAGTGTCTGGGAGGCCGCCGTGTGGCTCACCCTACCTTCTTCCACCAAACTAATCAGCTCGCCGAGTAGTTCCGGGCGCACCGGAAATTCGTCCGCCGGGACCCCCAACTCCTTCAACGCCGACTTGACAGGTCCCATCACCCAGTTTGAAACGGCCTTTGCGTTCGAAACGAAGCGGCAAACCGCCTCAAAATATCGCACTATATCTGAGGATTCCGTGAGTACATGGGCATCGTACGCCGGCAACTTGTAGTGCTCTACCAACCGTCGGAATAACTGCCGCGGCAGCTCCGGCATTTCACTTCGCACACGGTTCAGCCATTCCTCCGATACTTCAACCGGGCTGAGATCCGGATCCGGAAAATACCGGTAATCGTTAAGTTCTTCTTTCGTGCGCATGCCCGATGTTCGTCCGGTGGCCGCATCGAACAGACGGGTTTCTGAGATCACCTCCTCGCCGCGCTCCAGCAAGGTGATCTGACGATCAATCTCATGGTCGATCGCACGCTGCACACTGCGCAACGAGTTCATGTTCTTCACCTCCACCTTTCTTCCAAAGGTGGTGGATCCTTTTGGCATGACCGAAACGTTGGCGTCACACCGCAGCGAGCCTTCCTCCATGTTGCCGTCGCAGATACCGAGATAACGCACGATCTTCCGGATCTCGGCGAGCAACAGGTACGCTTCTTCCGACGAATGTATGTCGGGTTCCGTGACGATCTCTATCAGCGGTACACCGGCACGATTAAAGTCGACCAGCGTGTCGCGTTCTTCAGGCAGGTGAATGGACTTGCCGGCATCCTCTTCGATATGAATCCGGTTGAGCCGTATGTCGCGATCGCGTCCGTCGCCGGTAGTGATGGTAATGTAACCTCCCACGCAGAGCGGTATGCGGTCCTGCGTAAGCTGATAGCCTTTCGGCAAGTCCGGGTAGAAGTAATTCTTCCGATCGAAGATCGTAAACCGGGAGATCGTGCAGTTGCAGGCGAGTCCCATCCGCATAGCATACTCGAGTACCTTTCGATTCAACAGAGGCAAGGTGCCCGGATGCGCCAGGGTAACGACGCTGACGTTCGTGTTCGGGTCGCTGCCAAAGGCGGTAGAATCGGTGCTGTAAATCTTGGATTGCGTCAGGAGCTGCGCGTGGACCTCGAGTCCGATCACTGCAGTATACTTCTCACGGATCGTTGCGTCCATCAGGCTAGCTTTCTATCATTTTGCGGGCTTTCTCCAGAACGGTGTCCAACCCAGCGAGGTTCCGTCCGCCGGCGGTAGCAAAGAACGGCTGTCCTCCTCCACCGCCACCGATTTCTTTAGCCAGTTCGCGTACGAGGTTGCCGGCGTGAAACCTATTCGAAGCCAATAGCTTCTCTCCGATCATCACGGCCACCTGGGGTTTGTTATCGACTTCGGCCGCCAGCACCAGGAACAGGTCGTCAAACTGGTTTCGAAGGGCGTAAGCGATCGTCTTCAGCGTCTCGGCATTGGGTAGCGCCACCCGCTCCATAATAACGTGGTATCCATTCATCTTGCGGGCCTTCTCTGCGAGCCGGTCCTTCAGTTGCATCGCTTGCTGCTGATACAGTTCTTCCAGCTTCTTCTCCAGCCGCTGTTTTTCAGCGACGACGTTTGAGGCGGCGGATACCAGATCTTTGGGATTTTTGAAGACATTTCTTACTTCGTGCAGTAAATCGAGCTGATTTTGCACAAATCGGATCGCCTCCGCAGAAGTGACCGCCTCGATGCGCCTCACGCCGGCCGCAACAGAGCCCTCGGAGACGATCTTGAAAAGCCCAATTTCGCCCGTCCAACCCACATGGGTTCCCCCGCAAAGCTCCACCGAAAATGAGGGATCAAACGTGATTACCCGGACGTATTCGCCATACTTTTCTCCGAACAACGCCATTGCCCCCATAGCACGGGCTTCCTGGAGGGGCACATTCCGGCGTTCATCCAGACGAATGTTTTCGCGAATCCTGGCATTGACCAACGCTTCCACTTTCACGATTTCCTCAGATGTCATGGGTGCAAAGTGTGAGAAGTCAAAGCGAAGGAGCTTTTCATTGACCAACGATCCGCGTTGTTCAACGTGCTTGCCGAGTACCTGACGCAGCGCCGCATGCAGGAGGTGCGTTGCGCTGTGATTGTTTCGCGTGAGCAGGCGCTTCTCGCGATCCACAATAGCTTTGTAGTTACCTTCCGGGTTACGGGGAAGTTCGGCAGCAAAGTGCACAATGAGTTCGTTCACTTTGCGCGTGTCGGTGATGCGGATTCTTTCATCGCCTGAAACCAGGTATCCTGTATCGCCCACCTGACCTCCGCTCTCTGCATAAAACGGTGTCCGATCGAAGACCAGCTCGTAAGTCTCCGAATTCTTAGATACCACCTTGCGGTACCTCGTAATCCTTACGTCGGCCTCGAGATGATCGTAGCCGACAAACTCGGTTGACCTGGCCGGGAGGGTTTCTGTCCAGTCGCCCGTCTCACGTGCTGCATCGGCCCGCGACCGCGACTTTTGCTTTTCCATCGCCGCGCGAAAACCCTCCTCGTCCACCTGCATGCCCCACTCCCTCGCGATGAGCGCGGTCAGGTCGAACGGAAACCCAAAAGTATCGTACAGCTCGAAGGCCTGGTCTCCCGGTATGACGCCGTCGCCCAGTTGCTGACGAATGTGGTCAAGACGCTTCAGTCCCTTCTCCAACGTCCTCAGGAACGACACTTCCTCTTCAAGAATAACTTTACTCACGTAAACTTTTTGCTTTTCCAATTCAGGAAACACGTCTTTGAACAAACCGGCTACCAGGTGTACCAGCTTGTGAAGGAACGGCTCCTTGAAGTCGAGGAAAGTAAAGCCGTAGCGAACGGCTCGTCGGAGGATGCGTCGTATCACATAGCCTGCGCCTGTATTGGAAGGAAGCTGGCCGTCGGCGATGGCGAAGGCTACAGCGCGGATGTGATCGGCAGCGACGCGCATGGCGATGTCGATGCGGGTGTCCTGGCCATAGGTAACGTTGGCCGACTTCCCGATGAAGTCCAGGAGCGGTGCAAAGACATCTGTGTCATAGGTGGATGCCTTTTGTTGAATGGCCATGCAGAGACGTTCGAAGCCCATGCCCGTGTCGACATGTCGCGCCGGAAGTTTTTCGAGGCTACCGTCGGCTTTCCGGTTGAACTCAATGAACACGAGATTCCATATCTCGATCACTTTTGGGTGGTCGTTGTTGACGAGTTCGCTGCCCGGCGTCTCGCGTACTTCGGCGTCGGATCTTAGGTCGATGTGAATTTCAGAGCATGGCCCACACGGTCCGGTGTCCCCCATCTCCCAAAAGTTGTCTTTCTTCCCTCCCAACAGAATGCAGTCATCGTTCACGAGGGTGCGCCATAGTTCGCGCGCTTCGGTATCGACGGGCAATCCGTCTTCCTGATCGCCGCCAAAGACGGTGATGTACAGTCTTTCTTTTGGCAGCTGGTATATCTCGGTGAGAAGTTCCCAAGCCCAGGTAATGGCTTCCCTCTTGAAGTAGTCGCCGAAGGACCAGTTGCCCAGCATTTCGAACATCGTATGGTGATACGTGTCGATGCCGACCTCCTCTAGGTCATTGTGTTTGCCGCTTACGCGGAGGCACTTTTGCGTGTCAGCAATTCGAGGGCTGGGCGGTTTTGAGTTGCCCAGGAAATAGTCCTTAAACTGGACCATCCCGGAGTTGGTGAACAGCAGGGTCGGGTCATTTTTGAGCACAAGCGGGGCCGAAGGAACGATCAGGTGTCCCTTTTCCTCAAAAAAGTCCAAAAACTTACGTCGTATTTCGGCCGAATTCATCCGCTAAAACCATATAGTGTTTTCCTATGCCTCCCATTCCGTATATATTGTCCCATTTAGGATGAGGCAAGGGCACAAAATTAAACGCAATTAGCCATTTTTAAAGCGTTTTAATGGGCAAAACGAAATATTACTACGACGCAGAAACATGCCAGTACCAGCGGGTGCGAAGGGGCGTTGGCGCGATAGCCTTATACACCGCCGGCGTGCTGTCGGTTGCAAGCCTGATGTTCGCCGGACTTACTGTCCTGGCCGACAAACTGGTAATGACGGATCGCGAACGGCACCTCCTGTTGGAGAACGAAGCACTCTCGACACACCGGGTTGTCCTGACGAAACGACTTGCCGGAATAGAGGCCGAAATCGATGACCTTCATGAGAAAGACTTGCAGATGCATGAAAAACTCTTTGAAGTCACTCCTCACACGCCGGAGCGGAACGCAGCCCGGCGTAACAACGCGATCCTTTCTTCAGATGCCGGTGAATTCAGGGAGCAACTGGAAGCGCTCAAAGAAAAGACGGAGCGTTTGATCTCAGCATCGACTCGCATCAACCGGGCTTTCGGCCAGCGTTTCAGCGGCATTGCCACCGACCGTGATCGCCTCGGCAAGATGCCCACGATGCAGCCGATCGTTAACTCCAACCTCGACTTCGTTGTGTCGGGCTTCGGCACGCGGATCAATCCTTTTCACAAGGGGAAATACAAACATCCCGGTATCGACTTTGCCGCGCCGCGCGGAACGGTCGTCGTTGCTACCGCGCCCGGTCGGGTTACGCTAGTTCGCCAAAGCCGCCTGCAGGCAGGGTATGGTACGTACGTCGAGGTTAGTCACGGCGGAGGATTGGTTACCCGGTATGCCCATCTTCATGAAGTGAAAGTAAAACAAGGTGAGACGGTTACAAAGGGGCAGCCGATAGCCACAGTAGGCAATACCGGAGGTTCGATAGCACCCCACCTTCATTATGAAATCATACGCGACGGAGAGCACGTGGACCCCCTTGGCTATATGATCGAGGGGCTGAGCAGCCACGATTTCAATCGGCTTGCCGCAGCGTGCCGTGTTCAGAATCAATCGCTAGACTGATGGCAAGGACATATTTCACCTACAACGATGAGACGTGTCGATATGAACCTGTAGTACAGGATAGCAGGCACTTCCTCAGGAACACGGGTATCTTTCTTGGCCTGGCTTTTCTCGTGAGTGTTGCCGTTTTCTCTTTCTACCGGAACAGCGCCATCTCGCTTAGTGAGGAAATACTTCAGAACCAGAACAACCGTCAGAAGAGCGAATGGGAAGTTGTCGAGAAGCGCATTGCCCAGGCATCCGATGAACTGGCGCGACTCATCGAAAAGGACGACCACAATTATAGGATTATACTCGATTCACAACCTCTGGGAAGCTCCATCCGCGAGGCTGGTACGGGTGGTAGTGAGAAAATGGACCTAACCAGTGTTCAGGAGTTTCCCGACATCTACGAAGGGTATAAGCGCATTGACAAGCTTGCGCGCCAGGTCGACATCGAGTTGCAGTCGTTCACTGAGCTTCATGAACTGCTTGAAGAAAAGATGCGCATATGGGCGTCCCGTCCGGCCATACAACCTATTGACAATCGCCAGCTCGATCGCCTGCATCTTACCTTCGGTCCACGCATGCACCCTATCTTCAAGCGCATGATTGACCACAAGGGACTTGACTTCACAGCGTCTAAGGGCACGCCCGTCTATGCCACCGGCGACGGCCGTGTGTTCCGGGCCTACCGTTCGGAATCCTACGGAAATGTGATCTTCGTCGATCATGGTCATGGCTTCGAGACCCGGTATGCGCACCTGTCCGAATTCAAGGTGCGGGCCGGCGACCATGTAAAACGCGGGCA
>DASVCT010000311.1:0-7783 GCA_036381475.1 Cyclobacteriaceae bacterium
CCTTGCCCATCACCAGGATCCCAAAGTACCCTGGATTCACCTGCCCAAGTATGTGAAAGATGGTCCGCCAAGGATCACCTTTCTAAGGAATTACATTCGGTTGTGGAAGGGCCCGCAAATAACGCGGGAGCCCGCGCCTGAAGAAGGAGAAGCGGCCGAGATGTAATTGCTGGAAAGAATAAATCCTGCCGGCGCCGTGTACGACGTCGCCCGCGGCGTGATCAAGAGCCCCGACGGCTGGGAAACAAACGTGTGGGGATATGCGGATGAAATGGGGGTATATATAAAACTGGGACAGGAATTCTTCCAGATCTTCGCTGAAGACAAAATTCTCTGGTTTGAAGCCTATGACGTCTCCAGCTACCGAACACATTTTCAGATCCCGGGACGAGCCGTATTCACGGCGGCGTTCACCGGATATCTTTTTTACCAACTTGGCGTCAACTGGGATTCGAAGCTGACCAAGTACGCGATTAATATGGGGAACGGGGATCTGCTTTCACTTAATTAATGAGTGCCGCAAACCACGCCAGACTAGTTTTTCAAAAAGACAACGGCAGAAGGATTCCACTCTATTACTTTCCGACACTTTTTTCCGTTCTGGCGGCTTCGCGGTCCATGAGTGAAAGGAATCCTGGGACACGGGCCTCAACCCAATAAAGGTTAGATGAAATACCCGGTCCCGGAGCTTGTCGTAGGGCCATTTTCATTCTGCCTCTACTAGTTCACTAATAAAGATCACCGGCGCAATGTTCGTATAATTCAAAATGTCCGCGCGTATTGCCTCACGATTCGGTGCGATGGCCTCGTGATACTCGGCAATATTTTTTACGTAGAACGTTCCGATGGCTACATAGGGAAGGGGCTGATTCGGCATGCTGCTCGCAAGACCTTTTTCAATGGTGTACTTAACCAAATTTGATCCCAAAAACCCGGCAACCATGGGCATGTGCTTCGTTTTGTAGTAGTCCATGTCGAAATGCTTGCCCTCTCCATCGGGATACATTACCGATACCTTGATTAATCCCTTTTCTTCAACATCGGGATCATACCCATAGCCCTGACCGACTGACGTAAAGCCTGCCACCAAAATCAAAAACAGTAAAACGAGTTCGGATTTCATAACAAATCTTTAGGGGTTGATTAGAATTTAAGGATCCTGACGGATCAGTCAGGTTTGGAGTCCCCAAAATTACGCGCAAGCCCCCTACAATTGATTGTACAAAAGCGAACTCCGAATTCTGCATTTCGGCCTGCATCCGGGTTGAAGCGAAAAACACACCGAATCGTTCGCTTTTCTACAATTCTTTTCGGAGGCATAACCATACCATTGGAAGGTTGGACCTAAGAAAAAAATGAGTCCCCGATTAAACCCCGGATCGTCATTACCATCTAAGGCGCGCATAATGTGTATAACCCTGTGCGGGAGTTCCAACCATGAAAAACCTTCTGATTAAATGCTTCCTGCTGCTGCCGGCCGTCGTCCTGATTAATTGTGACGACAACAGTTCAGCACAACCTTACCGCATTGAGTCCACGCTGGAGGTTGACAGTCGTATGAGAAACTATGTACTCGTGCTGCCGCCCACGTATTACAACAGTTCGGAAGATCTCCCGCTCGTCATCGCTTTACATGGGGGCGGTGGAAGCGCAAGGCAGATGGAACGAATGTATGGCCTGAATGAAAAGGCCGCATCCGCCGGCTTTATTCTCATCTACCCCGAGGGAATACGGGGCGACGGACCCCTGGGCGCCCGTACCTGGAATGCAGGGCGCTGCTGTGAAGATGCCATGGAGAATGACGTGGATGACGTTGAATTTATCAGCGTGTTGATTGATCGCATCGTCGCCGATTTTCGCGTGGACAGCAAGCGGGTGTACGTCACCGGGATGTCCAACGGCGGCATGATGGCCTATCGCCTCGCCTGTGAGCTGTCGCACAAGATTGCCGCCATAGCCCCCGTAAGCGCAACCCTGATGGCAAATACATGTAAACCCGAACGGGCTGTGCCGGTACTTCACATACATTCGTTACTCGACACGAAAGTTCCCTATGAAGGCGGGACGGGCATCAGGGATTACGACTTCACTCCTGTGGATTCAGTATTAAGGATTATGGCCGATCTCGCGAAATGCGGCAACACACCCCAACGGATCGGCGACGGTAAGGTTATTATAACGCGATGGACGGACTGCACCGATGGCGTGACGATAGAAAGTCATGTAACACACGACGGCGGCCACTCATGGCCCGGCGCAAAGGACCATCCCGCGTGGGCCGACATGCCGTCGGCTTACGTCAATGCAAATGATCTGATGTGGGAATTCTTTCAGCGTTTTCGATTACCATGAGCGGGGAGGGTGAGTGCGACTGTAAAGTTTTGATCGGTGCATAAAATTATTTGGCGGCACAGCGAACAAAAAAGATAACTGAGTACATAAACAAACAAATAGAGATGAAACGGATAGTGATGATTGCTTTCACAGTGATTGCAGCGTACGGCGGAGCTTACAGTCAATCCCGAATGACCCAAGAAGACAAAGAAGAGGCCGTAGCCCGGTATCGGGAATACCTGGAAAAACTCAATCTCACGGAGGAACAAAAACCAAAGGTAGAGGAGATCAACATGACCTACTTTGAAGGGCTTTCCAAACTTCGAGCATCCAATGGATCACGAATGGAAAAATACCGCACGTTCCGGGAACTCCGTTCTACCCGAGACAAGGAAATGAAGAACGTCCTGACAGAAGAACAATATGCGATTTATAAAGAGCACCAGAAGGAACAAAAAGAGGAGTTTAGGGAACGGAGACGAAGCGGACGGATTCGCGGGTAACAGAGGTAGACGCAGATGCGGATGCAGACGCAAGTCCTTCGAGTCGGGGGCCCTGCATCTGCGTCTGCATCTGCAACTAACGCATAGTCAATTTTCACTTCTCACTTTCTACTTCTTATACACTTCCACCTCGAACAACGAATACCCCCACCTTCCCTCAGCACGTGATGTCGCGAGAATTCTAACGTAACGCATCGGCGTGGGATCAAAGTTCAGCTCGTCGGTTTCGCCATCGCCATCCGACACCGTCTTGATCGTGTTCCAGTTTCTACCATCTTCCGACGCCTGTATGTCATACTCCGCGGCATAGGCTCCTTCCCACGAAAGGACAAGCTTCCCAACTGAATAAACTTTTTGAAGATCGATGGTCACCCATGCTGTATCGACTGCCGCGCTGGACCAGCGCGTGGAAGGGTCATCGTCGATGACGTTGGTCGCATAAAACATCGCACTTTCATTCTCGCTGGAGGAAATAGTGGCCGTATTCCCGTGGTACGCGGCAATGTTGCCCGTGCCGTCCTGCACCACCTCAATCCGGTATGTTTTCGTTGACGAAAGACCATTCTTTTCCGTGGCCTTCACATCAAACGTGCCGTGACCGGCCTTCCCCGTCAATCGTAGCGTCACCTTTCCGGAAGGCGTCGTTTCCGCGACGAACACCCCGCGATTGGAATTGCCTGTTATCTCGAACCGGATGTCGGAGTCCTCCAGGTGTGTGGCCGCCGTCAGCGACATAAAATTTTCATAGGTCAACTGCCGCGTTGACACCTTCCGCGGTTGCGCCCCATATATTAAAGGCATTCCCGTCAGCCATTGTACACCATGGCGAAGTAAAGCCTGATATCCCGGGTTGTCTTTGGCTTCTTCGTCGTGACCCAGCGTCAGGCTCATGACTTTCCCGCGACCCACAGGATGCCACCACATGACCGGATGATTTTCGGCTCTCGCAATCACGTGGAAATCGCGTGTGTTGGGTTGGAAATAATACAACTCGTCTTTCGTGACAAAATCATCTGTTGCGAGCGAAACCGGGTGCTCTGCTTCGTCCTTTCTGAACGGATAGGTATATCCCCAGAATTCCATGTTGGTGGTTGACACCCTGAAACGCTCCGGCACCGTAGCGGGCCCGCCAATGAATATTCCTCCGATAAATTCTTCGTATCGGTCCCAGTTCAAAAGACTGAGAATACCGCAATGCAATGTGAGGTATGCCTTCCCCTGGGATACGAACTCATACAACGCGTTCAGTTGCTCCTCAGTTGGGGTAAGAAACATGGAATTGCTAATGACCAGATCATAAGCGGCAAGGCGATCAGGGTTCAGGACATTTAGGTTTTCCGACACTTCTACGGTCGCAATCCCCTGGAGTATTTGTTTCACCTTGTCGTTTTGAAATTCATGGATCCAGGGTGGATACTCCTTTTTATAAGTCGGCACATTGCCATTCCCTGTGATAATTAACGCGCGGGGAAGTTGAGTCTGAGCAATAGCCGACACTATGGTAACGGCTGCCATCAGCAATAAAAGTGATTTTCTCATAACACCCCTTTTTTCAAAGGGGCAAAATTATGCGTTCACACAGGCTCGCGATTGTATCAAAACGAACTAATCGGCAGCGACGAATAGCCGATTTATGGGTAATCTCTCCGCACTAAACGACGAAGGGAGCATTCCGGTAAACGCTTTGAACTCCCGGATAAAGTGCGACTGGTCGAAAAAGTTGTACTCGTAGGCCAGTGACGTAAGATTGGCTACTCCACCCCGGCTTAAACGCTGCAATGCTTTCTGAAATCGTAGTACTCTTAAGAACCGGGCCTGGCTAAACCCGACGTTCGTCAGGAAAGCCTTTTGCAAATATCGTTGTGAAACATTCAGTACAGTTGCCAGGCGGTTGAGATCCTGCCCCCCCTGATGTTGGTATAAGTAACCCACTGCTGCTTCCGTCAATTTGTGAATGGGCCTTTCTTTGTTTCGTTCGAGCGCGCGCAACAGGAAGTCGTCTGCAAGGCTGGGTAGTTCGTTCACGCGGTTATCGTACATACAATTGCCGACGACATGCGCGAATGTCCCGGGAAACAGGTCATCCCATGGCACCACACGATCCGTGAGTTCATGCACGGGGACGTTCAGGAAAGAAGAAAAGGAATGGGGATAAAACCAAATGCCAAAGCTCTGGCCTTTGCCAACAATTTTCAATGTACGCGGCTTGAGGATCTGGCCGATAACTTTTGCCCAGTTCTCCTTCGTGCCGTCTTTGTAGAAGTCCCACCCCACGCTAAACACGGCTTCAATACACCCATCGGCAAAGTAGGTATCTTCGACGACGATGTCGTCCGAATTTTCGAGGTAGTAGTAGCACTTTACATGGTTGGCGAGCCGGGCGGATGGCTTGAAGGTTTTGACGACCATGGCTGCAATTTAAATAATGCTGAAGAGGGATTGCTTGTGATTATATCTTAAACGAAAAACGGCAACAGGGGTTCGGTTTCGCGCCTTAAGATCCTGACCAAAAGCAGTTTGCGGGGTGATTCATATCATAACGAAATAACGCTGTTCTGGCTACTTTGCCAGTGCGACAAGATGGGATGATTCGTCATTTTGACTGGCTCGTGTCCCTTCACTCAATAAACGCTTACGCTATGAAAACAAAAAGTGAAATAACGTTTGGCCAGGTGGCATGGACCGCCCTGCTCATCGAGTTGATTTTGGCCGCCGCTCAATTCCTGTACCTGACATTGTACTCGCGCGCCAACCCCGCGATTGAAATCGCGCTACCTGCAGATTACCTGACGACAGGAGCGTTCTATGGTTTTCAAATCGCAGGCGTGTTGTTTTACGCCTTCGTCGTCTACGTTATTGCGATGATGAGCCCACCGAAACCCATGATCAAAGTGCTCGCACTCGTCGTGATCGGAGGGCTAATAGAACTTAGTATTTATATAATGATGCAAACCGCCCTTGGCGGTGCTGTGATCTTTTCCTTCGCAGATAAAATCCTTGCAGCTGCTTTGGGCTTGATGCTGTATAATTTTAATGGGGATCGGGTCATGTCCGAACCACGCAGGGGAGCAGTGTGAGGGTGGGGATTCTGATTGTCGATTAGCGATTTGTGATTTGTGATTTTTTTTTCCACTAATTATGCTCGGTGCACCAAATCGAAAATCAATAATCGCTAATCACTAATCGAAAATTATCCTCCCTCCTTGCCACCGGCCTCTCCCTTCCCACTACGCGGATAGTTCTCCTCCCAGAACGCTTCCCGGTATGGCACATCCATAATCCAGTGATCCGACGACCATTCTATGACTTGAACGTTGTCCTGGATGACACGTCGAAGGGAGACGGTATGGTCGATCACATAGAGCTTTTTATCAAAGTTGTAAAGGCGGTGTGTTTTGATTGAATAAGGAAAATAAGTTCCATTGACCTTCTTGTAGATAACATCCAGTCTAATAGTACCGAATCCGAACATGTGTCGTACAATGGCAAGCGTATTGGTAGCGATATAGATTACACCCCCATACTTTACATCCTCGCCTGGTTCGATTTCCAAATCCTTCTTCCGACGGGAATATTCAAGTCGGACAACGGTGTCCTGATCGAATACGGAATGGCCGGCATATTTAAAATTCATTCTGTCAAATATCTTGGGGTTGAATACCGTATATCCCCCCTCCTTGTCGGCTCCCATGTTGTCTACGAGAAGGATGTCAAAACCCGGGAAAAAGGTAAAGTATTCCTTATTCGTCTTTTTAATCCGCGCGGGAGGAAAGGGGCTGCTGCCGTGCTCCCGCTTCTCGAGAGCTTTTGTCCAGTTAAACGTCTCTCCCCCTATATAACCTTTCCTATACACCAATAAGATGGTCTCCAGGTCGTAAACCGTCGATACCGTATCCTTGACCAGCATTCTGGAATAATACTCCAGGTTAAATGGCTTCTGACTGTAATTTTTGGGAATGGCGGCCATCGCCTCCTTCAAAAGCGCTTCAGGCGAGAGGCGTTTCTCGTTGACGACCACCTCTGCGAGATACTGCGTGAATGGTGCTAGTCGTATAATGGTTCGCTTCTCTGATTGTCGGAGTAGACTATCGATTGAAAGGAAGGCATTTCGATATCCAATCGACGATACCACCATTTTCTCCTTTGACTCAGCATCCGTCAGCTTTAGCTGAAACACGCCACTTTCATCCGACGCCGTTCCGATCGAAGTGTTGGTGATGAAAATACTCGCGAAGGGTACGGGCGTGCGGCTTTCAGCGTCGACGACTCTACCCTTGAGAACGACCTGGGCCGGCGCATCCAACGTGAAGATAGAGGACACCAGGAGTACAAACCATTTGAGTCTACTCATTCTTAATCGCCTCTAATGGATTAATCCTCCAGAGTCGTACCATATGGTAAAGCAGCGCGAGGAGACAGAACGCCACCACGATCAGGACCGACTGAAGAAAAACATCCGGATCAATCGACGTCTTGTGATCGAACTTTTCAAGCCACCGATTAAGCACGAATAGTGAAAATGGAAACGCTAAAAGAGCACCCACGGTAATGCTGATGGCGTATTCGCCATAGTTCGAAGAAAGCAGCTGAACAGCTCCGCCACCCAATATCTTCCGAATGCTTGTTTCCTTAAGACTTTGCTCCAATCGGATGTTAATTGCCCCAAAGATTCCGATGCACGCAATCAAAATGGACACGAAAGTGAACAACATGAGCAGATTCTTGACGGCATACTCCTTTTCCAGGTGCTGTTGAAAATAGTCATCCAGGAACCGGTGGGAGAAAGGCTGACCCGTGATGTGTTGCTCCCAGAGAGTTTCGACACGGGCAATGTTCTCGCGGGAGGGGTTCTGAAGACCGATCAATACTTTCTCAGGCGAGTCCGTGTTGAGCCGGAAGCTCAAAGGTCCGGTGTCGCGCTCCAGGCCGTAAAACCGGAAGTTTTC
>DASVCT010000312.1:0-3980 GCA_036381475.1 Cyclobacteriaceae bacterium
AAAACCGCAAGGCGAGATTCTTTACGGACCTGACACCCTTTACCTGTTGCAGAACAGTGTAGAGATCGGAAAGGTGAATCTCTTTTCTGAGCCGGATCTTCTCCAGTTCACCCGTGTCGATAAAACCGTGACTTTCCCTGAGATTGTACGGGCGACCCGCGAAAATCTCATCCATGCTCTTGTTTTTGGCAAGCAATTCCGGCAGGGTATAGAAATGAGGCGACGGAGTCAGGTATCCACGCAACGCCTTCGCTGCTTCCACGTAAACTTTTTCTGCATCGGCCTGCTCATCTATGTCGATATGAGCACAGACTCCCATAGGCAGCTTGCATAAGAAGCAGATGTCTTCAACGTCTTCACAAAGGTTGCGATGCTCCATCAGCGCATTGCGCACCCGCGCGACCATGCCGTCGAGGTATTCCTTTTTTCCTTTTTCATCGTTCCTGTATTCCTCGACGATATCTTTTTCCAGGTCGATGTAAACGTGATAGAGACCGTTAAGGAATTGCTCACATTCGTCGTCGAGCGTGCGCCCTTCCCGCGAAACGTCGGGACGAGCCCTGCAAAAATCCTTTACATCGGTTGCGGGTACGAGCCAGGCATTTCTTACGCCTTCAACATCGATGAGCAATTTTCGATAGTCCGCAATGGTCAGCGGATTACAAGAAAGGATTTCGGCGGGAGTATAGAAATTCGACTCTGGCTCTTTGTCGTCCGGGTTGCGCGTAAAAATGTCGATGGCCGGCAGGTTGGTACGATAACCCAGGTCCAGGATGGCGTAACAGAGCATTTCCAAAATAGTAATGCCCGGATCATGAACATTGTGATCCGTCCAGATCCGTCCCGCCAGTTTTCCCAGGTATTCAATGCCCTCGCTACGCAGCTTGTTGAAATCCATGTATGGACGAATCCGTGCGTCATCCTTCTTAATTACGTTGCTATGGTCCTGACCAACGGCCATCTGCGCTAACCAAAGGTTTTAATCGTTACAGTAATCGATAATCCGGACTTTGCGGACCTCACAGGCTCCGTCACCCCAGTCCTCGCAATCCTGCCGCACGACGCAAACGTCGATATCGCCGGCGATCAGTATCGACCGTGGCGTCAAAGGGCATACGCTAAGCTCATCTTCAGGGCATCGGCGCGGTTCAGGTCTCGACATGACCTCGCGCTCATGTTCCATTCGCAGTTCGAGGATATAATCGAGATAGTCACGCGACTCGAGGAAGCTCACGATGTCCGACCGGTATATACATTGCCCAAAGGACAGTTTGCTATAGTCGCCTATTGCCCACGGCGCAAGAAATTCGCGCAGCTCACGAATGAGCGTCTCCTTATAATAGACTTCATCTTTGCCTGGATAAAATTTCACCTTGAGGCCGAAGTACACCTTTTCATACCGCGGATTCACCGCCCGGATGCGCACGAAGGGAGATGTCCTCGACTTCAGGAATTGCACAATGTCTTCCAGCATGCTTACCGGGACGCGTGGTTCAAAAGACTGCGCCGCCTTCAGCTGAACCAGGTCAGGTATTACGGCCATGATCACATATCCCGGTGCCATCGGAAAATCGTTGAAATATTGGTGTGCATTCAGTCCGAAGCTGTGATTGATGCACTTTGCCCGGTATACCTGCGGGAACTCCTCAAGAACAAGTCGTTCATAATCGAATCGTTGAATTGCCCGGCCCTTATGACGGAGCAACTCGCTGACGCGGATATAGAAGTGCGATGACGCCTCCGGCACCCGGCCGGCGAACGATTCATAAGGCTGGCTGACCTTTTTCACCGCGGCATCCGCTTCATTCAGTTTTGAGATAGAGTTGTTGGTGAGGGGCGCTGAAAGTCGTTGCTTGTCATTTCTCTCTTCATTCGTGAATGTTGCGCGGATGGCTTGTGCATGGATACCAATCGTTTCACAGACGGAACGGCTATTCTGTGGTATGGCCGCCTTGATCCAATGAAGATTCCGGGGCATAACAGTATTTTCGACGGTCATGTTGGCAGGCAACGCAAACCGGATAACACCCGATGTAGTCAGGCCCTTTGTCGCATCGTCGACAACTTCAAATCCCTTGCGCAAACGCTTCCATTGGTTGTTGTCCAGGTAGAACCAACTCACTTCTTTTCTTTCCTCCTCTGAATCGGCGGTAGCTTCCGCCAGTTGAAACAATAGGTTGAGGTTGCTGCCTGGTGTAAAATTCTTTAGCCCGAGAAACAGGCTACCTTCGTCGCAGAAAGTTGGGAACAAAGGCGGCCGTAGAGCTATTTCCTCGGATTTGTAAGTATCCGTGAATGGATAGAGATGAATAAGATCAATGTCGTCGCTTTCGGCAACAGCGAAATAATCCAGGGAAAGCGTTTTGATGACCGGCGTATAGGGTTCGTTTGGTAGCCCATCCTTCAGTTCAGGGTCTACTTTCAGGTTATCAACGAAAAAATCTATTATCGCTTTCAATTCACCGGCAAGCCGGATCACACCGTATGCCGCCGCGATGTTGGGATTAAAAGGACCAGGCAGGTTGTTTGACAGCAGCGGTCCAAGTAGATTCAATTCATCCTGGACACTAGTGCGATCGGCGCCAAGACTTGCGATGGCATTGTTGATGTTCGCGAAATGTCCCAGAGCTTGATTGACTTCGATCAAGGCCTGACCGGGATTGCCGGGCAAGTGGCCAGCCGCCGCATTGATGTGTCCCAGCAATAATCCAAGTTGGGCAGTAAGAGTACCGAGGTGCGCCGTAATATTGGCAACGTCTCCCTGCAAATGACCAACGTGCTGGTTGATATCGTTGATCTTCGGGATCATGGCATCAATGATCTTCTTTGCCTGGCCCGCTTTCGTTACCAATTCCTGTATGACATCGAGGCTCAGCAAACCGGCATAGGCCATCATATAACGGGCCAGCACAAAGGGAAATATGTTGTGCTGAAAACTCACGCCGTCGAGCGTGAATCGCAAAAATCCATATTGCGATGATACAATGTAAGGCGTAGCTGGAGAAAGAAGATCGGGCCTTCTCTCGTAAGGCGATAGTCCCGCAAATGACACATTGGTGTAGTCGTACGCGTCCACTTGGTCCGGGAGCGTCCCGTGGCCGCAAAAGGCGGCAGGCACTTCGGGAGTTGCAGGAACAGAAGGAAAACCAGGTGGTAGCGGCTTGGTCCTGGCCCTTTCACCGACGAACGATTTGAACAATCGCCGTTGCCCGCCCGGTTGCCACAATCCCTTGTCCAACACATAGGCGGTTGTCAGGAAACTGCTGTTTACAATTTCTTTCGAACCGTCTTCAAACGTGGTATTCTTATAACTATAGTGTTCATAGTACTCACCGAAATCCTTCGGCTTGTCTTTCCATTCGGCGTTAACGTATACCTCCCGCCAGTCCTTTGAAAAGAGTTCTTTGCTGCCGACATAAAATGAAGCACCTACTTTTGGACGGGTACCAAACGGAAAAATGGGACTGTTTACATCCTGTACACTATCATCATTCTGCACGACGAGATTCTTCAGGCCGCAGACGTTTACTTCAATCAGAGAGGTGTTCAGTTTCAGGTCGCGAAAAAAGTGGTACAGGGAAATCTCATGTTCGCTCTCCCTTTCTGTCTGGCTCAGGCAACAGGATCGTTCCGTCGGATCAATGGGTTCGAGGAGTTTGATGGTATCATCCAATTCGATCCTGACGAGCGGAAGGGTAGTATTGAAATTCTCCTTCAACGCTTTGGGGTTGTAAAACGTGATAGCGGGACGCTCTGTACTGAAGACCGATGTAATGGTGAGCGTGTACTCGCCGCCCGCCTGTGTTAGCGACAGCGTACTCGGATCGTCCGGCTCCAGCCATTCCTTTTCCCCGCTGTACCAGGTTCGGATTGCTTTTCGCGGTGGAAAGAAAGACTTGATCAGGTCGAGTTCCTCCTGGCTGAATGCCTTCTTTCCCGGATCATCAGGATTATCGACATCAATAGCGGCTTCAGGAACA
>DASVCT010000313.1:0-12529 GCA_036381475.1 Cyclobacteriaceae bacterium
CATACTGATACGTGGCGTAACCGGTGAACTCCTTCCTGGAGATGATGTCAACCACCCCATCCGTAAGCCGGTGGTAACCATTCAGCGTATCCAGCACGATCGTTGTGTTTTTCAGTGTGCCGATCCTGGCATTTTCGAGGATCAATACTTCGTTGTTTTCCGGCGTGATCATAGCATCGGCCACTACGATGTAGGGGATGCCGCTGACTTTCAGTTGTTGCGTGGTCAGATCGTATTCGGCGCTTTCCGCATTAAAGGCCAGGGAGTCGAGTTCCTCACGCGTGGTGTAGAAGTAGGAACTTTCGAGCGGTACGTCCGGGCTCTTGCTCATGACGATCTTCTTCGTGTCGAAATTGTACCGTGCGTTTGGAATGGAAGTCTTCACCTGCGCATAAGGGAAGTTGATCGCAGCTACCCCTTCTACTTCAGGACTTATGTCCGCGTAGTTTTCGTCAAGGTTGAAGTTCAGGCGGATGTCGTTTCCGAAGATGAGTGGCTTGCGCGGATCGTTGCTGTTTACCTTGAACTTTGCATTCCGTGCGGCGAAACCATTTCCGGTGAAGCTCATGTCCATGGAAAGGAGTTCGCTGCCGCGCGTGTCCAGTTTGCCCTTGCCGGTAACGCCGCGGGACGAGATGAAGAGCTGGCCGTTGAGCGTAGCGGTGCTGTCATACATGTTGAACGGCGACTTCAGGTTTTTTAGCCTCATCTGGTCTGACTTCGGGTACCATTTCATTTCGAAATCGGCCAGAGAAGCCTGCGGAAAACTTACGGCACCGAATTGCTTCCCGTCAATGCGGGCCCGGTTGCCTGTGGCGATTACCGAGTCGGGGTAAAAGAGAAAATCGGGTGAATAGATGCGTGCCGCCAGGTACGAAATGCTTCCTGACCCCCTGATACCCCGGTTGGTAAGCGACACGGTACCCTGCATTTTGCCGTCGCCCTTGAAAAGCTGATAGCCGGCTTGCGGGATGGTATGCTCAAAGCCGAGCGATTTATCGGGCATGGATCTCAGTTTCTCTTTGAAACTTGGGAACATGCCGCTGGACACGAAAGTCCCTTCGAAGTTAATGGCCGACGGATCGGTGTCGTTCAGACTGTCAAGATCGAACGGCGGGACGGCAAAGAAAATGGAGCGGTCGTAAATACCGCCGAGCACTTCGGGACGATCGAAGTAGATGACACCGCCAGTCTCGGCGTCCAACCTGGGATATGTCGGGATCTTTTGTTTGCCCGATTTGTTGTTCGCCCTGCTGATGTAAAGCGTTCCGGACGATTGCGAAGCGCTTCCCAGGCCACCCTGGGACGCTACCGTTGAGTCGGCGCCCACCAGCGAATTGTTAACCTTCCGGCGGATGTTCTGCCCCTTCGAATTTCTTTCCGTCACAAAGAAGTTGATGGAGTCGATGTGCGTAAGCCGTATAAAAAAGCTGTCGTACTTGAGCGTGAATCCCTTTCCGCTGATTTCATAGTTCCCGGCGTTGATGGTTCCGTCGAACTTGATGTCCCGATTTTGAAGTATCGTAACGATGCTGCTGTCCGGCCTGATCCGGACGTTCAATGAATCACTCACCCGGAATTCCTCAACACCGCGCACCGTCATATATCCTTTCGGAAGGTTGATCGTGGCATTCGGAAGGCTGTCGATAACGGAATGTATTTTGAGATTGTCGTAATCGGATTCTCCCTTGTACGAGCGATAAAGTTCGACCGCCTTTTCGCGAACAACGACCTTGTCGCTGCGCGGATCGTAAATGACCATTCCCTTTTGAACAAGGAACCGTATGGCTTGCTGAATTTCGGTGATGTCTTTCTTCGCGTACACCGCCAGGTCGCCCGTGTAAAATTCCCGCACACGGTTTTTCAGACAGTAGCCTACGACGAGCACCAGCGGATGGAAGCTGAACCCTTTGCCATTGAGAACTCTGAAATCTTCGGGATCATAAAAGTCGACCGACTCGATGACCATCGGAACGGTGTTGCGCCCGCCATCCGTGAAAACGTCGATGCTGTCCGACTTGAGGTCCCATCGCAAAATGTCCGCACTGAAATCAACGCTAAAGAAGGGCGCTCTGTAGGGCGCGTAATGCATGGACCCACGGCTGTGCAATACCGTCAGCTTCCGCTTTCCAAAGTCGTACCGTATTCTCACGTCGGGGTGGGAGAGCGTATCATTTCTCTGGTAGATGCGCAGCCGTGTATTTTCTGCCCGGATCGTCGAGTCGAGAAAGACAAATTCAGGTGACCGTGCGGTGAACTTGGGGCTGCCGTCCACGGTAACGTCAATAGTGGAAAGGTCGCCCGATACCGACTTACTCGAGATTGCACGTCCCGTCAGCGAAAATCCGCCCCTGTACTTCACGGTTTCATCGCCGAATCCCTGGATGTCGAGGTTACTTTGATAGGACCGGAATCTCGGCCACGAAGCCCACACCGAATCCGGGCGCGGATCACTGCGGAATGCGAATGAACCCTGTATTGCGCCGGGCGTGCGTCCCAGATAGGTGAGCCGGGCCATCTCGGCGTTGAAGGCTGGCTTGCTTACGTCAAAGTTGTATTCCTGGAAGTCGCAGTACACCGAGTCGGGGCTCAGGCCCGCCGGTGACCAGTCGAACCTCCCCTGGCTCCCGACAAATACCCCCTGCATAATGGCGTACTCGCCTTTTGTATTGCGCAGAAAAACGGAGTCGCTATGTGTAACGAAGTTCAGCGTCAGCGGGTCGAATCGGATGACCGGGCCTTCTACAAGGGGAGGCGGCGGCGGGATGTACCATCCCGGCATGGCATCATTGCCGTCTGATGAAGCCTGGTCTTCAGTATCGGAAGGGGGGTCCGTCCACGGGTCGCTTGCGGGTTCATCCTCCCAAAGGCCACCGGAAGATGAGTCGTCGCTGTAATCCTGGGTGCTGTCACTCCACGCGTCTTCCTGAGGTGTTGCGTCGCTAAACGTTTCCGGAACCACGAACTCGAATTGGTATTGGTCATCTCGCGCATACAGCCGGTATGTCTTTTCATAGTGGAGCGCATGGTGGGCAAAAAACGTTCGACTGACTTCAAAGAAGCGGTTTGCCTGCGCTGGTTCGTATACATCGATAACCTGGCCTGCCACCGTAAGGTACTGCGTCAGTGTGGTCGGACTGGCACGCTCGTCGTTCACAGCATGAGCCACCGCGCCAAGGTAGTTGACGATGTGTGGATCAAGGGAATATTTGTGCGACCGCATCTGGGAGACCTGGCGTCGGACCAAGTCCTGCTGGTCAGGTGACAACGACGACCAGGCGTTGCTAAAGGCTGTCGCTACGGCCAATGCCCGTGCACCACGCGTTTTTTCCAGTGCGATACGAAGGCTATCTGCGAAGCCCACCGGAACCGTCCCGGCACTGTCCTGCGGGTAAGCGAGGAAAACGATCGCCAGAACCAGTATGGAGGTAAAAAAGTATTTCACAGACAAAAACCCTCAAATTCGTAAATATTGCCCAAAATAGCCACACGCATGCCATCAGTAACAACGTAAAGCCGAGCCTTGTTAGTTTTTGACCAACTTCAAATGATTTTCCCGTTGAAAAGGGCAATTCTGAACTCGAGGAAACGCATTTTGACAGTTTGGGCCTATTTCTTAAGCCTCAGGGCAACCCAGTTTTCCTCGTCGTAGCGATGTAAGAAAACCAATCCGTAGCGCGCTGATTGTGCCAGGATGTCAGTCGCATCTGAATCGTAAAATCCGCTTAGGACAAGGCTTCCACCTGGCCGGAGATGGTCTGCGTACCAACCCATGTCTGCCAGCAGGATGTTCTTATTGATATTGGCCAGGATAATGTCGAAGGGTTCCTCAAAGTCGTGTTCCCGCGTCGTTCCACGGTACAGATTGATGTTGTAACAATCGTTTAGCCGCGCGTTCTCTTCTCCGTTTGTTATGCTCCATTCGTCGGGATCAACCGAGTGGATTTCCGATGCTCCGAGCTTTGACGCCATGATCGAGAGTATTGCCGTTCCACACCCTGCGTCCAACACGCGTCTTCCCTGATGATCCATGTCGAGTTGTGCCCGGATCATGAGCCGGGTGGTTGGATGATGACCCGTGCCGAACGACATTTTCGGCGTGATGATGATCTCATAGCGATACTGCCGTTCGGGTTTGTGAAAGGCTGCACGGATAAGGCAGCGGTCGTCTACGACTATGGGTTCGTAGCTTTTTTCCCAGGCCTCATTCCAGTTGGTTTTTTCTACCCTGTCGAAACTGAAGCTGAGATGATCTGCGTGGCCTTCGTAGCGATGCCATATATCCTCCACCGCCTCCTCGTCATACCTGTCGCCTTCTGCATATCCTTCGAACCCGTCAGGTGTCTCGATGAACGCATCGAAGCCGACTTGCGCAAGTTCCGCCAGGATCACTTCGGAAAGTTCGGCCGGACATCGTACGATGATACGGGTGTGAAACATTCTGGAGGGGGATTGGCAGATACGCGGGTTACCCAAATAGTGACTCTTACCCCTTGCATCTGCGTCTGCAGCTGCATCTATTAAAGGGCTGCTTTAATGATTTCGACGAACTCGCGCGACTTCAACGATGCGCCGCCTACAAGGCCGCCGTCGACATCAGGACAGGAAAACAGTTCGCGTGCGTTGCCCGCGTTCACGCTGCCGCCGTACAGTATGGAAATATCCGACGCGATCGCGTCGCCGTACTTCGCTTTGAGTTGGCCGCGGATGAAAGCATGCATTTCCTGTGCCTGGGCGGCTGTTGCGGTCTTTCCGGTGCCGATGGCCCACACGGGTTCGTAGGCGATGACAACCTTCTTGATTTCTGTCGAATCCAGATGGAACAGGCTGGCTTCAACCTGTTCCCGAACGAGGTCCTGATGGCCACCTTTTTCGCGAACCTCGAGCGGTTCCCCACAACAGAAGATGGGCGTCAATCCCGAGCGCAGGGCCACATCAACTTTCGCGGCCAGGAGGGGTCCGTCTTCTCCAAAGTACTGTCGCCGTTCGCTGTGGCCGATAATGACGTAGCGCGCTTTAAGCGATGCCAGCATGAGGGCAGACGTTTCACCGGTATACGCGCCCCACTCGTGCTGACTGCAGTTTTGTGCGCCCACCGCAATGGAGGATCCATCACCGAGTACCCGCAGTACAGGCACCAGGTAGGGAAAAGGGGTGCAAAGTACCACGACCGTGTCGCTGCGGGCCTCATCGTTTACCATGCCCGCGATCTCCGAGGCCAGGGCCAGGGCCTCATCGAGCGTCTTGTTCATTTTCCAGTTTCCGGCGACGATCTTCTTTCGCATTTCAATAAGGTGAATTTATTCGGCCGCTAAGTTAAGGAGAAAGTTGAAAGTCGGGAGACGCGTCATCCGGTCGGCTTGTAGCGGGATTCATTGAAAAGCCTTTGGGCGTCAGCCGTGTTCATCAATTGCGGTAATGTAATGTCAGGATGACTCTGCATATATTTTTTTATGATCTGCCACCCTACCCATTGGGCTATCCGACCCGGACATTCCTCACCCACTTCAAGCGTTTTCGGTCGTTCTCCCAGGTATCGTTGATTGATAATGTGGCTGGTGGAGTATAACACTTCGTCTTCGATGAGTCTGGCCCAAATGAGGTGTTCAAATTGACGTGCTCCTTCAATCTCCTTGCGCGAGTACCAGATCAGCGTACTGTCAGGAATACACGGCAACATGTGTTTGGCAAAGTAAAACGACTTGCCATAGGCGATCATATCGGCGAGGACGGTTCTATCTTCCAGCATGGTTTTATTGAACCGATCGCTGATGCCGAAGATCAGGAGGCATGACGGGACGATGTCTTCCGGTTCGTACCGATCGAGAAGGTAGTCGTATAATCGGGGCCGGTATGCACCGTCCTTTCCCAGGTAGTAATCCAGGCCAACGATAATCAGCGTGTCCGATACCACCAGGTCGGTCTCAATTCCCGTGATTGCCGTTTCGACGCGCGGTGGCTGGAAGTCTGGATAGTAATACCTGATGTTGGTGAAGGCTTCCGCGAACTGCGATTTCAGCTCCGTGAGGTCACCGAAAATCCTGTGCGTTTCCATGAGGAGCGTATCGAACGACGGATGGGTAAAGCGATGGTAGAGTGTGTTGATGAACACGGAATCATCGGGATAGCTTCTACGGTTGAAGAGGTAGTCGCGCATAGCGGGATGTTCTGTAAAGAAGGAGACCAGTTCCTTCTTGCTGGAGATTGAGGCGATCTCGTCTTCCAGGTTAACGAACTCAAAGTCGACACGCGTTCCGCCTGTGTCGGGCACAGTAACGCACTCATCTTGCCCGCGCTTACTGCAGCCTGCGAACATTAGCGGCAACAGGATGAAAAGCAGAGGTCGTCGGACGTTCATGGATTAGCACTCTGGTTTTTGTTCTTATGTTCTTAATTCCCGGGAGCGAACGAAAAAATTCCAGCCTGATTATCCGGCACGAGCCGCCGGCTATGCGTGACGCCGCCGGAGGTGACGTGGACAATATTCGACTGGTCGTCATACAATTCAAAGAGTACGTTGTTTGTCACTTCACAGGTTGTCCAGCTTGAAATTCCGGATACGAGGATATAGCAAATGAAAGCCTGGCCCTCCACTTCCTGCCCCAGGTATTCCATTTGGGTCTTCTTCTTATCCAGGACCACATTGAAATGGCTGAGGACATACGCGCCGATTAATTTCTTTGCCGTCGCGTCGTCGGTGTTGAGGATGTCTAGTCCGGCTTGCTTGTGATACTGGCGTAAGGCGTTTTCGAGGTCATCGACGAAGATGCGCATCATGATCTCCAGTTCTTTTTCCGCCGGGTCGTACTCGATCTCAGTTACCGAAACGTGAACCGGATGGCGCGTGAGTGCCAGTCCACAGGTAAGCGGGAGGGAAATAAAGAGGGTCGCAAGGAGGCAGGCTCTTCGGACTGCCTTACCGGTTCCCACAAATCTCGACATTGTGCCGTTAAGATAGCCCTAATCCAATGAATTCAAAATTAAAGGTTATTATTGAACTTTTCGTATAACGATCATGGGCGAATTCGGATTGTACTTCGGGGTGGGAAAGGATCACATCCTGGATTACAGCAACGGATACGATCACATCCTGTTTGTCGTGGCGCTTTGTGCAATATACGCGTTGCGCGACTGGCGGAGAGTTCTTGTTCTCGTCACCGCGTTTACGGTGGGTCATTCCATTACGCTCGCGCTTGCTACATTCCGGATCATCAGCGTGCGGACTGACATCGTGGAATTCCTGATTCCCGTGACGATCTTCCTGACGGCTGTCAGCAATATCGTGAAACGCGAGGATTACTTTCATGACCGGAAAATCCAGCTCAACTATGCGCTCGCCCTTTTCTTCGGACTGATCCATGGTATGGGCTTTTCCAACTACCTGCGTGCCATTCTTGGAAAGAGTCAGAGCATTACGGTACCTTTACTCGCGTTCAATGTTGGCCTGGAATTCGGACAGATCGTAATTGTGCTGCTCTTTCTATCAAGTTGTTTTATCTTTGTGGACTTGTTTGGTGTGAGCAGGCGTGATTGGAGGCTTGTTATCTCCTCAGCCATTGCGGGGGTTTCTATCGTGCTGATGAAAAACGCCGCATTCTGGTGATTCGACGGATCTCAAAACGCTCAACGTGCCGTTTGAAGCATCAAACTACCGATCGAAAAATTAACCTGAAATGAAGCGATTGACGATTGCAGGGTTATGTCTGTTGGCCTTTTCGGCCTTCGGGCAGGAAGCCACCCGCTGGGAAGGCAAGTTTGAACAGCTTGGACCCCTATTGCCGACACCAAATGAGTATCGTACCGGATCAGGAGCTCCTGGCCCGGCTTATTGGCAGCAACGTGCCGACTATGAAATCGACGTCGAACTGAACGACGACAACCAGACGATCACTGGCCGGGAAACCATCACCTATCACAACAACGCCCCTGAAAACTTGTCGTTCCTCTGGCTCCAGCTCGATCAGAATATCCTGGCTAAGGACAATCTCACGTCAAAGACCAAAACGAACGAAATAAAGGACGGTACGCACACCCGTGAAATTGTCAAGACACTTGACCTGATGGGAGAAACGGGAGGCTATGAAATTTCCTCTGTGAAGTCTCCAGACGGCCAACCATTGCCCTACACCATCAACTACACGATGATGCGGGTGGACCTGCCGGAACCCCTGAAGTCCGGCGACTCCTACAAGCTCTCAATCGAGTGGTCGTACAAAATCGGTGACCGCATGATAGACGGCCAGCGCAGCGGTCTGGAATACTTCCAGGAGGATGGGAACTATCTGTATACCATCGCCCAGTTTTTCCCGCGCATGTGTGTGTTCGATGATTATGAGGGCTGGCAAAACAAACAATTCCTCGGCCGTGGTGAGTTCGCATTGCCTTTCGGCAGCTACAACGTAAGGATCACCGTGCCGGCCGATCATATCGTCGCAGCAACCGGAACCTTGAAAAATCCCGAAAAGGTATTGACACCGGAACAACAGGAACGGCTCCGAAAGGCACGGACCACGTTCGACAAACCGGTGTTCATTGTGACGGAGGCTGAGGCCCGGGCAAAGGAGGCATCGCACAGCAAAGAAAAAAAGACGTGGGAATTCCATGCCGACAGCGTGCGCGACTTCGCATTCGCTACATCCCGCAAATTTATTTGGGACGCCATGGCTGTGAAGCTGGAAACGAAAACGCCGCTGGCAATGTCCTTCTATCCCAAAGAAGGAAACCCGCTATGGGAACAAGAGTCCACAAAGGCAGTGAAGAATACACTGATCACGTACTCCAAGTACACGTTTGACTATCCGTACCCTGTGGCCAGCTCCGTGCATACCGCCGATATTGGGATGGAGTATCCCATGATATGCTTCAACTACGGACGCCCCGTTAACGGAAAATACACGGAAGCAAAAAAGTACGGAATGATCAGCGTGATCATCCATGAGATCGGCCACAATTTCTTCCCGATGATCGTTAACAACGACGAGCGCCAGTGGGCGTGGATGGATGAGGGGGTCAACACGTTCCTTCAATATCGCACGGAAGTCGAAAAATATGAGAACTTCCCAAGCAAACGCGGCCCCGCGGAATTACTGATACCGTACATGAAGGGAGGAAAGGAAACGAACCGGCCGCTTATGACAAACCCGGAACAGGTGATCCAATTGGGCGCCGAACAGTATGCTAAATGCGCCACCGCTTTGAGCATTCTGCGTGAAGTGGTGATGGGCCCCGAGTTGTTTGATTTTGCATTTAAAGAATACGCACGTCGCTGGGCCTTCAAACATCCGAAGCCGGCTGACTTTTTCCGGACCATGGAAGACGCGTCGGCAGTGGACCTCGACTGGTTCTGGAAGGGATGGTTCTATTCAACAGATCACGTTGATCAGGCCGTGACCAACGTAACCTGGTATCGTCTGGATGCCGAGAAGACAAACCTTGAAGGACGCGATCGGAAGAGTGCAAAGGGCGATCTGGGATCTCCCAAAGCTGGACAGACGCCGTTTGAGGCAGGTCCACAACCTTTTCACGTCGTCCCCACGGACGAGCGGTTTTATGGAGAGTTTCGCAACCGGATCAACGACAAGGAAGCCCTCAGCAAGCTCGCAGGCAAGAACATTTATGAGGTTGAGTTGCATAATGCAGGAGGACTCGTGATGCCGGTTATCATCCAATGGAAATATCGCGATGGAACGACGGAAGTTGAAAAGTTGCCTGCGGAGATCTGGCGCACGAACGAGCGGACGATAACGCGCGTCTTTGTTAAGGACAAGGAGGTGGCGAGCGTTGTACTTGATCCTATGGCGCAAACGACTGACATCGATACGGAGAACAATGTGTTTCCGAGGCAAACGAAGCCTGGGCGGTTTGATTCGTTCAAGCAAAACGCAACACGCTGAGAGGGGATGAAGATTTCGCATAAAGCACTGGGTGCGTGCTTCCTGATGGCGGTCACGACGATCGTCGGGTTGGCTCAGGGTCAGCCGGGAAAATTTGAACAGCTTCGTCCTGATGAAATTCCAACACCGAACCAGTACCGCAGCGGCTCGGGTGCGCCAGGGGCCAAATACTGGCAACAGCGCGCCGACTATTCTATTGAAGTCGAGGTCAACGACGAAACACAGGTGCTGACGGGGCACGAAACCATCACCTATTACAATCATGCCCCTGAGCCGCTTAGGTATCTCTGGCTGCAACTCGACCAAAACATTTTCGCAAAGAACAGTATCGCAACGCGCTCTACACCGGGTAAGGTTTACGACTCGCTTCCCGCGTACTTCTTAAACAAAGGCAACATCGACGTAAGTGGCTATGAGGGCGGTTTCCGGATCCAGTCAGTGACCGACGCGTCAGGAAAACCTCTGCCATACACGATCAACGAAACCATGATGCGCATCGACCTTCCCACGCCGCTGCGCACGGGCGAGCAATATTCCTTTTCTGTCGCGTGGAGTTACCACGAGTACGATCGGATGATGTTTACGGAAGGGCGCGGTGGCTATGAGTATTTTCCTGAAGATGGAAACTACGTGTATGCCTTCGCGCAATGGTACCCGCGCATGTGTGTGTTTGACGACTATGAAGGATGGCAGAACAAGCAGTTTCTCGGGCAGGGAGAGTTTGCGCTCACCTTCGGCAACTTCGACGTGAAAATCACTGTTCCTTCGGATCATATCGTCGGGGCAACGGGCGTGCTGCAAAATCCCCGTGACGTGCTTACGCGCGAACAGATGCAACGCCTCGAGCAGGCTCGTCAAACGTTCGACAAGCCGGTGTTCATCGTGACACCCGCCGAAGCGCTAAAGAAGGAGAAACAACGCTCCAGGAAGAAAAGCACCTGGGTGTTCCGCGCGGAAAATGTCCGTGATTTTGCATTTGCACACTCGCGAAAGTTCATATGGGATGCCATGGCCGTACATGCCGGCAAACGAACGCCCATGGCGATGTCGTTGTACCCCCGAGAAGGCAACCCGCTCTGGCAGGAACAGGCCACGCTGGCGATAAAGAATGCACTGGAGTTCTATTCATCGCGGACGTTCGATTATCCGTATCCCGTCGCATGGGCGGTGCATACGGCCGACATAGGGATGGAATACCCGATGATCTGCTTCGACGAGGGGCGACCCAATAAAGATGGCAGTTATTCGCAAAGCACACTGACCCGTCTTATCAGCGTAATTGTACATGAAGTGGGTCATAACTTTTTCCCGATGATCGTGAATTCAGACGAACGTCAGTGGGCGTGGATGGATGAAGGGTTGAATACGTTCCTTGAGGGTGAAACAATCCGGAGTCGCTACCCTGAGCTGGATTTTCAGGAAGGACTGCCGAAGAGCGTTACTTCTTACATGCGGGGTGACACAAGTGTCATGCGGCCCATCATGACCTCGGCCGACAACGCTCGCTCCAGCGAATATGGGAACAACTCCTATTTCAAGCCCGCAGCGGCGCTTACCATCCTTCGTGAGACAGTGTTGGGAGAAGAATTATTCGACCGCGCATTCCGCGAGTACGCGAATCGCTGGGCATTCAAGCATCCCAAGCCTGCCGATTTCTTCCGGACGATGGAAGACGCGTCTGGAGTGGATCTCGACTGGTTCTGGCGCGGATGGTTCTTCGGCACGGATCACGTGGATGTGGAAGTTGCGGACGTGAAGTGGTACAAGGTCGACGCAGGTAAGGAAGACCTGGAATCCCGAACGCCGAAAACGGCCCCGTCTCTCGGAAAGGACAACCAGCCGGAAGGATTCGAACAGGGGCCCCAACCTTTTCGATTGCTCCGTACCGCCCCGGATGGCTATGGCGAGTTCAGAAATCGGATAGACGACGCAGAGGTTCTCGACCAGTTGAAAGACAAAAACCTGTACGAGGTAACGTTGAAAAACGTTGGAGGCCTTGTGACCCCGGTCATTCTCGAGTGGACGTATGCCGACGGAAGCAAGGAAACCGAGATGTTGCCCGCGGAGGTGTGGCGCTTCAATCCCAAAGAATTCACCAAGGTGTTTGTCAAGGAGAAGGAAGTGAGAGGCCTGGTGATCGATCCTGAACAAAAACTCGCCGATGTAAACGTTCGCAATAACGTCTTTCCAAAGAGGCCTCCCTCAAAGTTCGATCGGTTTAAGAGTCAGGCTCACTAAACCTGACCATGAAGCAATGCCATCGCGCGCTCGGGGTCGACATTTCCACCCGAAATGATGATGCCGGTTCGCGCACCCGCGAATTGTTCTTTTTGCTGCAGCAGCGCCGCCAACGCCACTGCGCCTGAAGGTTCAACCACAATTCGCAATTCTTCCCACAGCATGCGCATGGCCGAGACAATTTCGGAGTCCATCACGGTGATGATGCCGGCCACGTATTCGCGGATAATCGGAAAAGTTTTGTCGCCCAGGTTGGAGAGCAGCCCATCCGCGATGGAGGCAGCCTGCGAGCGCTCTATCTTTCCTGACAAGAGCGAGCGGTAGGCGTCGTCCGCGCCGTGAGGTTCACCCGCGAAGACCTTCGTGTGGGGCGAGAAGTAACGCGCAGCCAGAAGCGT
>DASVCT010000314.1:0-22225 GCA_036381475.1 Cyclobacteriaceae bacterium
GGCCTGCAGGGACTTCAACACTTCAACACTTCAACACTCCAACACCTATCTCAACAAATGCACCCATCCCTTTATGGTCTGATGGCGTTTTGCCGGATCGATCGTGAGGAACGTAACCTCCGCGACGTAGTAGTACACACCAGTGGACAATTCATGGCCGTCATCGTCGCGGCCGTCCCAGTCGATGTAAATCGTGCGCTCTCCTCCCGATTGGTATTTGTAGACCTGCTTACCCCAACGATTGTATACCCGGAATTCTACCTTATCGACAAACCGGGCGCATTTCATCCGGCTGTTCGGATCGATAGTTGTGCACGGTCCACCTTCCTCACCACTTCCCTCAATCGGTCGATTGTTGTATGCACTGAACACATCATTGCAATTGTCGCCGTTGGGGGTGAATATGTTCGGGAGCTCGTAGTACGGGCAGTTGTCGATACAAATCGGATCGCTCAGTTCGCCTACGTTGCCGGAACGGTCAACGGCGGCCACACGGTAGCAGCGCGCGTTGGAAGCAAGATTCTTGTCTTCAAAAAACAGGTCGCGTATGCCGGTAGCATGAAGGACGTACTCTCCTTCTGTCGAGGCCGACACATAAATATTATATGAGTCGATATCATTCTGGCAGTTGCCCGTAACGGGCCTTTGCCATTCAATACGATTAGAGAACACGGTCTCGCCACATGCCCCGGTATAATTCTCGCAGTCCGGCGCATTGACCGCGACAGGCGCAGCCACCTGGCATGGTGGTATGGTGTCGCTGGGTTGTGCACAGACGACCTGGGAATAATTTTCGAGTGGCTCTTCGATCTCAGGATTGCCGTATGAGCCGCGCGTCAAGATGCGATAACAATATGTCTGATCGTCCTGGAGCGGTTCATTGTTGTGCTGCCCCTGATCCACGTATATGAAACCATCCACCGTGACGTCTACGCTGCCGATGAGCTCAAAATCCTCGGGCGCCTGGCCCGGGTTTCCCCTGTACACCAGATGTAGGGGGTATTCCGGGGTGACATTAGACCAGGGAACCACGGCCGACCAGCTTACGTCAATTCGTTGGAGCTCGGATCGCGCCTCTGCGCGCACCGTTGAAGCCACCGCGGAGGTGTCCACGACACCGCCGTTGCTGTCGTAGCATACGATGGCGTAATCGTACACGAGGTTCTCGGTGTTCAGTCCGGTATCGGTGAAGGTCAGCGCATTCAGCATTCCACTGACTTCGGTTGTCGGCGGTCCCGTGAATCCTTCACCCCGCAGCACTTTGTATTGATACGGAGGGGGGAATTGCGTTGGATCAGCGTCGAACGGCTCTCTCCACCGAACCGTTACTTCGCCGTTTTGCAAGTCTGTTTCGTCGACGGTAACGTGGGTGATCACGGGTGCGTCGGCCAAAATGGGCCCTACGCATATCTCATCAGAGATGTAGCTTTCGCCGGAACTGGGTGGCGGGAATACGGCCACCAGCCGATAGCAGTATGTGGCGCCTGGGGCCAGGCCCACCCCTCCATTGTTGTCGAGGTACTCGGAAAGACCATTCGCGGACACCGTTGCAATAAGCGTGTAGCCCAGCGATTCCGGCATACCGGTCTCGCAGTTTTCCGGTGTATACGGAAAGCTGTCAACCCGTCGCCACACCTGAATGTCGCGCGCATTGGGGCAGGCATAATCCTCCCAGTCGAGCTGCACAGAGCGTGTATTGGGGTCAAGTGTTGCCGTCTCCAGCACAGGTTTGGGTGCTACAACGGTGATGTTCCATGTTTTGAATGTCACAAGGCGTGGACCGTCACTGCCGGGGTTATCGGTGATTTTGAAGACCACCTGGTAAGGTTGCTGCTTGATGTGATCGCACGTCGTATTCCATTCAAAGTTGAGTTCGTATGGGGGATTGGACGGACGAAAATCGGGCACCGGTGTAAACGTCGCCGGGGAACTTGCCGGAGGGAAATTGAAGATCTCAGAAAATGCCTCGATCTTTACGGGGTTATTTTCGGGGTCGATGCCCAATATCGTCTCCGATAAAGTAGTCCCCGCTTCCACACATACATCTTCGGGTATGATCAGGTCGGGGCGCTCATTGTTGCAGTCGTCGACAAGGATTTGCATGTCCCGTCTGACGAAGCCCACCCTGATCCACTGACCGGCGACCTTCCTCCATTCGATGATTACAAAGGCGACATTGTATTCACCCTGTTTCCCGGGCGAGTCCCAGGTAATGGTGCCGTCTATCGGATCGATCTTAAATGACGGTGGACCGTCCGCGGCTTCGTTCCCGGTGTTAAAATTCGTGTAGAATTGTCGCGGATCGTTGGCGGCCGGATCCTGGTAGCGAACCACCTGCAGGTTGCGGTCGGAAAACGGCACGACCAGCTCATAGGAAAGGCTATCACCATCGGGATCGTAAGCACCTGGGTTGTGAAAGAAGGCGACACCGGTACAAGCGCGATCGATCGGCGGAATGAGCAGGACGGGGGTGTTGTTGCAACCCAGAAACGGATCGATAAAAATTTGGGTTTCGATGTAAAACCGCGTGTTGACCGAGTTGTCCATGTTCAGGACGCCCTGGTTGCGGTTAGGCTCCCTGTAACTGATCGTATATTTCCCTGGACCTGAATACGTATGGGTTATGGTAAAACTTGCCGTGCCAATCTCCGGCCCGAGGTCCGGCCGCGGCGTATTCGGCGTTTCCGGAACCAGCACCCACTCGCCGTCACCGAATTCGAGAATATCCTCCTCACCTACTCTACCCCCGAAAAGGACAGACGATCCGGTATTGGTATAGACGGTTACGGTGATTGTAAAGGTAAGCGACTGACAATTTTCCCTGACTGCAGTAATTTCACCAGCCCGCAGGTGCGTGGCGCTGGCGCGATAGGCTCCGGCCGTAAAGAGAAAGGCCAGGGCCACCAGAATCTTAAATTGTTTCAAAGAGGAGTTCATGCTAGCGAGTTACCGGGGAGGCCCTGAATCCCCACAATTGAATCCACAATATACGGGTTCCAGTCCAGAATGAAAACCCATCAAATAACGCCTCTGAGAGGCAATTTATTCTAAAATAGACAAGAAAACCTTTCCCGTGATAGCCCGGTTTTACCATCCCTCCCTTTCTCTCAGGGAAGTGCCGGCATTTTGAATATCTTCCGCGTGGATTTGACCGACTGAATTATGCGTGTAGTGAAGGAGTTCTCTGTTCAGGGGTGCAAGGTCACCCTCTACCAATGGAACAACCGGTATATCATCAAGCTGGAACAGGCCTACCTCGAACAAACTTTTAAGGTAGACGAGTTCGAGTTCGAGAATGAGGACGCCGTGCTGGGACTTTTGGATGAGGTGTTCGTTCAGGAAGCCATCGACCGGTTCGATACGATGGCACGCTCACTCCATGAGGCATTGCACCGCGCGAACGAGCAGGACGGCATCGGGTGACGGATTTTGTGTTATTTTTACTGCCCCCATGGAAGTTTTAGAGACGAAGAACAAGAACAAAAAGTATAAACCAATCCTGGAGGGTATTCCCGACTGGCCGGTATATCAACTCAGCAAGAACAGAAAGGAATTCATCGAAGAGGTGGTACAGGAAGCGTTGGCGCGCATTCGCGAATTGCGCCCCGGCCCGCGACAGCTGGCAGAAGAGCTTGAGACTACAGTCTACCGCGAACAACAACGAATGAAGCGCAACCGGTGGCGTGTTGACCCTCCGGATGAACCGCGCTTTTGGGCCAGGATCAAGGAAGAATTAAGCTTCAACGCAGATACCAGCGAGGAAGAAATTGCAGCCAAAACCGATGAGCTGCTGCATCGTATCGTGTCCCGATACGCTAACGAGATTGCCGGAAACTTCAAACCAAGTTCCTACAAGTTCGCCCGCGAAGTGGTGAAGTTCTGGTTTTCGCGCCTCCTCAACGGAGCCCGCGTAAAAAAGTTCGGGGCGTTCTTTCGGAATCAATACACACTGCGCGATAAGATCCACATCGTCGGGAAGGCCAAACACCTGAGACGACTGGCACGGTTGGGTACCGTAATCATGGTTCCTACCCACTTCAGCAACCTCGACTCCATATTGATCGGATGGGTCATCCATTCGCTCGGATTGCCCGCATTTATATATGGTGCAGGACTGAACCTCTTCAACATAAAGATCTTCGCGTATTTCATGAACAGCCTCGGCGCGTACAAGGTCGACCGTCGAAAGAAAAATCTGCCCTACCTCGAAACGCTGAAGAGCTATTCAACCCTGGCCATTCAAAAAGGGGCCCACAGTCTCTTTTTCCCCGGAGGCACGCGGTCACGGTCAGGAATGATCGAGAAGAGCCTGAAGCGCGGCCTGCTGAGTACCGCCATCGAAGCACAGCGGAACATTTACATGATGGCAAACGAAGGGGAAGCGCCCCGCAAGATCTTTGTCGTGCCCGTGACCCTCAACTACCACTTTGTCCTCGAAGCGCCCGACCTCATCGATGATTACCTCTCCATCAAGGGGCAGGATCGTTACCTTCCGGAAGCGGACAAGTATGGAAGCTGGCAGTTGCTGCAGTTCCTTTTCAAGTTTTTCACGAAGGGCTCGAACATCTCCGTATCCATCGGCCAGGGTCTTGACGTCATGGGAAACTATGTCGACGACCGGGGTAACAGCCTGGATGCCGAAGGCCGTCTTATCAATACCGAAGACTATTTCAAAAGCAACGGTCGCATAACCGTTGACCTCCAGCGTGAAGACGAATATACCCGCAGGCTAAGCCAGAAGATCGTAAAGGAATACCATCGCATCAACCGGGTCTTCTCCAGTCATCTTGTTGCTTTTGTGGCGTTCGAACTCTGGCAAAAAAAATATCCGCGGCTGGACCTTTTCGGACTTCTGAGGCTGCCTGAAGAAGACCAGGTCCTCGACTACGAAACATTTCGCGTTGCCTGCCTGCGTGTACGCAAGCAGATCATACGACTCAAAAAAGAAGACAAGATCAACATGGCAACCCATATGAAGAGCGACATCGACACGGTCATTCGCCACGGGCTCGACAATGTGGGCATCTTTCACCTCAAGCGCCCCCTGCTCATGAACAAAGAGGGCAACATCATCACACGCGATTTCAACACGCTGTACTATTACCACAACCGCCTCGTGGGCTATGAGCTCGAGAAGTTCGTCTGACAGACCGGTGGGTGTCATTGGCGCAGGAAATTTCGGAAGCGCAGTAGCGAACCTGTTGGCCCGGCAGCGCCGGGTTTTGCTTTATGCACGGGATGAAAAAGTGGTGAGACGCATCAGCGAAGGCCTGCCAAACCGTGGCCATGTGATGCATGCGAACGTTGTACCCACCTGCGATCTGGCTGAAGTGGCGGATCAGTGCGAGGTGATCTTTCCCATCGTTCCCTCCACACACTTCCGGGCCATGATGAAGAAACTCGCCCGGCATCTGCATCCGTATCATATCCTCATTCACGGTACCAAAGGATTCGATCTCACGCTGCCCAGGAACGAAACCATCGAAACCGTTGCTCAGCTCGACCGCACACGGGTGAAGACCATGAGTGAAGTGATACAGGAAGAAAGCATCGTGGTGCGGGTGGGATGTCTCGCCGGACCCAACCTCGCGCGCGAACTTGCCGAGGGACATCCGTCAGCCACTGTTATTGCCAGTCACTTCGACGAAGTCATCAGCGTAGGCAAGCGACTTTTGCGTAACGACAACTTCCAGGTATACGGAAATAATGACCTTGTCGGCGTTGAACTTGCCGGAGTACTGAAGAACATCATCGCGATTGCTTCCGGTGCTCTTAGTGGCATGGGTTACGGCGAAAACGCAAGAGGTCTGTTGATCAGCAGGGGCGTTATCGAGATGGTATACCTGGGACGTGCCCTTGGAGGAGACTTGCGCGCCTTCCTGGGACTTGCCGGCATCGGCGACCTCGTGACGACGTGCAACAGTTCACTAAGCCGGAATTTTCAGGTTGGGTATAAACTCGCACAGGGTATAACATTGCCGGAAATCCTCGCGGGCATGGACGAAGTCGCCGAGGGAGTTGACACCGTGCGCATCGTAAAGAAATGCGCCGACTACTACAGGGTGCGTGCGCCCATCACGAGCATCCTTCACAAGGTGCTCTTCGAAAACATGACCGTCAACGATGCGCTGCAGTACCTGATGCGCTATCCGCTGGACGTTGACATCGATTTCCTTTGAGTACCTTTAGCCCTTGTAGTGACTGGCAATTCGGGAGGCGATGGACGCAAACTCTTCCTGCGACAGCTTGAGCTTGGGTCTGCTGAAATTGATGTCGCCCATTGAATTTAGCGGGATCAGGTGCACGTGCGCGTGGGGGATTTCCAAACCTACCACGCAAACGCCGACCCGAAGGCAGGGTATCTCCTGTTTGATGGCGTGCGCCACTTTCTTGGAAAAGATCATAAGTGCACCCAGCAACTCGTCATCCAGATCGAAATAATAGTCGATCTCGGCCTTGGGTATCACGAGCGTGTGCCCCTTCACCAGGGGATTGATGTCGAGAAAGGCCAGGCACTGGTCGTCTTCAGCCACGATGTGCGCAGGTATCTCCCGCCTGATGATACGCGTGAACAGCGAAGCCATAATCGTAGATTATCTCGTTAATGCCATTGTCAAAGAGAGATGCTGACGACTTCAAATTCCATCTCTCCGGCCGGCGTTTGAATCTTGGCAAACTCACCCTGCTTTTTGCCAAGAAGCCCTTTACCGATGGGTGACAGGGTCGATATCTTTCCGGCCTTCAGATCCGCTTCTTCCTCGGAAACGAGGGTATATGTGAACGAAGCACCGTTCTTTCTGTTCTTGATGGTGACTTTGGAGAGAATGGATACGCGCGACGTATCGATAGCCGATTCGTTGAGAAGACGCGCATTAGACACGAGTTCTTCGAGCTGCGCGATTTTCGCCTCGAGCATACCCTGCGCGTCCTTGGCCGCATCGTACTCCGCATTTTCGCTAAGATCCCCTTTATCGCGGGCGTCCGCGATTTGCCGTGCGATTTCACTACGGCCCTTGGTCTTCAGTTCGTTCAACTCCGCCTTGATCTTCTCGAGACCTTCCCGGGTAATGTAGGATATCTTCTTGCTCATAATGCCTCATTTATCTCCACGATCAAAAAAAGAAACAACGGCTTCAGCACTGAAGCCGTTGTTCTAAGGACAAAAGTAACGGTTTATTCTATCCGGAGCAATATCTCACCCGCCCACGAGCTCGGGCAGGTTGGTTTTGATCTGTTCCAGTACCTCATCGTCGAATTTCGCCAGATACAGGGTTTTTGCGACGGCAAGCTGGTCTACGCTCAGACCTTTGGCACCCCGAAGGTCGGCTTTGTACAGGCTGGCGTTCTCGAAATCGGCGCCCATGAGGTACGCGTCGCGCAGGTTGGCTTCCATGAGAAACGCGTTGCGGAAATTGGCTTTGATAAGGAAAGCCTCATCGAAACGAGCCTTAATAAGAAAGGCGTCCTTGAAGTTCGCGCCGCTCGCATAAGCACCCGTCAGGTTGGCCTGGTTGAGGTTCGAGTTTTCAAAATTCGTTTGGTTCAGGCGGGCCCCTTCCAGGTCAGCCTCGATCAACGACGACTGCGAGATGTTAGCGGAATTGAGATTAGACCCGGTCAGCCTGACGTAATTGAGATTGGTCCGCGGAAGGTGACAATTGACTAAATTAATCTCATAAATCTTGTGCCGGTTGAGCCGCTTGATGTTACCCACGGTACGGAAAGCCGCTTCTTCCGACTCCCACAGGCGGAAGTCGTCGATTTCATCGCGATAGGTGCGGATGCGCTGGCGTTTTTCCCCGTTTTGATTCAGCCAGAAGATCAGGATACCGATCACAGCGATGTCGAAAATCATACCGTGCGCTTCGGCAAGAACCTGTTGGATGAACGAATCGAAGTCGCGCAGGTAGTACTTCAAACTCAGGCTGAGCACAACGATCGTCACGAACACCAGCACGAGCGTCGACGTGAGCAAAGGCTTTTCAACAATTGCGTTCAGCCTTTCGTTAAACTTTTTAAGCGGCCGGGGGACGGTGCCCATGATTGAAAGAATTGTCGGTTTCGTGGAGAGGCGATCGACGCGTAAAAATCGCCGAATTAGGCCAACCGATTTCGGTCTTCATTCGCCTTATCTTACATCCCGGAAAAATTTTCCGCCCTACACAACATGGAAATAGTATCGTGTATAGCAGGCCGTTATCGCTTGCGGAGTGCGGCAAACCCAGGCGCTGAGGGCCACATATGACCCTCCCGCAAACAGGACAAAAAGGAATCTTACATGTCGAGCACCTTTCCCGATCAGAGAAGAACGTGCACGATTGAAAAGTAGATTCCCAATCCAAGAAGATCGTTCATGGTGGTGATGAAGGGGCCGGATGCGAGGGCCGGATTGAACCCCAGCCGATTGAGTATAAGGGGAGTGACCGTGCCGATCAGGGAAGCGAAAATTACGACGCTGAAGAGTGCGAGGGACACTACCTGGGAAAGGCGAGGTTCACCAGCGAAGAGCAAATTGACGCCATAAACAACTGCGCTCAGGAAAAGCGCGTTGAGAAGTGCGACAAGTAACACCTTCAGCAGCCGCTTCCATATCCCCTCATCGACGAAGCCCGGATTGGCCAACGTCTGCACCACGATCGAGGAGCTCTGTATGCCCACATTCCCACCGGTGGCCTGAATGAGCGGAATAAAAAAGGCGATGGCCGTAATGCGAGCAAGCTCATCTTCAAAGACGCCCATGATGCGCGCACTGAGAATGCCTCCAAATATGCCGATGAGCAACCATGGCAAACGGGCGCGGGCGTTGCGCCATACGCTGTCGTCTTCTTCCACATCCTCGCTGATACCCGCCATCATCTGTCGTTCCTCTTCGGCCAGCTCCGTAATCACGTCGACGATGTCGTCAATGGTGATTCGGCCTACGAGTTGACCCTGGACATTTACAACCGGCACAGACTCGAGGTCATACCGGCGCATGATCTCTGCTACTTCCCGCGCATCGGTCGAAGTATTCACGCGAACAATGTCGTCCTCGTATATATCGGCCACGAGCTTGCGGGCATCGGAAACAATGAGATCGTGTATGGGAACACTTCCCAACAGCCGGTTGAAGTTGTCGACGACATAAACGTTATAGAAGGTCGTTACCTTTTCGGCTTGTTTGCGGATCTCTTCAATGCATTGTACCACGGTCCAGTCGGCGCGGGCCTTGATGAGCTCCTTTGCCATCAACCCGCCGGCGACGTTGTCCTCGTAGCGCAGCAGTTCCGTAACCTGAATGCGCAACTCCGTATCCAGACCCGACAACACCTCTTCCCGCTGCTGGATCGGAAGTTCATTGATGATGTCGGCAGCATCGTCCGAATCGAGCAGGTTGACAAACGCCGCGATTTCGGTGGGGTCATAAATCTTGAGAAACTCCCTGCGGGTATCGGTGTCAAGATCGTTGATGATCTCGGCCTGCCTTTCGATCGGCAGGAGATCCATTACATATTTCGATTCTTCGGAATCGAACTCGTACAGGAGTGATGAAACGTCAGCCGCCTTTACGTCTTCGAGGATGCTACGGATGAACTGATCGTCACGCTGGTCGAGTGCCTCCTGGAAACGGTCGCGGAACTCCTTCGTTAATTCAAACTCAATGACCGCCATGACGATTTTCCATGAGTAAGGTGAGTTGAATAAATTGCTCTGCCGAAAGCTGTTCTGCCCTGCAATTCAGCAGCGGAAGCGAGGAAATTTCAGCGGGCAAATTTAGGTTTTTTAGTGCGTTGCGCAATGTTTTCCTCCGGTTATTGAACGCCTGCTTCACGACCTGCACGAAGCGCTGTTCATCGCATTCCAGAGTTGCCCGACCGTTGCGTGTAAGGCGTACGACTGCCGACGTAACCCGGGGCGGCGGGAAGAACACACCGGGAGGAACTTTGAACAACACCTCGACGTGATAAAACGTTTGCAACAGCACACTGAGGATGCCGTAGGTCTTGCTCCCATGCGGCGCGGCGAGGCGTTCAGCAACTTCCCGTTGGATCATTCCTACAACTTCTCCGACGCGGTCGCGGTATTCGAGTACCCGGAAAAATATCTGCGACGAGATGTTGTAGGGAAAGTTGCCGATAATCGAAAACGGCCCGGGTATGATTGCGTCAAGGTCGGCCTTGAGAAAGTCGCCTTCGATCAGTCGCTGCCCCAGCGCTGGAAAATGCTCGCGAAGGAATGATACGGACTCGCGGTCGACCTCAATCACGAAAAGTTCTATCCCCGGCAGCTCCAACAGGTGACGCGTAAGGACACCAGTACCAGCGCCGACCTCCAGGACCGTGGCTGACGGAACCACACGGAGCGAACGTACGATCTTGCGCGCGATGTTGTCGTCGCGCAAAAAATGCTGACCCAATGACTTCTTCGGACGGACCATCAGTTTCCATCGATACCGCTATTGTGTTGTCGCAACCGTGTCAATACACGTATTGCGCGGCTCCTCTTTTGTTGACCCAGTGAATGACTAACGTGGCAATCTACGAGGAACAAATTGATATTTTTGCTATATCGCGTAACAAACAACCAACGAATGTCTGCGACCTCACGACCACATGAACGGCCCCGCATCGGAATCACCATCGGCGATATCAACGGGGTCGGCCCTGAGGTAATCATGAAAGCACTAGCTGATGCGCGAATGCTCGGCATACTTACGCCCGTCATCTACGGCAACGGCCGGGTGCTGTCGCATTATAAAAAACTGCTGGGCCTGCAGGAGTTCAGCTATAACCAGGTAAAGGACGGCGGCACATTCGCAGTGAAGAATATCAACGTCGTAAACTGCTGGGACCAGCCGATCGAAATTTCGCCGGGCCGGCCATCGCCTGAGACGGGCAATGCAGCCTTGAAAGCGATCCGGCGGGCCTGCGATGACCTTAAGTCAGGCGTCATAGACGCATTGGTTACCGGGCCGATCGATAAGAAGACCGTCAGCAACGAAGACTTCCCATTTGCGGGCCACACCGATTTCATTGCCCAGTTTTTCGGTGCCGGTGACAGCCTCATGCTGATGGTGAGTGACACGCTTCGCGTAGGCCTCGTCACAGTACACGTCCCGGTGTCGGAGGTTGCACCCCTGATCACGCGCGAGCGGCTACAGGCCAAGATCGCGTTGCTCGAGCAATCGCTGATAAAGGATTTTGGCGTGACCAAACCCAAAATCGCAGTGCTTGGATTGAATCCGCATGCTGGTGACGGCGGGCTCATCGGAAAAGAAGAAGAAGAGATCATCCGGCCCGTTGTGATTGAACTCAAGAACAAGGGGAAGCTCGTGCAGGGTCCTTTTCCCGCGGATGGATTTTTCGGATCCGGATCCGCGCGGAAGTTCGACGGCATTCTTGCCATGTACCACGACCAGGGACTGATTCCCTTCAAGGTGATCAGCTTTGACACCGGCGTGAATTTTACGGCCGGGCTCCCAATAGTTCGCACTTCGCCCGACCACGGTACGGCATTTTCAATAGCCGGCAAGAACCAGGCGGACGAGACCTCGCTTCGCCAGGCGATATTCCTGGCTGTTGACGTCCTGACCCGAAGGAATGGGTCTTCTTAAGGAGAAAATTGCTTAATTGGTTGCCCGAAAATGGCGTTTTGCCTGCCATTGGCCATTCCCTGACGATAATTCGATATATTTAGAAGAACATTATTCTACCGTTGAGCAATGGATATTGTCACCAAAAAGCAGCTAAACATCCTGATTCAACTTGCCGAGGCCGATAAGCATTTTGCGAAAATCGAGCGGGAAATGATCTTCAAGATCGCCCGGGATCGGAAATTTCCCGAAGAAACGGTTACGGACCTGATCCGAAATCCGGAGCCCATCGATTCACTGGGTGCCCTTTCCCCCGACCAGAAATTCGAATACCTCATGTCAAGCATCGAACTGGTTTTTGCCGACCACAATGTGTTTGAGAGCGAAATCATTTTTTGCAAGAACATCGCAATCAAACTCGGCTTCAAGAAGGGCGTAATCGATTTCTTCATCGAGAATTTCGGCAAAAAATCACGAAGCGAATTCCGGGAGGTAGCCCTGACGGAGTACATGTAATGCCTCAGGACCCACATTTTGCCCTCTTTTTTTAGTTTTCTTCCGATTTCTGCTAAATTTGCCGACTTATTTCAAAACCCTGGGGACAGTGGGGGGCTATCGCGTCAATATTGCTGGGCTGAGCAACAATGTCCATACGTTCCGGTATGAAATTGACGATGCGTTCTTCGGCCAGTATGGAAAGGACCTTGTGTCCGGCGGATCTTTCCACGCGGACGTTGTCCTGGACAAGACGGAAACCATGATCACGGCTGGTTTTGAAATACATGGCAGCGCCACGTTGATATGCGACCGCTGCCTGGAACCCTTTGATTACCCGATCGACCTGCATAAGGATGTCATTTTCAAGTACGGGGACGTGGACGAGGAACTTTCCGACGAGATCGTTAACATTCGGCGGGACACCGCCCAGCTTGAGGTCGGTCAGTACATATATGAATTCATCAGCCTGGAAGTGCCCATGAAAAAACTTCATCCGCGCTTTCGCGACGAGGAACTTCCTGGTGAAGGAAAGATTGTTTATACCTCGGGGGAAGATACCGGGCCGCAGCACGACGAATCGGCAGACCCCCGGTGGGATATTTTGAAGAAGCTTAAATAAAAAGATTACCATTATGCCTAATCCGAAACGTAAGACGTCCAAAACCCGCAGGGATAAGCGCAGGACGCATTACAAAGCCACCGCGAAGCAGTTCGCGATATGCCCGACAACGGGTGAGCACCATCTGCCGCATCGGGCCTTCTGGCATGAAGGCAAACTGTATTACAAGGGAAAGGTTGTCATGGAGCGGGAGGTTCTCGCCTGACGCCCATGAAGACGACGTCCCCCCATCGGTCAAACCCCGACTATCTCGGGGCCAACCCCGACTATGTCGGGGCCAACCCCGGCTGTGTCGGGGCGAACCGAACCGCAGGCCGGCCCTGACCGGCCCCATCCCGATTCCCTCCAATCGGGCTTTTATTTTTTTGGGGTGACTCGGCCTTAACCTAAAACTTTAAACAGCTGATGACCAGAATCCATGCTGCAATAACAGGAGTTGGGGGCTATGTACCCGACTACATTCTTACGAACCAGGAACTCGAAACCATGGTGGACACCAGCGATGAGTGGATCACCACCCGAACGGGCATCAAGGAACGCCGGATCCTTAAAGGAGAAGGACTCGGAACTTCATACATGGGCATCGAAGCCGTGAAGGAGTTGCTCAGCAAGACCGGAACGGATCCCCTCGAAGTCGACCTTATCATCTGCGCTACTGTTACGCCTGATATGATGTTTCCCGCCACGGCAAACCTCATCGCCGACGGTGTGGGCGCTGTGAATTCGTTTGGATATGATCTGAGTGCGGCGTGTTCCGGTTTTATTTATGCGCTCACCACCGCTGCCAAATTTGTCGAGTCCGGTCAGTATAAAAAAGTGATCGTAGTGGGTGGCGACAAGATGTCATCTATCATCAACTACGAAGATCGTACCACGTGCATCATCTTTGGCGATGGATGCGGAGCGGTAATGCTCGAACCGGTGACCGAAGAAGTCGGCATCATAGACTCGCTTCACAAGGCCGACGGATCGGGAGCTGCATATCTCAACATGAAAGCCGGAGGAAGCCGGATGCCTGCATCGCACGAATCGGTAGACGCGAAACTCCACTACATCTACCAGGAAGGCGCGACTGTTTTCAAGTTTGCGGTGATCAATATGGCAGAGATCTGTGCGGAAATCATGGAGAAAAATAATCTCACCGGCGACGACATCGCGTGGCTCGTTCCGCACCAGGCCAACAAACGAATCATCGATGCTACAGCAAACCGCATCGGGATCACGGACGACAAGATCATGATGAACATCGCCTCATACGGCAACACAACCGCAGGGACGATCCCGTTGCTTTTGTGGGACTACGAAAAGAAACTACGAAAAGGAGACAAGCTGATACTCTCAGCATTCGGCGGCGGATTTACGTGGGGCGCCATATATTTGATATGGGCTTACGATCCTAGGTAAGCCTCAAATTGCATTTGAAAAATTGATTTGTAACTTGACAGCGATTATACCCTATGGCAACTATCAGTGATCTGAGCAGAGGCAACTTCGTTCGCTATAACGGTGAAGTCATGCAGGTCGAGGAATTGCAGCACCGTACGCCTGGGAACCTCCGCGCTTTTTATCAGGTGAAGTTCCGGAACGTACGCAATGGAAAGCTGGCGGAAAACCGTTTCAGGCCGTCAGATGACATTGACCTGCTTCGCGTGGAAACGCGCGAATATCAATACCTCTACGCTGACGGCGAGAGCCTCGTTTGCATGGACAACAACACCTTCGAACAAATTTATCTCGACAAGGCGCTGCTGGGCGACGCGCTGAAATACATCAAAGAAGGCGTTACCCTATTGATCGCATTCGAAAATGGCACCGAACCGATCACCGCAAGCGCACCACCGAGCGTCACACTCGAAGTAACGTACACTGAGCCCGGCCTCCAGGGCGATACGGCGACGCGTACCCTTAAACCGGCCACTCTTGAAAACGGCACGGAGATCCGGGTACCCCTGTTCATCAATACCGGCGATTCGGTGAAAGTAGACACCCGTACCGGAGAGTACATCGAACGCGTCAAATAAATCATCCGCATCATGGCCAAGTCCCGCGCAAAAACAACCCCGAAAAAAACTGCACCCGTACCCGACCAAAAGAAGGCACCAGGGTCTTCAAAGTCTGTAACGACCGGGGAAATCCGGGACCTGATTGAATTCATCGCGAATACCGGCCTTAACGAGGTGAGCTTCGAGACACCGGAACTGAAGCTCCACGTCAAACGCCAACCGGACCAGCGCATAGCAGAATTACCAGCGTCGGCAGCTCCTGCCCAAACCGTCATACTCCCGCAAACGACCGCGGCACCGCCCGCACCTGAACCGGCAGCACCGGCGTCCAGACCCACCGTTGAAATTCGTTCACCTATGATCGGCACGTTCTATCGTTCGCCGAACCCCGACTCACCCCCTTTTGTTTCCGTGGGCGACAAGATCACAAAAGGACAAACTGTATGCATTATTGAGGCGATGAAGTTGTTCAACGAAATTGAATCAGAAGTCTCGGGTACCATCGTCAAAGTGCTCGTCGAAAACGCCACGCCGGTCGAGTATGATCAGCCGTTGTATCTCGTCGAGCCCGACTGACAGCAGCGTATCGTTTTTACCTTAACGTCCAGGCCGTGTTCAAGAAGATATTAATTGCAAACCGTGGTGAAATTGCGCTGAGGGTAATCCGCACGTGCCGGGAAATGGGCATCAGTACGGTAGCCGTGTACTCAACGGCCGACCGCGAGAGCCTCCACGTAAGGTTCGCCGACGAGGCGGTCTGCATCGGCGACGCATCCAGCAAGGAATCTTACCTCAACATACCCCGCATCATCTCGGCGGCAGAAATCACCAACGCCGACGCCATCCATCCAGGATACGGCTTCCTGTCAGAGCGTTCCGAGTTTTCCGCCGTATGTCACGAATACGGCATAAAATTCATCGGACCATCGCCGGACATGATCGACGCGATGGGTGACAAGTCGACAGCGAAAGATACCATGAAGAAGGCAGGCGTCCCTACCATTCCCGGTTCCGAGGGACTCCTGAGTTCAGTCGAGGAAGGCCAAAAGCTCGCCAAAAAAATCGGCTATCCGGTCATCCTGAAAGCCACCGCCGGGGGCGGAGGAAAAGGAATGCGTATCGTCAACGACGAATCGCAATTCAAAAAGGCCTGGGATGATGCCCGCCGTGAAGCGGGGAATGCTTTCGGCAATGACGGGCTCTATCTCGAAAAGTATATCGAAGAACCGCGCCATGTGGAGATCCAGGTGATCGGCGACCAATATAATAAGGTGTGCCACCTCTCAGAACGCGACTGCAGCATACAACGCCGGCACCAAAAGCTCGTGGAGGAAACACCGTCACCCGCTGTCGATCAGGAGCTTCGCGAGAAGATGGGCGAGGCGGCCGTGCGGGGCGCGAAAGCCATACGATATGAGGGCGCCGGAACGATCGAATTCCTCCTGGACAAACACGGGAACTTCTATTTCATGGAGATGAACACCCGCATCCAGGTGGAACATCCCATTACCGAGGAGGTCACCGACTACGACCTGATCAAGGAACAGATCAAAGTGGCAGCCGGCGTTCCGATATCCGGGAAAAATTACTTTCCCAACCTGTACGCCATGGAATGCCGCATCAATGCCGAAGACCCTGCCAACGGGTTCAGGCCGTCGCCGGGGCGGATCACCAACCTCCACATGCCGGGAGGACACGGCGTTCGGATCGACAGTCACGTCTATGCCGGCTACACCATCCCGCCGAATTATGATTCGATGATTGCAAAGCTCATCGTCAGCGGTCAATCGCGCGAAGAGGTCATCACCCGGATGAAACGCGCCCTGCAGGAGTTCGTCATCGAAGGCATCAAGACTACCATCCCGTTCCACATCAAGCTCATGGACAACGAGACCTTCCGCTCCGGAAAATTCAACACGAAATTTTTGGAAACGTCGTTTGATTTTAGCTCACTTTCGTGAGAAGCGTTGAAGAGTCGAGGAGTTTTTCACCACAGAGGCACAGTGAACACGGAGTTGCACAGAGGTATTTTCTTGGTGCGTCTATGTCAAAAGCAGGGAGTCGCTACGTGCCTGCAGGAAGCCAAGTCTTCATGGAGGTCACAGGCCTGCCTTACGGAAGACAGCCGCTGACGCAGAAAGGTACATTTGTCAAACCAAGGGGTTGACGAATTGGAGGGGAATTGGCCTTCGACAACCTCAGGCACCGGAGACAATTAGAAGACGGAAGATAAGCGAATTGTGGTGAGTGCAACTCACTGCCCTCTGTGCCTCTGTGGTGAAGGAAGTGATGGTGGTTCCGTCTTCTCCGGCTGCTCCACAGCACGCACCAACTCCTCGTACCAGGCTTCACCATACTTCCGGATCAACGGCTCCTTCAAAAATTTGTAAAGGGGAACCTGAAGCTGCCGACCGAGAGTGCATGCAGGGGAACAGATATGCCATTTGTGGTAATTCACCGCCTCAAATTCTTTCTTTTTGGTGATGCGAATCGGGTATAAATGGCAGCTTATGGGTTTTCGGAAGGATATCTTGCCGTCTTTGTGCGCCTCTTCTATGCCGCATTTAAGGATGCCTTTCTCATCATAGTGGGAATACGCGCATTCACGACCCTTAATGACTGGCGTCGAATAGTCGCCTTCGGGGTCCACAACATGAGTTCCCTCCTTCTCAATGGTCTTGATTCCCTTTGGCGTCAGGTAGGACTTTATCTTCGGATAGATATCTTTCAGAATGGCAAGCTCTTCCTCTTCCAGCGGCGCACCGTAGTCACCCTCTACGCAGCACGCGCCCTTGCACTTTTCAAGGTTGCAGACGAACTCCTTGTCGCGAATTTCATCTGAAACCAATACGTTGCCGACTTTAATCATTTCGTTCGATCGATCACAAAGATAGCTGAGTATAAACACATTACCACATCAATCGGTTTTTCTCTTCCACGGCACTTTTGTTCCGTCATGCTTGTTTCCCCAAAGCGGGCGCCTGGCTGTTTGTTCTTATTTCGTTATTTCATTTATTTCCGTTCTGCCCGGATATCCTTTTACCTTTTTACCTTTGTACCCGCGCAGCTCATGATCGATTACCTGTCCAGTCTGAACGAACCGCAACGGGAAGGTGTATTGAACACCGAAGGACCCTGTATGATCATTGCCGGCGCCGGTTCAGGCAAAACACGCGTGCTGACCTATCGCATCGCGCACCTCATCTACGAAAAGGGCGTAGATCCCTTCAACATTATGGCGCTGACCTTCACCAACAAAGCAGCGAAGGAGATGCGCGACCGGATCGAGACCATCGTCGGACATGATGCACGCAACATCTGGATGGGTACGTTCCACTCCGTATTCGCCCGTATACTCCGCGCTGAAGCGCACCACCTGGGTTACCCGTCGAACTTCACAATCTACGATACAGACGACTCCAGGACGCTGATCAAGAATATCATCAAGGAGTTGCAACTCGACGACACAGCCTACAAGGCCAGCACGGTGCACAACCGCATCTCGGCCGCCAAAAACAGTCTTATCGGGTGGCAGGACTACCTGGCAAACGTCGAACTCATGGGCGACGACGCGGCCAACATGCGCCCGGAAATCGGAAAGATCTATCGCGTATATGCCCAGCGTTGTTTCAAGGCCGGCGCGATGGACTTTGACGACCTGCTGTTCAACACGGACAAGCTGTTTCGCGAACACCTGGACGTGCTCAACAAGTACCAGCACCGGATACATTACCTCCTGGTCGACGAATTCCAGGACACCAACCTGTGCCAGTATCACATCATCCGAAAAATCGCGGCGGTACGTGAAAACATCTGCGTGGTGGGCGACGATGCGCAAAGCATTTATGCGTTCCGCGGCGCCGACATCACCAATATCCTCAACTTCGAACGCGATTACGCCGACTTGCGCATCATCAAGCTGGAACAGAATTACCGGTCCACCCAGAACATCGTGAACGCGGCTAACTCCGTGATCCGGAAAAATCGCGCGCAGTTGCCGAAGAGCATCTGGACACAAAACGAAGAAGGATCCCTGATCGAACTGATCAAGGCAGTATCCGATAATGAAGAAGGCCGCCTGGTCGCGTCCTCGATATTCGAGGAAAAGATGCAGCACCAGCTTAAGTTCAGCGACTTCGCTGTACTGTACCGCACGAACAGCCAATCGCGTGCGATAGAAGAAGCGCTGCGACGGATGAACATCAAGTACAAAGTCATTGGCGGTCTTTCGTTCTACCAGCGAAAGGAAATCAAGGACCTGCTGGCATACCTGCGCTATGCCATCAACCAACAGGACGAAGCCTCGTTCCGGCGAATCATTAATTTGCCGAAGCGGGGAATAGGCAATGCGACGATTGATCGGATCATTGTAGCGGCCAACGATCACGACCTGCCGATATGGGAGGTGTTGAAACACGCCGACAAGTTTCTCGGAAATCGGCTGAGCGGTCCGATCAGCGACTTCGTCGCGATGATACAGCGCTTTTCGCTGGAGGTTCAGCGCAAGGATGCATACGGCGCTGCGTTCGAGATCGCCAAAGGTTCTGGTCTTCTTCGCGAACTTTACGAAGACAAGACCGTTGAAGGCCTAAGCCGATACGAGAACGTGCAGGAACTCCTCAACGCAATTAAGGAGTTTGTCGACGACCCATCGCGGGAAGACAAATCGCTGAGTGCCTTCCTGCAGGAGGTATCCCTGGTTACCGGACAGGACGAAGACAAGGACAAAGACCCTGATAAGGTCACCCTGATGACCATTCACATGGCCAAGGGGCTTGAATTCCGTTACGTATACATCGTGGGCATGGAAGAAGATCTTTTCCCCTCCCAGATGATGCTCAGCAGCCGTGCGGAACTAGAAGAGGAGCGCAGATTGTTCTATGTAGCGATCACGCGGGCTCAGAAGCGGCTGTTCCTGTCCTATGCGCTGACGCGATATCGGTATGGGCGACTCAAAAATTGCGAGCCCAGCCGATTTCTTGACGACATCGACGGACAGTACGTCAAACTGACCACACGGCCGAGTGTCTATGAGTCTTCTGCAGGGACAAATTATGCACGGAGCCTCGTACGGGGCATACAAAAGACCATCAAGTCGACCCCAAAGCCGGCGCAGCCTGTGCACGTCCCCGCTGCCGATTTCGCGCCGAGTGATACGTCAGGCCTGCAACAAGGAATGAAAGTGGAACATCCCAAGTTCGGATATGGTGTTGTGATTCAGATGGATACATCTGGCGCCGACCGAAAGGCACGGATTCAGTTCGACAATTTTGGGGAAAAGACGTTATTGCTTAGCTTTGCCAAGTTAAAAATTCACGAATAACCCCTGGATCCAGGCAATACGGCAACCCTTCCCCGGACTCCTTCGTGCAAACATCAACGCATTAATAAATCAACACATCAACACATCAACACATTAATACATCCATGATTGGAGAATATAACACGCAACGGCCTCCTATTATATTAAAAGAATACGGACGCAACGTTCAGAAACTCGTAGAGTACATACGCAACGAACCCTCCCGTGAAAAACGCACCGAGATGGCGTACACGCTCATCGAGCTGATCAAACAACTTACACCCAGCCTCAAGGAGCAGCCGGAGAACCCTCAACGCCTGTGGGATGACCTGTACATCATCGCGGATTTCAACCTGGACGTTGACAGCCCCTACCCCATGCCGCAGCGGGATATTTTGTTCAAGAAACCGAAACGGATGGAATACCCGCAGAGCCCGATACAGTTCAAGCATTATGGCAAGAACATCGAACGGCTTGTGCTCGAAGCGCTTAAGATCGAAGATCCACAGGAACGCGAAGACGCCATCATCTACCTGGGCAAGTTGATGAAGACTTTCTACAGCAACTGGAATAAGGAGACCCTGGACGATTCGGTTATCCTTAAAGACATACAACGCATGTCTGGAGGCGCGCTGAGTATCAACATCGACAAAGTCCGCGAAGACAACCTCTTCGAAAAGCTGTACAAGGAACGCAAGAAAACCAAGCCGCAACAAAACGGCTCCCGCCAACAGGGAGGTTCGCATCGTCAGTTTAAAGGCAAGGGCAATCAGCGACGCCGAGGCTAGCAGAAAGAATTGAAGAATTGAAGGGTTGAAGAGTTGAATAGCCGCTTGCGGCGCCTGTGCCCTCCATGCACCATTGGCGTCTGGTAGGTCGAAACCGACTCCGCACCATCACCTTAAAAGCACCAGGAAAGCCTCTGTGTAACCCCGTGTCCCCTGTGCCTCTGTGGTGAATGTATCACTCTTCCGACCTCAGGTTGTCAAATAATTCGCTAAAGGACCATCGCGGGTAGAAGCCTATTCCCTATACTTGTGGCAATGTATTAACAAACCCACCTGATACGGAACGATGGCAACATTCAGGATACAAGGCGGCCGAAAGCTCTCCGGCGAAATCATACCTCAGGGAGCAAAGAACGAAGCGCTGCAGATCATCAGCGCCGTGCTGCTCACAGACGAACCCGTAACCGTCCATAACGTTCCGGATATCCGCGACGTCAACAAGCTCATCGAACTGGTCGGCGATCTGGGCTGCACCGTCGAGAAGTTGGGCGACGAATCGTACCGGTTCACTGCACGCGACATCAACACGGGCTTCCTGGAAACGGATGCGTACCGCGACAAGGCCGCCGCACTCAGGGGGTCAGTTATGCTCCTCGGCCCCATTCTCGCACGGTTTGGGAAAGCAAACATCCCAAAGCCGGGTGGCGACAAGATCGGACGCCGAAGGCTCGACACACACTTTCTCGGCTTCCAGAAACTCGGCGCCAAGTTCCGGTTTGACTCCGGCGACCATTTGTTCCACATCGACGCGACTTCCCTGCAAGGCACGTATATGCTGCTCGACGAAGCATCCGTCACGGGCACTGCCAACATCCTGATGGCGGCCGTACTCGCAAAGGGCAAGACGACCATCTACTACGCCGCCTGCGAACCGTATGTCCAGCAGCTCTGTCATATGCTCAACCGCATGGGAGCGAAGATCTCGGGTATCGGGTCCAACCTCCTCACAATCGAAGGCGTTGAAAAACTGCACGGGACTGAGCACACGCTTCTTCCGGACATGATCGAGATCGGGAGTTTCATCGGTATGGCCGCCATGACGCAGTCGGAACTCACCATACGTAACTGCCGCATCGACATGCTGGGCATTATCCCGGAAGTGTTTCGCCGTCTCGGAATTCGCATGGAGTTCCGCGGCGACGACATCTACATTCCCGCGCAGGAACGATATGCGATCGAGACCTTCATCGACGGCTCGATCCTCACCATAGCCGACGCTCCCTGGCCGGGCTTCACGCCCGACCTTATCAGCATCGTGCTGGTCGTGGCCACCCAGGCTACAGGCACCGTCCTCATTCACCAGAAGATGTTTGAAAGCCGGCTCTTCTTCGTCGACAAATTGATCGACATGGGTGCGCAGATCATTCTCTGTGACCCGCATAGGGCCACAGTTATCGGTTTAGACCGGAAACAACAACTCCGGGGTATCAAGATGTCGTCACC
>DASVCT010000315.1:0-4182 GCA_036381475.1 Cyclobacteriaceae bacterium
GCGGGTAGCCATTGGCGACGGCCTTGCCCAACACGGACAAATGGGGTTTTACGCCCGCGACCCCCTGGTACCCATCGAGGCGGGTGCGGAAACCGGTCTTAACCTCGTCCAGCACACAGAGCGCACCGTATTTTTCACACAGGTCGATAATGCCCTGGAGGTAGCCTTCTTCGGGAAGGACTACGCCGACATTCTGAAGGACGGGTTCGGTCAGCACGCACGCGACGGGATATCGCTTCATCACGTACTCGATTGAGGGCAGGTCGTTGAAGTTTACGATGTGAATGAGGCTCTTGGTGGCTTCCGGCACCCCGGCAGACAAGGGGATGAACGGGTATTCGCCCGGTGAATGTCTCGGTCCGACCTGTTCCAGGCTGGGCATCACCGCGCGGCTTACTTCATTGTGCCATCCGTTGTAGCCACCCAGCGTAAGAATGATATGGTCTCTTCCCGTAAATGCCCGGCTCAGCCGGATGGCATGGGCTGTCGCTTCACTACCGGTATTGGTTATCTGGACGAGTTCGAGCGACGGTACCGCCTTGCACAGCAATTTCGCCAGCCGGGCCTCAAGCGCCGTGGTGCCACTGCCAAAAAGGGAACGGTTAGATTCGATGGCCCTGATTATCGCGTCTCCAATGCGCGCATCGTTGTGACCCAGCAGGTGGGGCGCGAATGCGGCGTGATAATCAATGTACTCGTTGCCTTCGACATCATAGATTTTGCTTCCTTTTCCGGTGGCAAAGACAATGCCCGGGTCAACTTTTCGATTGAGCGAAACCACTCCACCTGCAATGTATCGGTTGGCCTCACGGGTAATTGCCTCAGCGCTTAAGTTCACGTTTTCGTTGAGGTTCATGCGTTTGTTTCTTATTTTTAAACCTTCGTAATTTATAATTTGTTTACCAATAATCACTACATTTGTTTACAATCATAGATGAAAAGTGAGTCCCTAGCCCACAAGGCATATACCGAGCTAAGAAGGAAAATCCTCAGCGCGCAGATTCCCCCAAATACCCGCCTCAAGGAAGACTATTGGGCTAAGAAATTGTCCGTCAGCAGAATGGCCATCCGGGAGACGCTGACGCGGCTGCTGGGAGAGAACCTGGTTTCGCTGGGGCAGAAGGGGGGCTATTTTGTCAATTCACTGACCCCGGAAGACATCGCCCAAATCAGGGAACTACGAGAGATCCTGGAGATTGGAGCGCTCCGACTGGCTTGCCATAAGATCACAAAAGAACAGTTGGCACGGCTGGACAAGATCTGCAAGGACTTCAGCACCATGGTTGAGCAGGGATACTACGCCGGCGCCTGCGAGGCCGACCTGCGATTCCACGAGACGCTCATCGAATGCGCCGGCAACGAAAAGCTCCTCCGCACTTACACGAACAGTCACATCCCATTGTTCCACCGTCAGCTTACGCGGAACAACAGCTCAGAAGACGACTACGAGTTGACGGATAAAGAACACCGCGCGATTGTACGTGCTCTTGCCGAAAAGAATTTTGCACAGGCCGAAGAAGTGATGCGGGCGCACTTTGCGCGAGGAGCCTTGATGATCGAGATCGATTGATCCCGCCGCGGTTTTAACCCCCAGTTCGGCTAGTTTGATTTCAATTTCATTACCTGTAATTTACCGTTTCGGGCAGTTTGTCGACTGCCATGTATCTGAACCAGGCTCATCCTTCACAGGGGAACGCTTCAAATTTTTGACGAGTAGATGTTATGGGACACCTGCCAGCATTGATCCAGGATCTGGCGCTGATACTAATAGCCGGTGCGGTGGTTACGCTTCTTTTCAGGAAGATCCGGCAACCGCTGGTGCTGGGATATATCATTGCGGGGTTTCTCGTAGGTCCTCACTTCGAGTTCCTGCCGAGCGTAGCAGACAATGACAACATCGAGACGCTGGCCGAGATCGGCGTCATCTTTCTGTTGTTCAGCCTCGGTCTTGAGTTCAGCTTCAAGAAGCTGATGCGCGTCGGAGGAGCGGCTTCCATCACGGCACTGGTTGAAATTGTCTGCATCGTAATCGCCGGATACGGTGCTGGAAAATTTCTGGGTTGGTCTACCATGGACAGCCTGTTCCTCGGCGGTATGCTGGCGAGTTCTTCCACAACTATCATCATCCGGGCATTTGATGAACTGGGGGTAAAGACGCGTCAATATGCGCGGATCGTGTTCGGGGTGCTTGTGGTCGAAGACATCGTCGTGATTCTCCTCATGGTCTTGCTTTCCACCATCGCCGTCGCCCAGGAATTCGAAGGCATGGAGATCGTGTACACCATCGTCAAACTCATATTTTTCCTGGCCTTTTGGTTTCTCAGCGGGATCTTCTTACTACCAACGTTGCTCAAATCAGCGCGATCGCTGTTCGACGGCGAGACCCTGCTCATCTTTGCCATCGGTCTGTGCCTGGGTATGGTTGTGCTGGCGACTCAGGCCGGATTCTCCGCCGAGCTCGGCGCTTTCATCATGGGTTCCATTATCGCCGAAACGACAAAGGCTGAAACCGTCGAGCACCTGATCAAGCCCGTGAGAGATCTTTTTGGTGCTGTGTTCTTTGTTTCGGTGGGGATGATGATCGATCCCCAGGCTATTGTCGAATACGGTTGGCCCGTGATCGTAGTGACGCTGATCACCCTTTTCGGCAAGCTGCTCAGCACCACCCTTGGCGCCGTCCTTTCAGGTCAACCGTTAAGGCAGGCTGTCCAGGTTGGCATGAGCATGGCGCAAATCGGTGAATTTGCGTTCATCGTTGCAACGCTTGGACTATCATTAGGCGTGATCTCGAACTTCCTTTTTCCCGTGGCGGTGGGCGCATCGGCCATAACGACGTTCACCACACCTTATCTTATCAAGTATTCTGAACCGTTGTACAACTCCCTGGAACGCCTCCTTCCGGAAAAATGGATCAACGCACTCAATACCTATTCTTCCGGTACGGCAAACATCCAGGCGGAGAGTACGTGGAAGGTCGTGCTGAAGTCGTACGCGACCATTACGGCAACCAACGGCATACTGGTACTCGCCCTGCTTGTGTTTTCCCTGAATTTTCTCATGCCCTTTCTGGGTAGGAACATCGAGGACCCCACGCTCCGGAATTTTGTGGGACTCATTATTACTCTCGCGTTCGCGTCACCGTTCCTCTGGGCGTTGATGGCAAGGCGTCCCAATAACATGGCGTACCGGGAATTGTGGATGGAGAAGCGATACAACAGGGGACCGTTGCTCGTGATTGAAATATCACGCGTAATCTTAGGCGTCGTCATCATCGGGTTCTTCGTGTTCCGGGTGTTTTCCACCCAGATGGCCATCCTCGTCGTGGTACCCGTGGCCGTCCTCGTCCTTTTCATTCTCGCGCGTCGGATACAGAATTTTTACCAGCGCATTGAGGTCCGATTTCTGGCCAACCTTAACGAACGGGAATCACAGGCGCGTCGCCAACGCCCGGAAAGCAGCGAGCAATTCAGGAACCAGCTGGAACCCTGGGATGCACACATTGTTGAACTCGAAGTCGCGCCGGAAGCCGAATACGTGGGAAAGACGCTCATGGAACTGCAGTGGCGTGAGCAATATGGTATCAATATCGTGTTCATTCGACGGGGAGAAAAACTCATCCATGCACCCGGCCGCTACAACAAACTTCTGCCCCGCGACCTCGTAGGCATCATCGCCACGGATGAACAGATCCAGAAGTTCAAGCCGGTGTTCGATGCCAGGGAAGAGGAAACAGCGCCTATCGTGGATGTCGAAGACATAGCCCTCCAGAAGATTGTCGTCAATGAGTACACCCAATTGAAGGGAAAAGATATACGGAGTTCCGGACTGCGCGAGCGTACGAACGGACTCGTCATCGGGATCGAGCGAGGCGGACAACGGATACTTAATCCCGAATCCACGACTGTCTTCGAATGGGACGATATCGTTTGGATCGTAGGCGACCGCAAAAAGATCAATGAAGTCGCCCGGCCGGGAGGAGGGAAGGGGGAGAAAGAGGAGATAAGGAGATAAGGAAATAAGGAAATAAGGAAATAAGGAGATAAGGAGATAAGGGTATAGGGGTATAGGGGTATAGGGGTATAGGGTATAGGGTATAGGGGTATAGGGGTATAGGGTATATAGGGGCGCTGGAGGAGGCCTCCTAAGGTCGGCCGCTTCAGGGAACAGGCGGCACAGAATACC
>DASVCT010000316.1:0-2981 GCA_036381475.1 Cyclobacteriaceae bacterium
ATTACGAATCTATTCTCATATCCAACGTGTCCATTGTGACACCCAACAAGAAAGCCAACAGCAGTTCGCTCGAGCAGTATCAGCGGTTGAGGTCGATAGCCTTCCGCCGCGGTGTCAAATTTCTTTATGAAACCAACGTCGGGGCGGGATTGCCGGTGATCAACACGATGAACGACTTGTTGTTAAGTGGGGATAAAGTCATTTCGATAGAGGCGGTCCTCAGTGGCACGCTGAATTATATCTTCAGCACGTTTGTCGAGGGCCGACGCTTTAGCGACGTGGTACGCGAGGCTAAGGCGAATGGTTACACTGAACCTGATCCGCGCGACGACCTGAACGGCATGGACGTAGCGCGCAAGATCCTCATCCTGGCCCGCGAGGCAGGTTGGGAGCTGGAGCCGTCGCACATCCGCGTGGAGAACCTCGTACCGGAGCCCTGCCGTGGCGACATGTCGGTAACCGAGTTTTTGGATTGCCTGGCTAAGCACGACGATCATTTTGAAGCGATGCGCAGGGAAGCCGAGGATCAAGGCAAAAAGCTGCGCTATATGGCCGTCCTGCGTGATGGGGTTGTGACCATCGGTTTGACGGCTGTCGACGCTCAGCACCCGTTTTATTCACTTTCCGGTACCGATAATATTATATTGCTGACCACAGAGCGCTATCACGAACGGCCCATGGTGATCCGTGGCCCGGGGGCGGGCGCTGCTGTGACGGCGGCGGGCGTCTTTGCCGACATTATACGCATTGGCCACTATGCCCGGTAACAACGATGAAGAAACCAACTATGAACTCGATTAAGGCAACGGCCCCCGCATCGGTGGCTAACGTATCCTGCGGATTCGACATTTTTGGATTCGCGGTGGAGTCGCCCTGCGATGAGGTAACACTGACGTTAAAGGATGACCCGGGTGTGGTGATGACGTCGATAACCGGCGACGACGGCAGGCTCCCGTCCGACGCCTCACGCAATACGGCCGGAGTCGCGGTACAGGAATACCTTAAGGCCATCGACTCCCGTCAGGGCATCGCCATCGAGCTGATCAAGAACCTGCCGCTGGGAAGCGGGATGGGTTCCAGTGCCGCCAGTTCGGTGGCAGCGCTCGTTGCAGTGAATCACCTTATGGGAAATCCCCTTAAGCGCAATGAACTGTTGCCATTTGCTATGGAGGCCGAGCGGGTTGCGTGCGGCTCTGCCCATGCCGACAATGTGGCGCCGGCGCTGCTTGGGGGCTTTGTACTCATTCGCAGCTACAATCCGCTGGATGTCACGCGTATCCCCACGCCGGACGACCTCTACTGTACATTGATACATCCGCAGCTTGAACTCAAGACGGAAGATTCACGAAACGTCCTTAAGGCGTCAGTCCCCTTGCGCGACGCTGTGCGTCAGTGGGGCAATATTGCGGGTCTTGTAGTAGGACTGATGAAACCAGACTATGATCTCATTGGACGATCCCTGCAGGACTACATCGTGGAGCCTCTGCGTTCCGTCCTCATTCCCGGCTTTGAACGGATCAAGGAGACGGCGGTGAAGGCAGGTGCCCTCGGCGCCGGCATATCAGGATCGGGGCCTACGATCTTTGCGTTGAGTGTCAGTGCGGCGACAGCCCGGAAGGTGGGCGAAGCGATACGCGAAGAGTTCGAAAGCTTTCATGTCGAAAGTGAAGTTCACGTTTCCCGGATTAACACAAAGGGCGCGACGGTAGAAAGCGTAGGGCAGAAGGAAAACATTCTGTAGGCGGGGTGAAATTTTACAGCACGAACAACAAGAGTCTGCGCGTGAGCCTTCGGGAGGCTGTGCTGCAAGGCCTTGCCCCGGACAAGGGGCTATACATGCCTGAGCGCATCCCAAGCCTGCCGGCAGGATTTCTTGACGCCGCGGGGGAACGCTCGCTTCAGGAAATCGCCTTCGTGGTGGCACGGGAATTTGCAGCAGGCGACGTGGACGACCAGACACTTTCCAGCATTGTTTCGCACGCGATACCGTTCGACGCACCCGTTGTGCCGATAGAAGATACCATCTATGCGCTTGAACTTTTTCATGGACCCACTTTCGCTTTCAAGGATTTTGGTGCGCGGTTCATGGCCGGACTGCTGGGGCATTTCGCGCAACAGCAAGGACGCGAAGTCGTAATCCTCGTCGCTACTTCGGGTGATACGGGGAGCGCTGTGGCCAACGGCTTTCTTCGGGTACCCGGAACCCGGGTAATTGTTCTCTACCCGCAAGGGAAAGTCAGTGAAATTCAGGAGAAGCAGTTTACGACCCTGGGTCACAACATTACCGCGCTTGAGATAAGTGGCACGTTTGATGACTGTCAGCGGCTCGTCAAGCAGGCATTTGTCGATCCTGACCTGGCCCAATCGCTGTTCCTGACTTCCGCCAACTCTATTAACGTGGCGCGGCTCATCCCGCAATCGTTCTACTATGTTCACGCCTATGCCCAGCTCCGGCACCTCGACCTTCCCTTAGTCTTCGCAGTGCCTAGCGGAAATTTTGGAAACCTTACGGGGGGGCTGCTGGCCATGAAGATGGGACTACCGGTTGCCCGTTTCGTGGCTTGTACGAACATAAATGATGTAGTACCTGAATATCTCGAGAAGGGGTTGTTCCAACCGCGTCCCTCCATCCAGACGATCAGCAACGCTATGGATGTGGGAAATCCCAGCAACTTTGCCCGGTTGTTGGACTTGTATAGCGACGATCGCGACGCCATGGCTACAGATCTTTACGGATGCGCATTTACAGATGATGAAACACGCGAGGCAATGCGGGATGTATACGAACGTACCGGCTATATCCTTGATCCGCATGGTGCGGTCGGTTACCTGGGCATTCGAGCATACTTGTCGCAATACGGACCAGCTGCTGGCGTCTTTTTGGAAACGGCTCACCCGGGTAAGTTCCTGGAAGTAGTCGAGGAGACGCTGGGTAAGCCTATAGAATTACCGGAAGGCCTTAAGGCTTTCGCCGCAGGGAA
>DASVCT010000317.1:0-4219 GCA_036381475.1 Cyclobacteriaceae bacterium
AAATTTACCTATAATTTGTGACAAATACTCTAAATTTTAAGCGAAAAGCCCTTTTGAAGCTGCGGGATTGGAGGAGTCGGCGGGAACGGAAGCCATTATTGCTGCGTGGGGCGCGGCAAGTGGGAAAAACAACCCTCGTCAATACGTTTGCCAATGAATTTAAAACCTTCATTAGCCTTAACCTGGAAAGGGAGGCCGACAGGGCAATTTTCGAAAAGACGGACTCCATTGCTGACATCCTAAATGCGATTTACCTGCTCAAGAATATCGTCCCTCAAGAGGGTGAAACGTTGCTGTTCATTGACGAAATACAAGAATCGCCAAAGGCAATACAGTTGCTCCGTTACTTCCACGAAGAACGGCCTGAATTATTTGTAATAGCAGCAGGATCATTGCTTGAATTTTCTCTAAAAGAAGTAGCCAGCTTCCCGGTCGGGCGCATCGAATATCTGTGTCTGCATCCGATGGATTTTGAGGAATTTCTCATGGCAATGGGATACCGGGCAGCGTTCGAGCAGTTGCAGCAAATTCCAGTCCCCTCCTTCGCACACACAACACTGCTGAATCTCTTTCATAATTATGCGATTATCGGGGGAATGCCGGCAGTACTCAGTGAGTACGCAAAGACTAAAAACATCGCCGCGGTTGCCCGCATATACAGTCAATTGTGGCAAGCCTACAAAGATGATTCAGAAAAGTATGCGAAGAATGACACAGAGCGAAAGGTCATCAGGCATATACTTGAGACAGCACCGCTTGAGTCAGACAGAATCACATTCGAAAGATTCGGCCGATCCAGTTACCGATCCCGGGAAGTGGGTGAGGCCATGCGCGCGCTTGACATGGCAAGGGTCGTCCAACTCATTTACCCTACAACCTCCGTTACCCCACCCATTATCACTGACCTGAAGAAACGACCCCGACTCCAATTGCTCGATACAGGACTGCTTAACCAGGCCGCTGGACTGCAGGGGCAAATAATCGGTGTGCGCGATCTTAACGACTTCTACAGGGGCAAGATTATTCAACATCTGGTGACCCAGCAACTCATCGCAATACACGATCAACCGTCCTACAGGCCACACTTCTGGGTTCGGGAAGAGGGGTCCACGACTTCCGAAGTCGACCTGGTATTGCAACACGATCAATACATTATTCCTATCGAAATAAAGTCCGGCCCCACAGGACGGCTGAGGTCGCTCCATGAGTTTATCGACCGGTGCGACCACGTCTTTGGCATCCGCATGAGTCCCAGTACACTCGCTATTGAAAAAGCTAGCACAGCCCGCGCCAAAAAAGACTTCCTCCTCGCAAACCTACCGTACTATCTGGCAGTGAAGCTGCCGGAATACACTGCATGGTTTTGCGAGCATCACAAGCTTTGAAAGCTGCACAACTAATCCCTAACCCGGTCAAACAAATTCTTCGTCATCCTCCGCACCCTTTCGCGGTCTCGTTCGGAGTAGTCGATCACCCGATACCCGTCTTCACCCAGGTTGCAGACGGGCTGCTGATATCCAGGTGGTGTCGACAGTGGCACGCTCCAAAAACAGGTTCCTGCATTGAACACGAAATTTCCCTTTGGCGCAGTGTAAATTGTAGCTGTATGATCCGGTGGTGCATCAGCCGAGAACCTGTTGGGCGGGACCCTATTTTGGGCCACAACCACCAGGTCGTCGAGGTTCCCTGTCGGGAGACCGTGGTATTCCCAGCCGATAAGGTCGGGGATCGAATCATTGAGCTTCATTCCGGTTCCTTCAAAGATCCAATGATCGGGTTCTTTTGCCACAAACGACGTATATCCAACACCGTAGGAGCTCGCTCCCATGAGATCCTGTTCGTTGCTGAATTCACGTTCCGGAAGTCTTCCTGTCACACGGTTGGGTCGGCCATCCGTAGAAGGTTCGAGGTATACGGTACCATCCACCGCGTTGCCACTAAGGAACAGCAGGTTCACACCGCTGTCGCGAGCGGCCATCACATTGTCAAACATCTGATGGGTCCAGTATTCATCGTGACCGACGGAAAGAAAAGCTTTGCCCCTGAGCAGTCCCTTACCATCCGCATGCGTATCGATATTGGAGATGTACGTCACGTCATATCCCTCCTTCTCCATCCAGAACGCAAGGGGGAATTCCCACAACAGAAATTCGCCTCCACCGTTGCTCAGCGGATTGAAATCGGAGGGAAGATTATTAACGTACAAAGCGTAGGGGCGATCAAAGCTGATCCTGGCCCCGTTGGTGTTCACCCAGGGCTGATGCCCTTCGTCGTACATACTATGCCATTGCGGCCAGCGGTTATACGCCTGCCAGGTTAAAGTGGAACATTGGAACAGGAAATCTGCTTTTCGGTCGTCTTTTACAATAAACACGACGTAAGCCTGACTCGAATCCAACGCCGTGGTCATTTTGCCCAGATAAACGCCACTGAGCCAGTCGTCAGGTATTACAAAAGACAGGGCTGTATCCCAGTTGCACTCAAGGAAGTTTGTTTTCGGATCCGGCACTGGTGTTTGCTGTGGGGTGCCTTCAAGGGTATACGACTTTATGAGCCTTCCTCCTTTTCCACCGTAGTAGCCCATGCGGAAAATGTCGAGTGTGTATGACGTCGCGGGGTTGGTGCTCACGTAAATGTGGAGACTGTCGCCCGCGCGCACACTTGTGGCGGAACAATACCCCTCAATCTGCTCCCGACGGCAATTCTGGTGATCAGGATAGGCGCATGTATCGAATGGAACGTCTATGATCCAGTCGGTTGTGCCTGGTTTTTGGTTCTCGAGCTGAATGCGGTTTAACGACGCGGTCGTCGTCTCTTCCTTCTTGCCGCAACTGAGCAACACGAGAGCTAATGGGAGTAGTAGTAATAGTCGGGTCATTGTCTATTTGGGTTATTGTTGTTGTCAATCATTCAGTCAGGTTCCATGTTGGAGATGTAGAGACGTTCATGCAATGGCTCTACATCTCATCCTTTGATCATCCAGCGCGCGCCCTTGTATTCCTACCGTGCGTGTATAGCCCACCCATTACACATTACCGATCACCGATAGGGGATTTCAGACACGCGCAGCCGCGCGTCCTTACAAGGTCTTCCCTGCCGATTACTCCTTATTACGTCTTACCACTTACTATTTATAAATCGTTGTCGTATACGAATCCCGGTGCCTCAGCCTTAAGATTCCGCCTTTGTCCAGCGATTCCCATGTCCAGCCTGGTGCTGAAAGGTCCTTCCGGAAAGGGAGAATTTCGTTACCCGACTTCACCATTGACGGCCTCGCGACCATCCTTAGGGTCTCAGTCGATTCTTTGTCGAAGGTCCTGTAGAAAACGTATACTTTGTCGAGTTCATCGGGAGACACATCGGGTGACAGCCGTTTGTTGAAATCAGGCGCATAGTCGGCCTGTCGAATTACCGACGAGCTGTGCACGATGTGGTTTTCATCGGATGGTGCGAGTGATGGCATGGCCGCCATGGCACGGAGAAAGTGACGAACGTAGTCGCCGTAGCCATCGGTAAGCCATACCTCATCACGCGGATAGCAGTTCTTGCCGTCCTTATCGACCATGTACGTTGCCCAATTCAGCTTTCGTACTGCCCCTGCCACGCTTGACTGATCGCCAGTCGCTTTGGCAAACAGGATTTCGGCAGCAGCTTGCCTCGAAGTGTGGCTGTTACCCGGCATCTGATACACCGTCTGTTCGTTTATCACAATGCCGCCGTATTGTTTCCATTGATCGTTACCCAGCTTATCGTACACCCAGTCGAAAATTCCTTTCACATCTTTTTTCCAGTTGGGGAACAATCCCTGATTTTCCACTATGAACCGTGCGAAAGTGACGGCGTTGATCTGCGTGTCGGACCACCCCGGTATGTCCTCGAAAAAGGGACCCCATTTATTCGACTTCAGCGGATAGGCTTTCATCCATGCCAGTACAGTATCAAAGGCCTTTTGATATGATGCAACGTCACCGTCGTTAAGCTGACGCAATTTCATCCACAGCTGAAGGGTACCGACCCAATTCGATGTGTACGACGAGAATCCCTCGTCCGCCCCGCTGCCCCTGTTGCTTCTCAGCCGTCCCAATTCACCCGTCAGTGCATTGACTTTGAATGGCAGCGGCGATTCGTTTTCATTGCCCGGCTTGACGTGTTTGGCGAGTGTATTGGCAATGGCAACGGCGGCATCGAGGTAGATCGCGTTGCCGGTCATCTTGTAAAG
>DASVCT010000318.1:0-3627 GCA_036381475.1 Cyclobacteriaceae bacterium
TCTCTTCGACACGTACGAGGGCCCGATCGTAACAGTCGCCATTGGAGGCGACGGCCACGTCGAAGTCGAACTGGTCGTAGCCCGAGTAAGGCTGCCGTTTCCGGAAGTCCCAGTCGTATCCGCAGGCCCTCAATCCCGGTCCGGTAACGCCCCATTCGATCGCTTCTTCGGCCGTGAATATTCCGATTCCGACAGTACGTCCCTTAAAGATGGCGTTTTTCATCACCATGTTGTCGTACTCCTTCAGCTTTTTCGGGAAGTAGTCGAGGAATCGTTTAACCAGGTCCCGCCAACCTTCGGGAAGGTCCTGGGCAACGCCTCCGATCCGGAACCAGTTGGGATGCATGCGTCCGCCACAGATCGCTTCTACGATTTCGAAGACACGTTCCCTGTCGGTGAACATGTAGAACACCGGCGACAGCTGGCCTACGTCCTGCGCGAAGGTTCCGTACCATACGAGGTGGCTCGCGATGCGAAACAGCTCACACAACATGACGCGGATGTACTGAGCACGCTCGGGCACCTGGATGCCTGCGAGCTTTTCGACGGCCAGGAGATAGGCGAGATTGTTGTTGACGCCGCCGAGGTAGTCGATGCGATCGGTGTATGGAATGTAGGTATGCCATGACTGGCGCTCAGCCATCTTTTCGGCACCGCGATGATGGAAACCAATGTCGGGCACCGCATCGACAATGTCCTCCCCGTCGAGTTGAAGCACGATGCGCAGCACGCCGTGTGTTCCGGGATGTTGGGGGCCGATGTTCAGGAACATAAAATCGGTGTCTGCGCTTTGCGTTTGCATGCCCCAGTCCTCCGGGTGAAACTGCAGCGCGGATTGTTCGCGGTCTATCTTCTCGTCGAAGAGTCGGTAAGGCCCCATTTCCGTCGCGCGCGCGGGATGCTCCTTGCGCAGGGGATGTCCTTCCCAGGTCGTCGGCATCAGGATACGGCGGAGATTGGGATGTCCGTCGAAACGGATCCCGAACATGTCGTAAACCTCGCGCTCATACCAGTCGGCATTTGCCCAAAGCCCTGTTGCGCTGGGCGCGGAGGGATAGTCACCATCGAGCGACACCTTCAACCGGAGGAATGCATTGCGAGCGAACGAAAGGAGGTGGTATACGAGGGTAAACGTGCTCCTCGGGTATCCATTCAGGTTTTGTCTTGACCTTTCGTCGATAGCCGAGAGGTCATAAAACATAAGGAAAGGTTTCTGGATACCGGTCTTAAGGTATTCAAGTACCTCCAGGATTCGATCGACGGGCACCCAGAGGGTGGCAATACCATCGACGGTCGACTGCCGGATGACGGTGTCTGCGCCAAACTTCAACTGAAGTAACTCCGTTGGCTCAAGTCCGTTATCCATAGGCGACCCCGTTGTCATCATTTGGTATGATATGATGCCGACTGTTTACAATCCGTCAGGCGATCTGAATTCCGTCATGGTGCTGCGGTATTCCCGCTTTCGTTCTTTTACCGAAATTTTCTCCGGTCGTACGACGCCCTGCTCGCCTATTGTCCAGCTCAGGGGTCGGGTTTCTTTGCCGACGCTTTCCGACAGAAGGATCAGGCCCTCCATGAAAGCATCCGGTCGCGGCGGACATCCGGGGACATACACATCCACAGGAAGAAATTTGTCGACACCCTGTACGACGCTATAGATATCATACATGCCTCCCGAGTTGGCGCACGATCCCATGGAAATCACCCATCTGGGTTCCATCATCTGTTCGTGTAGCCTTTTGATAATGGGTGCCATCTTGATAAACACGGTACCGGCGATGATCATGACGTCCGCTTCGCGCGGCGTGCCCCTGATCACCTCGGCGCCAAAGCGCGCCAGGTCGTACTTCGGTGTCATGCTGGTTGCCATTTCAACGAAGCAGCACGACAAGCCAAAGTGGAATGGCCATATCGAGTTCTTCCTTCCCCACCGCAACAATCCCTGCACCGTGGTGAGCACGATGCTTTGCCTTACGGCCTCTTCCATCGAGCCGGTTCCGCGAATCGCGGAGACGGGCTCTTTCGCACTACTCAGCCACCAGTTCATGAGGTCTTTCTTTTTTGAGTTTCTTATAGGCACGCAAAATCTTTTTGCCGTTTGGGCCAAAGTCGAGCGCACCGTTGCGCCATTCATACACCAGGACAAGCAGCAGAAGGGCGATGAAGACAAGGACCGCGAAATACCCCACCCAACCTAACTCGTCGAATGCTATGGCCCAGGAGAAAATGAACACCGTCTCAACGTCGAAGATGACGAAGAGCATAGCGATGAGGTAAAACTTTGAGGAGAAGCGAAGCCGCGCGGAGCCCGTGCTGAGTATGCCACCTTCGTAGGGCTCAGAGGTTGCACGTTCCCTGTGCCGCTGTCCCAGGAGCCAGGATAGCAGTAGTATGGCACCTACGAGACAAAATACAATGCCAGCATAGGCGAACAGTGGCCACAGTACACTGTCGTTTTCCGGATTGTCCAAAACAGACCTACCTCCGGCAGGTCACGATCGTTGAACTGAATTACACGGTTACATATAAATCATCCGCAACAAGTGCAGACGATCGACAGCGGCGCATACTACTTTGTTGATCTACCTCAAGGTAAACTATTTGCCGAAAAAACCAAAGACGACATTGTGGGTTCGGCGGCGTCGGCAACTTTTCCTGAGTCGGCCTGAAAATGAGGGAAATCTGTAGAAAATTGGCATCTTGAGGGGCAATAGGTACGCGATCCCAAGGCCATGCTTCGCATCAACCTTATCAGCGGTCCCCGTAATCTATCCACGGCCCTGATGTATTCCTTCGCCCAGCGGCCGCGAACCCGCGTGTTGGATGAACCGTACTATGCACTTTACCTGGCGAAGTCGGGCGCACAACATCCGGCACGTGCCGAAGTACTGGCCACTCTGCCTCAAACCGAGCCTGAGGTCGACGCACTCATTTTTCGTGAAACCGGGCATGATATCCTGTTCATTAAGAACATGGCACATCACATCGAAGCACTGGAGGAGGAAATCAAGCCAGGTCTCAAGCCGGTCTTTCTCATCCGCAACCCCAGACACGTCATTGCCAGCTACGCGCGCGTGAGGGCACATCCCGTAATGCGCGACATTGGCATCGAATACCAGTACCACCTCTTCGAACGGATGCGCCGCGCAGACGGCATTCCTCCGGTCGTGGTGGACTCCGGCTGGTTGCTCCACGATCCGCGCGCTGTGCTCACAGCACTTTGCCAACGCCTCGGCATCCCGTTTTATGAAGGCATGCTGGTCTGGCCGGCCGGTCCTAAACCTTACGCCGGCATTTGGGCATCACACTGGTATGGGAGCGTACACCAATCGCAGGGATTTGGAAAGGCCTCCGACGAGGACCCGGACATCCCATCGCACCTCGAGGCCCTTTGCCGCGAGGCGGTGGAATACTATCATAATCTCCTGCCTTTTGCCATAAACCCGCACGAGCATGCTGCAAAAATTCGACCCACGAAATGAGAATATCCTGATCCACGTTGGCGGGAGGTTGTTGCCCCGTGCCGAGGCGCGCGTTTCTGTGTTTGACAGCAGCGTACAAGGTGGCGACGCTGTCTGGGAAGGACTTAGGGTTTACCAGGGAGGGATCTTTTGTCTCGGCCGG
>DASVCT010000319.1:0-5370 GCA_036381475.1 Cyclobacteriaceae bacterium
GCCGGAAATCATCCGTGAGTATGCAGAAAGAGACGGAAGAATTGCTGCGGTATTCTCACCAACAAACCGGGGCTACGTCGTTCATCTCAATGAAGGCATTAGGCGCGCCCGTGGCCAGTATATCGCGAGGATGGATGGTGACGACGTTGCATTGCCCAGGCGGCTGGAGGTACAAAAGCGGTTGCTCGACACCGAACGGGAAATCGCTGTCGCCGGAGCATCAACCATCACGATTGATGAGAACGGCGAAGGCGAAGTGATCAATAGGCGGCAATCGTCGCCATCGTGCCTGTACTGGCAGAGTTTTTTTACGAACCCGTTCGCTCATCCTACGGTGATGTATCGGAGGGACGCAGTCTTGTCTGCAGGTGGATATGACGAAATGAAAATGCCCGCTGAGGATTATGACTTATGGACCCGATTGTTACCTGCCTGGCAATTCACTAACATCAAGGATCCTTTATTGAAATACAGGCAGCACGCCGATTCCGTCTCCGTTCGAAAGCGCGAGATCCAACGGAGAAACTCAGGCAAAGCCCTGGCAGAACTGTGGAAAAGCCAGCTCGGTATCGATATCTCCGAAGATGAAGTCCTATTTCTGAAAGGATTTCACAAGGGATATAACGACCTCCCGGCACATTTGGCACCTTCGGTTTTTGATAAAATCTGGGCCCTTCGGGAAAAGACGCGCTCACGATTTGCTGAGGTTGACGACGAGGTGCATCGTGATGCTTTTCGTCGTGGTTTGTATTTGGCCGTGCGTGTGCGTTCGGTTTCTGTAGCGAGTTTCCTGCGCCTGTCAGCGCAACTCGTTGCCAATTATCCGAATTATACCACCAAACAAGTGCTGTATGGAAGGTTCGCGTAGCTTGGTGTCTATTATTATGCCCGCATTCAACTGCGAGAAATACATTACTCGGGCAATTACAAGCATCCAGAATCAAACCTACCTGCGGTGGGAGCTGCTGGTTTGCGACGACGCGTCCAGTGATGGTACGCTATCGATAATAAGGAGATTCGCAATGGATGACCCACGGATACAGGTTCACGAAAATCGTGAAAATCTAAAGCTGCTGAAAACGCGCAACATGCTGCTGGAACTAGCAAAGGGTGATCTGATTGCGTTTCAGGACGCAGATGACTATTCTGACCCCAGAAGACTTGAATTGATGGTTGCTGAGTTTTCCCGAAATCCGCGTTTGGGTCTCCTGGCATCTCAAGTAGCCTATGTTGATGACACGGGAAGAATTTTAAGAACAAGCAAAAAGCCCACGACCTACGAGGAAGTAATGGCATGCATGACAAAACGCAACGTCGTAGGAGGAGCGATAATGATGATACGCAGAAATGCATTGGAGTCGATAGGCGGTCAGTTTCGCGAATATCTGGATGGACTTTCGTATCAGGATTATGATTTATCTCTTTTAATCGCCGAACGGTATGAAGCGTACGCGCTTCCCCAGGTCTTGTACTATTATCGACAGCACGCTTCTTCCTCGTCTAAGCGGATCAACGTTGACAGAATCATAGCCGAGGAGGTAGTCAAGCATCTGGCAAGACAACGCAGGGAAACCGGACAAGATGATCTTATGCGCAATCGCCCTGACCTGGTGCAGGAATATTTTGAGGCCCTGCGCAAACCCTATAAGGCTGACCCCTCACTCGTGTATCGGGAATTTGCTTCGTCCCTTATGTTCAACCGCCTGTTCGGTCGTGCGATAAAGGCAGCCTGGTTGGGTGTGCTGAACCGCCCCGGTTATCTTGTAAACTGGCGTACCTTGCAATATTGTCTTAGGGTGTCATTGATCAAATGGCTGTCATTTCGTGCTGATAGAAATAAGTACATCGCCTAAGTTAGTCCCAGGTGCCAGGGCAATCGCTGAGGTGGATAGCGCGTCGGTATGGTTGCACGGAAAAGCGAGCTTCGGCCATGTTGTCGATGTGCCCGGGGCAATGGCCATGTATACGCAGCCGCCAATGCTGGACAACTACCATGGGGATGGTTCCGGTCACCAAATCGTAAGATCACACGATGATCTGCAGCACCTTCAAAATGAAGTGAGTGGGGTAGTAGTCGAATGGGAGAATGACCGTCTTAGGGTCCTTGGTTTCTCCGCCCGGATATCAAGATCGCGTGTTTACTTTTTGATAAAGGGCAGTTCCCTGTTGTTGAGCTTCGACCTTCGCGAACTGTTACCATATTCAAAGCGCACCTTGAACAGTGAAGTTGCCTATGGAATAGTAAAGTTTGGTGAAGCGGCGGAATACCATACAATCCTAGACGACATTTTCTGTATTCCCGGGGGATGCAGCCTGAGCATGGATGCCGTCGCATTAAGGCAGGCGACGGCTGCTGGATACATCCCGGAATCTTCGTTTGCTCCCTATTTCCAAATCCACTATAGCCTGACAGGCGGCGACGAGGCCAGAACCGAGTCGAAGCTCATGGAAGTCTTGGCAATGCTTTCGCATTATGATCCTGCACTCCTTGTGAGCGGTGGAGTGGATTCCACGTTGCTTAATTTTTTGTATGACAAAATAGTTGACCGTCCATACCAGGCGGTTTTTCTGAATTTCATAGATGCTCCTGGCGAATATGAGTATGCCAGACAATCAATTCGTAATACGAGAGCGGAGTGGACGCCAATAGATATTCACAATGAATCGTTCCTGGACGATTTCAAAGAAAGCATCGCGAGGCTGATTTACCCTGTTTATGACAACGGCTCTGTATTCGCCGGATACAAAATAGCGAAACATTTTTCATCTGACCGAGGATCAAGCATTTCATTCATAGATGGTACCCTAGCCGATAGTTGTTATGGCGTGAAAAATTACAACGTTGAACTTGTAGAAGGTAAGTACCAGCCGGAGTTTTACTCGTTCCTCAAAGAGTTGTTATATGTTGGTGGAGCGTACTGCGGCATAAGGTTCAATGGCACAAAGCCGCGGGATGCTTTTTTGAACGATGAGTTCTTACAGGACCTTCTTTGGTATGGCGGACCCTTCATCAACGCATTCTTTCGGAATTCCCGAAAATATACCAGGTCGCTTAAGGCGAAGTATTATCGCTATGTCGACTTTCTCCATCCGGACGATAGGTCAAAATACTGGCCGGTATACACCATTCTTAAGCTGATGCTCTACGCGGGAAAACAGACGACAGTTAAAACCTACGACGCGCTGCTACCTCATCGGGTCTACTATCCTTTTATGTTTCCCTCGATCCTGGAGGACCAGGGAAGATATACCTGGGAAGAAAAATCGAGGGGAGATACCATAAAAGCTCCGCTGAAGAACATTTTGGCAAAATACATTGATGCGTCTTTTGTTAACCGAAGAAAGTCTGGTCTGCAGTCGCAGACAAAACGGTGGCTGCTAATTCCGGAGGCAAAGGCATTTGCGGTTGACCTGATTAGTCGCAACGGAGGCATTGCGGAAGCTATGATGGGTTCAAAGCGTCACTGGCTTCTCCGGCAATTCCGGAGCGACAAACCTGTTGCTGAAGTTGTTTCAATTGCTTTGTCTCTGACTGTGATCCAGTATTGGTGTGACCTTCATAAGATAGAGGACTACTCGTGAAGAATATTCTATTTCTTGCCGACCCAAATTCAATCCACGACGTAAAGTGGATCTCCTATTTTCATGAAGCAGGATATGCACGGTGTTTTGTCTTGCCGCGGGATCATCATTTTGCTACTTATCAAAAGAGTGGAGCAGCCAAGGGTTGCACTTTTGAAATGCTCAACCCGATCCATGATTTTTCCGTCCGCAGATTTCTCAGAACATTAAAAGAGGCAATTCGAATCAAGGCAATCATCGCGCAAAAGCGCATCGACCTAATACACATTTTGTATGCCGAGCCCAACGCGCTATGGTGCCTGTTTCGCGATTACTTCAACGTGCCGATGATTATCAGCGCAAGAGGTTCGGATGTCCTGAGAACCATTCCCCAGGCATTTCATCGACACGATCCTTTGAACAAGTTGGTTTCGACAATATACAGGCGCGCGTTCAGAAAGGCTGATTGGATCACCGGCACATCACAGGCGCAGTTTGATTCGATTTCAAAGTTTTCGACGAGGAGCCACGGAATGAGTATTGTCAGAACCGGGATAGATCGGAAAAAAATCGAGGGCGACACATCAGGATATTTCCCGCTGAGCACCAGCCGTTCCTTCATTCTATTCCCCCGGTATATGCGACCTGTATACAACCATACGCTAGAATTAGCGGCTATTGCCATGCTCCCACCTTCAATAAAGCAGTCCCATGTTATGGTCTTTCTCGGAAGGAACGGGGGAGATGAGGAATACGAACGGGAGATACTCCACTTAATGGAAGCTCAGCCCGAGGTCACGTTTGAATTTCTGGAACGCCAGAGCCAGGAGTCGCTATTCGAGTTGTACAAACGGGCAAGTGTTGTAGTAATGACACCCTTGTCGGATGGTAGCCCTGTCTCAGGCATGGAGGCTTTGTTGTGTGGGTCGAAATTGATCCTTGGGCCACTCCATTATGATTCGGATATCTTTTCGCAGGCAATCCGGATGCAGACCTGGGATGCGGCCGAACTGGCAGCGCTGATCACGCGTACGCTAGATGACCCACACAGGCCCCAACTATCAGCAAAAGAAATTGCCGCCATGGACCGTGAAGCGAACATGACAAGGATGCAGGAGATATATCAATCGCTAGTTGGATCCTCAGGCTCCATTGAGGTTTGAATTTCTACGAGATGATTCGTTGAATTGGTATTTTCAGACATCACTACTTGAAAAGTGCCTAATGATCTTGAGAGACAAAAATATTCTTCTGATTTCTCCCGAACCGTGGGATCATATTTTTGTTTCCAAACACCACTACGCTGTTCACTTGGGGCGAAGGAGTAATAAAGTCTTTTTTTTAAATCCTCCGGGGAAACGGCCGTCTGTTACCGGAACTGACTACCAAAATGTATGGTCTGTTCACTATGCAGGGTTTCCGAAGGGATTGAGGTATTACCCAGGAGCATTGCAGCGACACTTTATCAGAAGGAGGTTTCATGAATTGGAACGGCTATGCGGCGCGGATTTCGATATAGTGTGGTCATTCGACAATTCCGTTTTTTTCGATTTTTCGGCGCTTCCAGGGAAAGTTCTGACTATTTCACATATTGTTGATTCGACACAGGACTTTCAATTTCACAAAGCAGCCTCCACCGCCAATCTTTGTTTGGGGGTGACACGCGAAATAGTGAATCGTTTGAAGAAGGCGAATCCCCGAAGTTTTTTTGTTCAGCATGGTTATGCACAGCCTGGCGATATTGCCGAGATCCACCTGCCCGGTACACATGCTATTCGGGTAGGCTATGCCGGAAACCTTGACTTACGA
>DASVCT010000320.1:0-4568 GCA_036381475.1 Cyclobacteriaceae bacterium
GCCGGAAATCATCCGTGAGTATGCAGAAAGAGACGGAAGAATTGCTGCGGTATTCTCACCAACAAACCGGGGCTACGTCGTTCATCTCAATGAAGGCATTAGGCGCGCCCGTGGCCAGTATATCGCGAGGATGGATGGTGATGACGTTGCATTGCCCATGAGGTTCGATGTTCAAAAGCGGTTTCTTGACGAAAACCCGGATATTGGAATCGTGGGATCTGCGACAATCGAAATAGATTCTGAAGGCAAAGAGTTGGGCATCCATAAGCGACCCACCGGGCGAGCATCGACCGAGTGGCATACTTTCTTTCTAAATCCCTTCGCGCATCCTAGCGTCATGTATCGGAGGAATGTTTTCGATGCTGTTCAATTGTACAACCACGAGCGCTTGCCATCGGAGGACTATGATCTTTGGTGTAGAATGTTGGGCAAATGGAGCTTTGCAAACATCGCTGATCCCCTCATAAAGCGACGAACACATGGACAATCCATCACCGCCGTGGGTCGTTCAAGGCAGTGGGTTACTTCAACGACAGCTCAGGTTAGATTATGGAAGGAGCATATTGGCGTCGATTTGAGTGAAAATGAACTTCTCTTCCTACGCACATTCCACAAAGGCTACGATAGTTTAAGCCCAAGTGATGCTTACCCGATTTTTTCGAAAATGGTTGCTCTTAGAAAAAGGATCTTGAAGCGTCATCGTAAAATCGATACGGTGATGCGCCGGGATTTTTTCAGACGTAGTCTTTATCTGGGCCTCAAAGCGGGATCACACGATTTTGGCAAAGCTTCGCGCATTTTTTCCTATCTGTTGGCGCATTGCCCCGACTTGCTTGTACGATTCATAATCTACCGCAACGTATGAACTGGGAATGCATTGGAGTAAAATGATGCGGCTGCCATGAGTCTTAGGAAACTTGCTGGAGATGTTCTGATTGGCTGGGTGGCGGCCAGGCGACTGAAACCCAGAGATTGCTTGATTATTGCTGCAAATCCTCGGGGAGGCAGTACCTGGCTGGAACAGATCTTTGCACAGATACCAGGTTCCCTTTCTGTGTACGAACCGCTCAATGTGGCCTATGCAAAGCGATTTAGAGAATTGGGCTTCAGCACCAGACAATTTATCGCTGAGGATCAGGAATGGCCAGATGCGGAGTCGGTCTTTTCCGATCTTTTTCGCGGCCGGTACCTGGAACATCGTGCCGTGTTTCATCCGAACGCCAGGAATTCGGTAGGGGCCTTTCTGAATCCACAAATATTATTGATGAAATTTTGCAGACTAAATCTGATGCTTCCGTGGATTGTCAAAAAGTTTCCGGTTAGGAAGCCAGTCTTCCTGCTTCGTAACCCTTTCGCTCAGATTGCTTCTCAGATTGAGTTTGCACGCAAGTTCGGAAGTTCCTGGGGCGAAAAGTTTTTTCAGTTCAATGAATATCCGCTTCCGTCAATTTATGATGGATACGCATCATACCTCGCCGGGTTGACGACTCAGGAGGAGGCATTGGCCGGATTGTGGTGTCTCACCAACAAGCTGCCACTGGAGCACGTAGCCACGAATAAGAATTGGATCAACATAAATTACGAAAGCCTGTATTTTGAACCTGAGGGTAGATTACGCTCTATCTTTGACCGCTTGGATCTTGAATTCAAAAGTCAATACCTCGACGCGGTCAGTGTACCATCCCGTACCGCGATCAGCGGCGTGGATATTGCCAAGTGGAAGCATGCACTCGATGGGGCTCAGGTTGAGCGGATTGCATCAGTTTTAAAGCGATTCGGTCTTTTTCATTATTATGAGTTTTCAGAGAAACCTGTGATTGACATCAGCAGCCTTTGATTGGTCATGCATCTCGTCAGCGTTCTTATGCCTGCATTCAATGCGGATAGGTTTATCACCGAAGCCATCGACTCGATTATAAAGCAATCCTATCCGAACTGGGAACTACTAGTTTGCGATGACGGGTCAACCGACTCTACGTGGGAAAAAATGAACGCAATCCGGGACTCGCGAATAAGATTGTTCAGAAATTCCAGCAATCAAGGTAAAGCAAAGACGGTAAACGAGCTATTTAAGGCCGCTTCTGGTAGCATTATTACGGTTCATGATGCCGATGACGTGAGCTTGCCCCAAAGATTTTCGCGTGTGATTGAATTTCTTGAAGCACACCCGGAGCTCACTATGTGCGGGCATTCTATTCAGCGTATGACGTTAGGAGGACGCTTGCTGCCATTATACAGATTAAAAGCCTCAGATCATGAGGAAATTATGAACGAAATGCTCCAGGACAACACGTCGGGAGATGCTTCACTGTTCGTTCGCAGGGCCGTACTTGACGACCTGGGCGAGGTTTATCGGCCCTATTTTAAAAACAATATGGACTATGATTTGGCACTAAGGGTCATTGAGAAGTATCGTGTGGCGAACATCCCCGAGGTTCTGTTGTTGTACCGTAATGTTCCTGATTCAATATCAAAAAGAGTTATCACGTATCATAAGCTTGTGACGCAGGAAGTAACTAAGGCCTTGGCCCTCGAGCGTCGCCAAAAGGGAACCGACGCACTGCAGCGGGGTGATTGGGCAGAGATAAAACGGCTGGAGGAAGCTCACTCCCAACCATTCTTGGCAGACAAGACTTTACATTTAAGGAAAATGGCATCGTTCTTCATGTACTGCAAAATGAACCGGGAAGCAATTCGGTACATGACCATTGCCATAAAGGAAGAACCCCTAAGGTTTGAGAACTGGCGTACTCTGCAATATTGTATCAGAAAAACACTACTTGGCCGGTGAGAGTCCTTCACATAACAAACTGGTACCCCACGCCTGGAAAGCCAAAAGAAGCGATTTGGATTAAGCGTCAAATTCAAGCGCTTGCAGTGCACCTTGAGTCTTTTCATGTTCTTCACGTGGAAGTGAAGGTTTCATCGCGGTTTTTATTTCGCCGATACGACTCCCCGTCGTGCACTCAGAGAGTGCTCGAGCTTCCCGTAAGGACATGGCGTATCATTGAAATGGCGTCCGGTGTGCTGCTGGTTTATCACCTGCTCAAGCTTAGGAGCTACAAATACGACCTGGCGATGATCCACATTGCGTATCCAAATTTGACGTATTGCCGCCTCGTAAGAAAGTTGTTGAACGTTCCGATTGCTATCAGCGAGCACTGGAGCGCCTACCACTTCAGTTTCGGAGTGCAGAATTCCAGAAAACTTGAAAGAATCAAGCGAATCTTTAGACAGGGTATCCCGGTTATTGCCGTTTCAAACGCCCTACTGTCCGACATCGCCAACTTTTCTGGTGCACACTTTAAGGGTTATGTTGTCCCGAATGTCGTAGATAGCCAAGTCTTTGCTCTCGCTGAAGAGAGGAGGAAGGAAAGGTTTTTCATGGCTAGTCATTGGAAAGCCCCCAAAATGCCCCTGGTTGCTCTGGAGGCCTTCAAGTTATTCATAAAGGCTTACCCTCACTTTGAGCTTGTCGTGGGAGGCTATGGACCCGACACTGATAAGATTCGTAACTGGATCGACGACAATGGCGTCAGTGACAGGATTATACTGCTGGGTGCTCTTGAGCCTGAAGAAATGGCTGACCAATTTCGATCCTCCGTAGCATTCTTGCACTGCTCGGATTATGAAACCTTTTCCGTTGTGTGCGCAGAGGCATTATGCTGTGGAACACCGGTAATTGCAAGCAGGGTAGGCGGAATTGCCGAATTTGTTGATTCCACTAACGGTTTTCTGGTAAATGAGAATTCTGCAGCTGCCTGGTTCAATGCAATGAATGAGTTCATGGGCAGATACAGTTCGTTTAATGCCCCGATCATCTCACAAGCAGCTTGTGATCGTTTTTCCGCGGATCGCGTCGGTCACCTTTGCTTTGAGGCATTGAGCGATGTGTCAAAATGGTATAACAAGTCCAATGACAAGTGACATCTTCTTTCTACTATGAAATCACCTTAAAGCATTAGGCTAGGACTGAATCGCCAATGACCCTGCGAAACAAAAATATTCTTCTGATTTCTCCCGAACCGTGGGATCATATTTTTGTTTCCAAACACCACTACGCTGTTCACTTGGGGCGAAGGAGTAATAAAGTCTATTTTTTAAATCCTCCGGGGAAACGGCTGTCTGTTACCGGAACTGACTACCAAAATGTATGGTCTGTTCACTATGCAGGGTTTCCGAAGGGATTGAGGTATTACCCAAGAGCATTGCAGCGACACTTTATCAGAAGAAGGTTTCATGAATTGGAACGGCTATGCGGCGCGGATTTCGATATAGTGTGGTCATTCGACAATTCCGTTTTTTTCGATTTTTCGGCGCTTCCAGGGAAAGTTCTGACTATTTCACATATCGTTGATTCGACACAGGACTTTCAATTTCACAAAGCAGCCTCCACCGCCAATCTTTGCTTGGGGGTGACACGTGAGATAGTGAATCGTTTGAAGAAGGCGAATCCCCGAAGTTTTTTTGTTCAGCATGGTTATGCACAGCCTGGCGATATTGCCGAGATCCACCTGCCCGGTACACATGCTATTCGGGTAGGCTATGCCGGAAACCTTGACTTACGA
>DASVCT010000321.1:0-3220 GCA_036381475.1 Cyclobacteriaceae bacterium
CCCCGATGATGAACCGAACGATCTCGCTACTCTGCCTGGCGGCATTTTGGTTTTTGGCGTGTTCTGACAAAAAAATGCAGATCACGCTCACAAATAAGGAAGACCTCGCGCTGGTCGACAAGCCCATCCGGATTGCCCGTGAGGAGCTGGCCAATTTGCCGAAGGAAAAGGCCTTTCCCCTTTTGATAACTGGAGCCGACACGATCCCGGCGCAACTCGACGACCTGAACGGCGACGGCACCTGGGATGAGCTCTTCTTTGTAGCGAGTTTGCCGCCACAGGGTACCATGACGCTGCAACTGTCGTGGTCGGGGGATTCCATCGCTTTCCCGGCCCGCACCAGCATCCGCTTCGGCAAGCGCGACGGTCGCGATCTCCCGGTGAAGCCGATCACTGCAGATACGCTCCTCGCCAGCGAGATCCACGCACGGCTGGGCTATCAGCCTTATCAAACGGACGGCCCATCATGGGAAAACGACAAGGTCGGCTTCAGACATTATTTCGACGGACGCAATTCGAAAGACCTTTTTGGCAAGAAGGTGTCTTATATGTCGCCTGAAGATGTCGGCATCAGCGCAACAGGCGGCGTTGAAGACAACTATCACGTGATGGCCGACTGGGGTCGGGATGTACTCGCCGTCGGAAACTCAGTGGGTATTGGAGGCATTAACCTCATGATCGGCGACAGTCTCTCGCGGATTGGGACCGCGGCAGGAGATACTGTAACGAACGTGGAGAAATCAACATGCCAGATCGTACAGGAAGGGCCCGTTCGTTCGATCCTTGATTTCAATTACTTCAACTGGAGACCGTTCGATCGCACCTACCAGGTGCATGAACGCGTCAGCATCTGGCCCGGCATGTACGCTTACCAAAATACGGTGAATGTTTCGGGCCTCCAGGGCGATGAAACACTCCTCGTCGGACTCGTTAACAGCAACACGCGGAATCCACTAAAGGAAATTATGGTCAACGATCGCTTCGTCGTTCTGCTCACGCACGACCAGCAAACGTATAACCGGGAATGGTGGCTTGGCCTCGCCCTCATCCTTCCCCGTGACGTTTATCTTGGTAATGGCGAAGCACCCCACGAAGGCATTTTCTCTAACACGTTTTACGGCAAGCTCAAGGTGTCTGAACAGTCACCCGTGACCTACTACGCTGTGGGCTGCTGGGAATTAAGCGACGAAGGTTTCCGCGACCCGGAGTATTTTGAGGATTATGTCGTCAACCTCGCGCAGCAGCTTAGCGCGGAAGTGGAGGTTGATATACAGTAGGCAGTACCGATCTCCGACTACCGATTACCGAATGATTGCCCATTGCTGATCACCGACCGGTTCCGTTCACACACCTCACAACCTTCGCCTCATGACCGGCCTCCAGGAGTTTCCGGCATAGGCGTTCGGCGTAACCGATGTTATTGAAGTTTCCGATCAGGAACGCGGGACCGGTTTCATCCTCGATGGGCTCAATGCCATAGAAATGGTACGCATCCAAAGCGGAAAGGGACGCTCCGCCACCCGTCGGCGGCGTATTCATGGCGAGATGTACACGAAATCGCACGACGGAATCCGGCGGTACCTGCGCAATCTCCGGGACGTTGATGTTGTGCTCGCCGTAAAGCGCGCGTGAGTCCGTCACAAACTGGCGAAACGCGGCCTGCGATGCCGCGCTTCCTTTGAAAGTATACGGATCTTTCTCCGCGTGCGGCACAGGGACCATATAATAGTCGCGATTCTCATCCTCGGTTCGGTATACCCACTGCAGGAAATAGCCCGCTGAATCAATCGATGTAACCGCACTATCGGGTTTGTATCTGACTTTCATCAGCTCGGTGTACGCCATAGCTCCGCCGTCAGTATAGCGCTTCCGTTGCCCGGAGACAAAGTTGCCCAATGAATACACGACCAGCTTGTTTTCTTCTTTGCGCCACTCCATGGGTTGGAGGACGTGCGGGTGTGAACCGATCACCAGGTCGGCACCCAGGCGACAAAGATAGTCTGCAAGCTGTCGTTGCCCCCGCGTGGGAAGACTCTCATATTCATTGCCCCAGTGCACGAAAACGATAATGGCGTCGGGATTGACTTGCTGTGCTTTGTGAATGTCGACACGCATCTGTGCCGTGTCGATCAGGTTTACCATGCCGGGTGCCGGCACCGGTATGCCGTTCGTTCCGTAGGTATAGTTCAGCAGCGCAAGGGTAAAGCCGTTCTTCTGGAGGATGAGAGGATATTCATTGCGTCGCGCCTCCTCACCGGCAAATGTTCCGGTGTGAGGGATGCCGAGGCTGTCCAGCACGCTGATCGTCCGGAGGATGCCCTTCTTCCCGCGGTCGACGGAATGGTTGTTGGCGGTAACCAACGCGTCAAAGCCCATTTCGCGCACAGCGACAGCGAGGGCATCGGGTGAACTGAACTGGGGATACCCTTTATATGGCGGACCTGCCAGCGTCACCTCCAGGTTTCCGATGGCGATGTCGGCACTTTCGATGTAGGGTTTCATGCTGGCAAGGCACGCGGTGTAGTCGTATTGCCCGGACGCCGGATCATATGCCGAGGCGATCTGGCTGTCGTGCCCCATTATGTCGCCGGCAAAGAGCAGGGATATTCGCGTCGTGTCCTGCGCGCCTGCGGCGAATGAGAGCATGGCCAGCAGGGGCATCAAAAAATGTTTCATAGTCTTTCCATCCAGGCTGGCGGCGTGTGACAGGCGTCAGTCCACCGGCATCACCTTATCTGCAACAATTACAAAAACCCGACCATCCCTTTCGGGTCTTATGCGGGCATTGCCCGTGAACGCACCGAAAGCAGGAAGGAATCCCTGATGGGATCCAAAATAAAAACACGGCAGCGTCATGGCCTGCCTGCCTTTTCCGCTGAGTTTTACCGCCGGGTGCACGTGTCCGGAGAGATTATAGTCGTCGCCGGCGTATTCCTCGCGCGGGTGATGGGTCAGCAGGAACGGCCCGATTTTTAACTTTTCATGAACCGTCAGCGATTTCCGCTCATACTGGATTCGGCTCATGATGTCGTGGTTTCCCAGCACAAGTTCGAACTTTATTCCCGGAAAATGGCGCACCACTTCGCCGAACTCCTCCCACTCGCCGTTGTAATGACTGTGAAACAGGTCGCCCAGGCAAATCACACGCCGCGCGCGCGACAGCGCGATCAACCCGACGAGCGCATCCAGGGAATCGCGGTTTACGCGGCTGGGAACGGGA